>JAZLAB010000065.1:0-22621 GCA_045612985.1 Faecousia sp.
CGGTCATCCTTAACCATACCAAAAACCGGAAATTTAAGATTCAGCATATCAAGAACATTGACAGCGACCTTTGCGTGGTTTATACCCCCATCGATTAGCAACAGATCCGGAGCAGACTGAAAAGATGCATCACCGGCCAGATACCGGGAGAATCTTCTTTCCAGCACCTGTGCCATTGCACCATAGTCGTCCTGATCGGTCATATCCTTCAGTTTGAAGCGCTTATAGGCACTTCTTTTTGGCTTCCCATCCTGAAATACGACCATACTGGCAACGATATCCGTACCGGAAAGATTGGAAATATCAAAGGATTCAATTCGTTTGATTGAAGAAACATCAAGCATACTCTGCAGCTTCTCAATTGCAGCATTGGTGCGTTCATCCCGCTGGGTTACCCTTGTGGCTTCTTCCATTGCATTCTTATTAGCCAATGCAACCATTGACAGCTTTTCGCCCCGTTGCGGAACTTTGATCTCTGTTTTTTTATGATACTGCTGAAATAGCAGTTGAGAAAACAGATCGCTATCGTCAATTGCAAATGGCAATAAAATAACCTTTGGCGCAATTCCTCTATTTAGGTAATACTGCTTCATAAGGGCCGAAACAGCATGCTCTTTATCCTCGGGAACTGTGAGCAGCTCGAATTCCTTATCGATCAAATTACCTTTGCTGAAATGCAATACTGTAAAGCATGCCTTTGTTTCTGTTTGGGCGTACCCAATCACATCTGTATCAGCAGCAGAGCCGGCGGTAACCAGCTGCTTCATTCCCAGCGCTTCTACTGCAAGCAGTCGATCCCGCAAACTCGCAGCAAGCTCAAAATTTAAGTTTTCAGAAGCATCCAGCATTTGCTTGCGGATCTCGCCAGAAACGGATTTATAATTTCCAAGCAGAAGCTGTCGTACTTGCTCCATACGGTCATAGTAGTCAGATTGTGATGTGCTTTCTTGGCACCAGCCCTCACACTGACCCATATGGTAATTCAGACAAGGTCTGTCCTTACCGATGTCTCTGGGGAATTTTTTGCTGCAGTTTGGTAATTTCAGTGCAATTTTGATTGATTCCAAAATTCCGCCGGTAACGCCTCTGCTGCCAAAAGGTCCGTAATAGGTTGCGCCATCTTCCGACAGTTTATTGACCATTGACAAAACAGGATAAGAATCCTTCATATTCAGACGAAGATACGGATAGCCCTTCCCATCTTTCAGCAAAATGTTGTATTTGGGTAAATGACGCTTGATCAAAGAGCATTCCAAAACCAGGGCTTCAAACTCGGACGCAGCAACAATCACATCAAAATGATCGATCTTGCTAACCATTGTCCTGGTCTTAAAGCTGTGTGTCGCTGTATCCTGAAAATACTGACTTACCCGATTTTTCAGTTTCTTGGCTTTGCCCACATATATTACAGTATCGTCCTTATCCTTCATCAGATATACACCCGGCGAAAGCGGTAAGGACAATGCCTTTTGTTTCAGTTCCTCGAAGACCATTTTTACTCCTTAAAAATCGCCTCAATGCAGAATGATCTGACACTGAGGCGATAAAGATTAAAGATCAATAAACATCCCGTTGCAGGAGCTCATCCAGTGCGTTTACTGCAGCTTCGGCGCCCTCGCCTTCAGCCGACAACTTAACTTCTGCGCCGGTTACCAGACCAAAGGACATAATTCCCAGCAGGCTCTTCGCATTCATTTTCCGATTGCCGGATTCCAGCCAGATGGTGCAAGAAAACTCGTTCGCTTTCTGAACGAAATAAGTAGCTTGCCGGTTATGCAGACCGGACTCGCAGCGAACAATTGTTTCTTTACTGAACATAAAAACATCTCCTTTTTGTGCGCCTTGACACAACTTTAGCTTCCTAGTATATGATAGCAAAAGTTTTTAAAAAGTCAACATATATCCGTAAAATGGCAAAAACACGAAACTTCTTATATAAACTCTGCAATGGTAACGCCGTCCTCGCCCTCGCCATAGACGCCGAGTCTGAATTTCTTAACAAATTTGTTCAGGCGTAAGGATTGGTGGACAGCATTGCGCAAAACACCGGTTCCCTTTCCGTGAATGATGCGCACAGAGGGAATATTTGCGCGCATTGCTTCGTCCAAGTACCGTTCCAAAACACAAATTGCCTCAATGCTGTCCATACCGCGAAGATCCACTTCGGAAACCATAGGTGCCATTTTCATTTCACGGCCGGAATGAGCAGGCCGAACCTTTGGTTTATAGGCGTTTTCCTGTTCCAAAAGGTAGACATCCTCTTGCTTGGCACTCATCTTCAGCACGCCGGCCTGCAGTTGTAGCGTACCGTCTTTATTGATGGCAATAACACTAGCCTTTGTGCCAAGCTTCAAGAGCTCGACTGTATCGCCGATGCGAATATCTCGACTAGGTTTCGGGCGCTCAACTATTTGTGCTCCGGCGCGAATATTATCTTCCGCCTCATTGAGTCTGCGACGCAGCTGCGTTTGGCGCTGATTGATACCGTCAAGATTTGCACTTTCAGACAGCTGTTTTTTAAGCGCCTTAATTTCCTCTGTAGCAGCATTGGCAGCATAGCGGGCATCTTCAATAATGCGCTGGGCCTCTTGTCTTGCCTTCGCAAGCGCCTTTTCCCGTTCCTGGGCAAGCTGCTTACTGTATTGTTCGCTTTGTTGCTTTATTTCGTCCGTTTCCCGACGAAGACGCTCTGCTTCAATTCGCGCAGATTCCATTTGCTGGCGCTGCTGCTCCAGCTGCGTCAGTACCTCTTCAAAGTCCTTATCACTCTGGCCAACCAGATCTGAAGCTTCTTTAATGATCTGTTCAGAAAGCCCCAGCTTGCGGGAAATTGCAAAGGCATTGGATTTGCCTGGAATGCCGATCAGAAGCTTATAAGTAGGCTGCAGGGTGTCAACATTAAACTCGCAGGAGGCATTGGTAACGCCTTTTGTGCGCATTGCGTAAAGCTTCAATTCTGCATAATGGGTGGTTGCAATAACATTGCTACCCATCTTCCTGCAAAATTCGATCAAAGCAATGGCTAATGCTGCACCTTCTGCAGGGTCTGTTCCCGCACCAAACTCATCAAACAGCACCAGTGTTCTGTTGTCGCATTGCTCTACAATCTCCACGATCGTGCGCATATGGCCGGAGAAGGTAGATAAGCTTTGGGCAATTGACTGTTCGTCGCCAATGTCTGCCAAAATATAATCAAATGTAGAAATGCAGCTGCCCTCTCCTGCCGGGATATGCAAACCACATTCCGCCATTAATGTCAGAAGACCTATGGTTTTTAGTGTTACGGTTTTACCGCCGGTATTCGGTCCGGTAATGATCATAGAATCAAAATCCACGCCCAAATGAACGGATGTGGGAACGACAGTTTTGGGATCGATCAAAGGATGCCGTGCATTTTTCAGCTGCACCCTGCCCTCGTCATTCATTTCCGGCGCCCAAGCCTTCATCTTGTAACCAAGTCGCGCCTTTGCAAATATCACATCCAACTGAATCAGTATCTGCATATTCTGGGTAATTTCCTCTGAATGGGTTGCAGCTTCAGCGGAAAACTGGGAAAGAATGCGCTCAATTTCCTTTGTTTCCTGCAATTCCAGCTCCCGCAAAGCGTTGTTTGCGCTGACTGCGGACATCGGCTCAATGAAAAAGGTAGATCCGGTGGCAGAAACATCGTGGACAAGTCCGGGAATGTCATTCTTGCACTCACTTTTCACGGGAACAACATAGCGTCCCTGTCGGATGGTAATAATTGGCTCCTGCAGGAATTTTGCATAAGTTGAAGAGGAAATGATTTTTTGCAGACTATCCCGGATTTTAGCGCCTTGCACGCGCATATGACGCCGAATGTCAGCCAGTTCCGGGCTGGCGGTGTCGGCGATTTCTTCCTCGGATAAGATCGCGTTAAAAATTCGTTCCTCCAAAAACTTATTGGATGTCAGCGCCTGGAACATTGGTGTCAAAACTGTCGGCTCTTCATCAGCTTGGATGTATGCTTTTGCGTTTCTGGCGCAGCGCAATACTCCTGCAATATTCAGTAATTCCTTCAATTGTAACGTGCCGCCCATCTGCGCCCGCTCCAGGGAAGCCGTAACATCGCAGATGCCGGAAAAAGAGGGATATCCCTTCTTGGTAGACAGATCAGAAGCAGCGGTCGTTTCCTCAAGCAGCAAACGTACGGTCCCCAGGTCAGAGGTTGGCTGCAGCTGCAAGCAGGCAGATCTACCCTCTGCGCTTCCGGCGCACTCCGCAAGCATAGACAGCACGCTGGAAAGCTCCAGGCGCTCAATTGACTTTTTGTATAAATCAGACATTGACTTCTCCCAATTACATTTGTGTCGGTATAAATAGAGATTTATAAAAATCCAGTGTGGAAAAACCTCGCTCCAGCTGGGTGGAAAGATAGCTTTCAGCTATTTGTGATAATTGTTTGAACGCATCACTTCCCAACTGGAAAGCAAACAATTTCTTGCTGTCGCAGGCGCAAATATACCGCATTGCCTGCAAAACACCAGCTGCGACCGGCATGCGAATGCCATCCGATCCAATTGTTCTGCAGCCGGAGCATTCCAAATGGCCTCCGGACAGATCGAAACGGTCAGGCATTTCATTTCCGCAGCAGCTGCAGCCGGACAAATCCGGTGTGTAGCCGGCTAGACAGGCGCTGCGAAGCTCAAAGACAGCCTTTACCTGTAGCTCCGGAGTATTTAATTTTGTTAAGGCATATAAACAGTTAAGTACAAGGGATAATAGCTCCGGATTGGGAAAATCCTCTTGACAGATCACATCCGCAACCTGCGCAAAATATGTACCCAAAGATAATTTCTGCAGGTCCTTGCGCAAACTATGGAACAGTTCAACACTGCCAGCGTCATTAATGGTGTAATAACCTCGGTTTTCAAAGAGCACAAACTCTGAATATGCAAGCAGCTGGCATGGCGCAGCAAGGGGGCTGTTTTTCCTACGCAGACCCCTTGCCTTTACTGTCAACTTACCGTGATCTTGCGACAAAACAGTCAGCAATGCATCTGTATCGTTATAGGGTGTTATTCGCAGCACCAAGGCCCGTATCGTCAGATACATGAACATCCTCCATCTTTCGCAAAGTGTTATATAACATATACATTTCCGGCGCACCGGTGTCCAAAAACAGCTGCCAAAAGGTTTGTGAATCCATATCCATCCCTCCGGAAATAGGGTTTGCCGAAGATGGATTTAATACACTTGGAAATTATTCTCTGTAGCCGAAATTGCGGATGAGAAAATCGCTGTCCCGCCAATTTTCCTTATACTTAACCCAGGTAGTCAAAAACACACGCGTGCCCATAAACTTTTCGCAATCGGTGCGGGCCATTGTAGAAATCTTCTTAAGCATATCACCATTCTTACCAATAATAATACCCTTATGACTTGCCTTTTCACAGTAAATCGTCGCATCAATGTCGATGATTCCATTGTCCCGCTCCGAAAATTTTGTGATTTCAACAGCTGTGCCATGCGGGATCTCCCGGTCAAGACACCAGAGAATCTTTTCACGAATAATCTCTGCCATAACCTGTCGCTCCGGCTGGTCAGTGGTGGTATCCTCCGGGAACAAAAACGGACTTTCAATGGCGTATTTTTTGCATTCTTCCAAAAGAACATCAACGCCGTCGCCTGACTTTGCGCAAATGGGAATGATCGCAGCAAAGCTCGCTGCCTGGGAATATGCGGCAATGACCTCAAGTAGCGTGTCCTTTTCAACGGTATCGATCTTGTTAATCGCCAAAATCGCCGGACATTTTCTGGATTGCAGCTGCTCGATAAGTCCCTGCTCCTGCGCGCCAATGGAAGGAATCGGCTCGACTACAAGAACGGTCAGGTCCACATCTGTGATGGAATTCTTTGTTACATTGACCATATAGTCGCCCAGCTTCGTTCTGGGCTTGTGGAAACCCGGCGTGTCCACGAAAACAAATTGGGTGTCTTCTTTTGTAACGATGCCGCAAATCCGGTTACGGGTCGTCTGTGGCTTATTGGAGACAATTGCGATCTTTTCGCCAACCAAATAATTTGTAAGTGTCGACTTACCCACATTGGGTCTGCCGGCAATCGTAATCATTGCTGTTTTAGTCTTCATACGTATACTCCTTTTGCTGCCAATTCAGCGCTGCATACCGTAAATCGTCGCTGCAATCTGCTCTTCCCTTTCGCGCATCTGCGCCTTCTGAGGTCCTTCGTCCAAATGATCGTAGCCTAAAAGATGCAGCATGGAATGAATTGTCAGATAGCCGACCTCCCGCCGCAAGCTATGTCCAAACTCCTTGCTTTGGGCAGCAGCGCGTTCTAAAGACAACGCCATGTCTCCCAGCGGGCATAAGCCGGTTTCCGGGTCCGTAAGTTCTGACCAATCCTCAGGTGGATTGCCGGGCTCCAGCTGGAACATAGGAAAGCTCAAAACATCCGTAGCCTTATCAATGTTGCGGCTTGCTAAATTGATGGCATGGATGCCTTGATCATTGGTAACCAGAACATTGATCTCGCAAGGCGCACAAACGCCCTCATAGGTCAAAGTGGCTTCGATGCATCTTTTAATGATCGGCTGCACAAAATACTTGCCAATGCCGACACCTTCAAATGTGATATGAATTTTTGTGTTTGTCATTTTATTTCTTCCTTTGGGTTTTTTCACCGGCAGCCTTTTTGCTTTCCAGCTTCTTTTCAAAGCGCTCATAAGCGTTGATAATCTCTTGCACAAGAGCGTGCCGGACAACATCAGCAGAAGAAAGCTTGCAGATGCCAATGTCTTTAACATCTTCCAGGACCCGCAGCGCGTCTTTCAGTCCGGAAACCTTATCACTTGGAAGATCGATCTGCGTGATATCGCCGGTAATAACAACCTTTGAGCCAAAACCAAGTCTTGTTAAGAACATCTTCATCTGCTCTTTCGTTGTGTTTTGCGCCTCATCAAGAATAATGAAGCTGTCATCCAGCGTTCTGCCGCGCATATAGGCCAGCGGTGCAACCTCAATAGATCCCCGCTCCTGATACTTTTGAAAGGTTTCCGCGCCCAGCATATCATACAGAGCGTCATAAAGTGGACGCAGGTAGGGGTCTACCTTGTTTTGCAGATCACCGGGGAGAAAACCAAGCCGTTCTCCGGCTTCCACAGCAGGTCGGGTAAGAATGATTCGGTTAACAGTACGCTCCCGGAATGCAGCAACTGCAGCAGCCACAGCAAGGTAGGTTTTACCGGTACCGGCAGGACCAACGCCGATGGTTACAGTATTCTTCTCAATCGCCTTAATGTAATTCTGCTGACCAACCGTTTTCGCTTTGATGGGCTTGCCTTTGGCGGTGATGCAAACAACATCCTTAACCATTTTGGCTATTTGAGAGTCGTTGCCCTCCTTTGCCAGTGTGATCAGGTAACGGACCCGCTGTTCATCAATTATCTCCCCTTTGGATGCCAGGGACAGTAGGCCCTCCAAGGTGCGGACAGCATTATCAGCCTGCTCGGCAGAGCCTGTAATCTTCAAATCGTTGCCCCGGTTGATAATCTTTACATCCAGCGCCTGTTCAATGCGGCGGATATTCTCGTCGAAAGAGCCAAAGACAGAAATCAGATCCTCAACCCGTTCCGCATTTACAATTCTCTCAATTTCTTTTTCCATTACCGTCAATTATCTCCTCATAATGCACCTGCCCAATCATTTCCAGGCAAGCATAGTTTCCCGTTATGGTAAATTTATCGTCTTCTTGTTTTGCAGAAAAATCTGATTCCAAGATCTCGCCTGCCAGCATTTGACCGGTTAAATACTGATTTGCGTAATCCTTCATCCAGGCATATTTTTCAATAGAAGCCCTTTCCTCAACAAATTTTCGGCCTATTAACTCCTCTGTAACAATTGCAATCGGCAATTGAAAGCCACCTGGGAGCAACAAATAATTTTCCTTATACATTTTAACACATCTTGCACCCGAAATTCCACTATCTTTTGAAAATTTTATTAGTTTCTTCCCTATTTTTAAGTAATAATTTCTTTGTTTTTGGTTGAAGGCTGTCATTTTTTCAAAACTACAGGGTGAAACAACCTCCAATTGACGCCTTGTCTGGGCAAAAACCTCTGCATTTGCGATTTCCGCCCTAATAGAGAGTCCGCAATCTGTGTAACCGGAAACCAACACTTGCCCCTCTTTTACCGCCTGACCAACGCGACATAACGGTGTTCCGCGAATAACCGTCATTTCCGTAATGATACCGTCTGTTTTTGCAACAATACTAGCGGCTCCAATCACAGGTGTATTTTGCTTCGGTAATGCTTTTTCCCGAACTGAAATGACTGCAACGCAGCCATATGTATTGATTCCGGCCCACCGCAGCTGGGGAACTGCAGACAGCAGCGCATTTTTGACCTTCTCACTACGTACCTGACGCCTGGATGTTCCGAAACGGATGCCACATTGCTGCACTTTTTCAATGATCATTTTCGTTGGAACTGTTGTATTTCCTTCAATGCGTACAAAAAGCACCTTACTCGGTAAATACAAAGCCATTATTAAGAAGATTGCCATTCCAACAAGTAAAACAGGTCTGCTTTTTAGGGAAAGAAACGTCCAGAATAGACCATCCCTTTTCAGTACTTTTATAGATTCTCCCCGGTTGTTTAGCAGCAAACGCAAGCGTCTGTATGCATAGACGCGAACTTTTCCTCTAAATGTTAAATCATCCACAAAATTCACATCAAGCAAATGGATATGCGCCGCATTGATCGCTGTAAGCGCATCGGAAACAGATGCGCTGGTAATTTCAATTTCGTAGGTGCCGGATAAAGAATCCCATAAATTCATTTTCTTGCCCCCCGAAGCAGCGATAGCCCCTCTATTTGCCCAGTGATGACCAGCTGTTGTTGCGTCATCCTTGCCAGCTCCAATCCGGAGCCACATACGCATATTTGACCGTAAGAAACACGAACTCTAATTTCCTTGCACCCATACATTGTTACGCCTTTATGATTCTCAATTAACACCCTTTGACATCCCAACAGCTCTACCAATGGCATACCGGGAATTGCTTCCGCCGGTAAATCAGCGTGCAATGCAAATTTGTTTAATACTCCATGCTTTTCCCTCATCGGACCGCCTCCTTTTCAATATTCTATGAGCCCATTGTGATGTTCTTTCCCCCGAGCGCATAGATTCCAATGAGGTGATACACATTGAAAGATATAAAGCGTATATGGACAGGCATCGGCGCAGCTGTTTGTTTGCTCGTTGTAATTTTAGATACAAAAACCGCTATTGCCGGTGCCTTGGAGGGCATAGAACTATCACTAAAGGTGGTGGTCCCCTCCCTACTGCCTTTTTTTATCTTATCCTATTTAATCGGCAAGTCATTTACAGGTCTGCACATTTCATTTTTTGAGCCAATTAACAGATTATGCGGGATACCAAATGGCGCAGAATCGTTATATCTGCTGGGATTTGTTGGTGGGTATCCGGTTGGCGCAAAAAGTATTGAAAACGCATATGAGGAAGGTTGTATAGAAGCTGTAGATGCCAGAAGAATGCTCGGATTTTGCAGCAATGCCGGACCTGCCTTTATCTTTGGAATGGCTGGCAGCCTTTTTCCTTCAAAAGGACCTCTTTGGGCGCTGTGGGCAATACACATAACAAGTAGCATGCTTGTAGGCTGTATGCTGCCAAAGCATAAGACCAATCCCTGTAAAATCAAAGCCAATATAACCGAAAATATCCCAACAGCAGTTGAAAACAGCGTCAAAACAATGGGCCTTGTATGCGTATGGGTTATTGTGTTTCGGGTCTTGATTGCATTTCTTCGCAGATGGTTTTTATGGTTGCTGCCATCGGCGGCTGAGGTCGCCTTGGTCGGCTTTTTAGAGCTGGCAAACGGATGTGTATTCCTTGGCGAAATCACCTCCTGTGGCCTTCGCTTCGTTCTGTGCGCAGTATTTTTAAGCTTCGGAGGTTTATGTGTGGCAATGCAGACTGTGTCAGTAACCAGAAAACTGGGAACAGGAATGTATTTCCCGGGAAAATTGCTGCAAAGCGCCGTAAGCTTTTTAATTGCGTATTTTGTACAGTTTTTACTGTTTTCCGGGTCAGATGTTTATCGTTTCCCTATTGCACTGGTACTGACGATCCTATTGATTTTATGTATCACTATCTGCTTACCATATCGGCAGAAAAAAGTTGTAGCAATTCCTGTTTAAGTGTTGTATAATATAGAAAATACAACAATTAAGGGGTCTGCTATGCTGTTTCGTAAAAAAATGCCCCGTTCCTGCAGCTATTGTATGAACGCGACAAAACTGAATGACGATGAGGTGCTTTGCATCAAGCGTGGCGTCAGAGCTGCCAATAAGCCCTGCCGCAAATTTACATACGACCCCTGCAAGCGCATCCCTTCAAAACCGAAGGCATCGGATTTTTCCAAATATGACAACGAGGACTATTCCCTTTAATTCCATATAAAAAGATCGCCGTTGGCTATTGCCAATGGCGATCTTTTGATTATTGAATCATCTCCAGAAACGCGTCCTCGGACACAATGGGAATACCCAATTCCATTGCTTTGCGTTCTTTAGAGCCGGCATTTTCACCGACAATTACAAAGCTTGTTTTCTTGGACACCGATCCGGAAACCTTGCCACCAAGCAATTCGATCTTTTCAGAGGCCTCTTCCCGGGTGAACTTACTTAAAGCGCCGGTCAGAACAAAGGTTTTTCCGGCAAAGCGGGTGTCTGTGATTACACGGGTGCTCTCAAAGTTCACACCGGCATTTCGCAGCTTTTCAATCATATTTTGAGATTGGGGCTGTTCAAACCAATGATGAATAGACTTGGCTGTTATTTCACCAACATCCGGAACCTGCTCCAGCTGCTCTAACGTTGCTGACATCAGCATATCCAAGCTACCAAATTCAGAAGCAAGCACTTTTCCGGTTTTTGCGCCAACCTGACGAATACCAAGGGCATAGATCAGCCGGCTGACATCTCTCGTTTTACTGTCCTCAATTGCTGCTAAAAGCTTCTTTGCTGCAGTATCTCCCTTTTGCCACAGGCTCTTCATCTGATCCAGCGTCAAATAGTAAATATCTGCAGGCGAACAAATGAAACCCTTTTCAATCAAGGCCTTCACAATCGAACCACCCAAACCTTCAATATCCATTGCATCACGGCTGACAAAATGGGCGATATTCCGGGAAAGCTGCGCGGGACATTCTGCACCTGTACAGCGCAGGAACGCGCCGTCTTCGTCTTTTTCCGTAGGCGCACCGCAAACCGGACATGCAGAAGGCAGCCGATAGGGCTGTGTGCCGTCGGGGCGTTTGCTCATATCTACATCCAAGATCTCCGGAATAATCTCACCGGCCTTGCGAATGCGCACGGTGTCGCCAATGCGGATATCACGCTCTGCGATAAAATCCTGATTGTGCAGCGTAGCGTTTGTAACGGTCGTGCCAGCCAAGCGGACAGGCGAAACAACCGCTTTGGGGGTCAAAACACCTGTGCGACCAACTTGCACAACAATATCTTCTACAATGGTCGGTTTGATTTCCGGCGGGTATTTGTAAGCTACTGCCCATTTGGGAAATTTCGCAGTTTCGCCAAGTTTTTGTCGCAAAGCAAGGTCATTTACTTTAATTACTGCGCCGTCAATATCGCAGTCCAGCTGTTCGCGATTTTCATTGATCGCTAAAACAAATTCTTTAATAGATTGTAAATCAGTAAGCTTTTCGCTGCGGATGACCTTAAACTTACGCTGCCGCAAATAGTCAAGGGACTCGGTATGGCTTGTGAAGTCAACGCCCTCCGCCAGCTGGACATTAAAGATCAATATATCCAATCCCCGCTTTGCGGCAATCTTTGGATCTAGTTGACGCAGAGAGCCTGCGGCGGCGTTCCTGGGGTTTGCAAACAGGGGCTTGCCCTCTTCTTCCTGTCGTGCATTCAACTTTTCAAAGTTTTTCTTGGGAATATAGACTTCGCCACGCACGATCAGCTTCCCTGGGGTATCGGGGATCGACATTGGAATGGAACGGATCGTTTTCAGATTTTCCGTTACGTCCTCACCAACAACACCATCTCCCCGGGTTGCGCCCCGGACAAAATTGCCGTTTTCATACTCCAGCGCAACGGACAGACCGTCAATCTTCGGCTCAACGGTAAATTCAGCAGCCGGGAAGGCGGTCAGGACCTTGGAAAGAAAGTCCTCCAACTCCTCCAACGAAAACACATCCTGTAAGCTCATCAAAGGCACGCTGTGGGTGAATTTCTCAAATTTACTAAGAGCTGCGCCTCCAACCCGCTGGGTAGGCGAATCGGCAGATGCAAGATGCGGATGCTCCCGCTCCAGATCCTCCAGCTCTCGCAACAAGTGGTCATACTCAAAATCTGGCATCGTAGGATTATCCAGCACGTAGTATTTGTAATTGGCCTCATTGAGGACCTGCGTCAGCTGCTCCATTCTCTCTTTTGGTTGCATAATACCCTCCGGTTTGTAAAAATGTTTCGGGAACTTGACCAACAATAATCGTTTCTGCCACGACGACCTGGCTGGAAACGGTAAAGTAGTTTGTTTGACCCAGAACCAGCACCGCAACATCTACGCTAACTTCCATATTCAGCTGCTGCAGAGTCTGGTTGATTCCAGCTTCAGAAAAACTGCTGGAAAAAGAGGCATCAGAATTGCGGAGCGACAAAATCCGTACCGGGATCTCCGGTCCTCTGCCGGCAACAAACTCCGGCAAAATCAGGCTGCCAATGGGGATTCCCAGATCCGATGTATCCAGCGCCAGTATTTCGTCATTGATAATGTTCAGTATGTCCGTTTTCAGGCGGTTTACCTCACTCATATTGGTCTTTAACGCAGTAATTCGACCGCTAAGGTCTTTTTCAAAATACACGATTCGATCGTACTGAATATTGGCGCTTTCGATCTGCTTATCGATGGCATCATTAATCAGATCAGAGGTCGCATTTCGAACCTGCGTCTCCGCAAGGCCGCTGATCGCACTGCGATATTTAAAGCGAAAAATGATAAAACCAATAATGATAAGTACCAGCAGGAAAATTACCCATCGAAGAAAACGGCGATAGCCTCGGCGCATAAAATCCCCCCTTGGGAATCTTATGCCAGATGGAAGCTGATATCACAATTTACGCATAAAGGCAGATGCGGTTTTTGCCATCAATTTCTTTGTTCCCACCTGATCAAAGGCAATTTCCAGCATTGCATCGCCGCCCATTTTCAATACGGAAAGGACCATTCCTTTTCCAAAGGCTTTATGCTGCACCATATCGCCCTTGTTTACCTGAAGCATAGGCGCGCTTGCCTGGGTTGCGGTATAGGCAGGCGCTGGCTTTTTAGCAGGCATTGGAGAATACGCAGAACTGGGACGGACAGGTGCGCTAGAACGGTAGTAGCCGCCTTTGCGCACAAGCAGGTCCTCTGGGATCTCCTTTAGAAACCGCGATGGCATAGAAGCATTGGTCTTACCGTACAGCATTCTCTGTCTTGCATAGGAAATGTAAAGATTTTTCTTTGCTCTGGTAATGGCAACGTAGCAAAGTCTTCTCTCTTCCTCCATTTCCTCCATATCGCCAATACTGCGCATACCGGGAAACAGGCCTTCTTCGAAGCCAACAAGAAACACATTGTTGAATTCCAGGCCCTTTGCAGAGTGCATCGTCATCATAACAACGGCTTCTTCGCCTTCTGAATAGGTCTCCAAATCCGTATAGAGGGCGATTTCCTCCAAAAAGCCCGCCAAGCTGGGCTGCTCTGCATTTGCCACATACGAAATAATGCTGGACTTTAATTCGCGGATGTTTTCCAGCCGAGTTTTGTTCTCCTCCGTTGGCTTGCTTTGAAGCATATCAATATAGCCTGTGCGGATCATCAGTTCTTCATAGAAGTCCGGTAGGCTAATGTCTGTTTCCAAAAGGCCCGCAAGACCTTCAATCATATCGGAAAATTGCTTAAGCTTTGCAGCAGACTTTTCCATCGGCGCATAGGAATAAGGATCAGATACAATGGGATACAACCCCTTCCCTTCTGCAGCAGCCAGCCGCTGGGCAGTTTCCAAGGTCTTCCCACCGATGCCGCGAGGAGGATTATTAATAATGCGCGTAAGACGCAGATCATCAGCCCGGTTATTGATCACGCACATATATGAGAGCATATCCTTGATTTCAGCCCGGTCAAAGAAGCGCATACCGCCAATGACCTTGTAAGGAATGCCATTGCGCTTTAATGCAAATTCCAATGCGTTGGATTGAGCGTTCGTTCTGTATAGGATCGCATTATCATTAAAATGCTTACCTTTTGAACGAGTAAGAATTTCTCCGGCAACAAAATTGGCTTCAGCGCCTTCATCTCCGGCCTCATACAAAGTAATTGGATCGCCGGCACCGTTGGCCGTCCACAGCTTTTTACCCTTTCTGCCCAGATTGTGAGCAATGACAGAGTTTGCTGCATTCAAGATGGCGCTTGTAGATCGGTAGTTCTGCTCCAGTCGGATTGTTCGACAGCCACGATACTGACTTTCAAAGCTCAAGATGTTTTCAATGGTTGCGCCCCGGAAACGGTAAATACTCTGATCGTCATCACCGACAACGCAGATGTTTTCATAACCGCCCGCCAACAAGGAAGTCAACAGGTACTGCATATGGTTTGTGTCCTGATACTCATCCACAAGCACATACCGGAATTTTCTTTGATAGTATGTACGAACATCCTCGTGCTGCTGCAAAAGTTCAACGGTTTTGAAAATAATATCGTCAAAGTCCAGGGCATTGTTTTCTTTCAGCTTGTTTTGATAGGTCTGGTATGCCCTGGCAACATAGCGCATACGGAAATCATTTGTCTGCTCTGCTCTGGAAAGCAGCTGCTGCGGTGTTACCATATTGTCTTTTTCTTTGCTGATAATGTTCAGCGCCAGTTTTGCGGAAAGAACCTTTTCGTCAAGACCCAAATCGCTGATAATGCCCTTCATTAACCGCTCGGAATCAGCTGTATCATAAATCGTGAAACTACGGCTGTATCCGATGTGTTCAATATCTCGGCGCAAAATCCGGCAGCAGGCAGAATGGAATGTCATTGCCCAAACATCTTGCGCCTGCTGACCAAGCATAGCGATCAAGCGGTCCTTCAGCTCATTTGCTGCTTTGTTGGTAAAGGTAATGGCCAAAACACTCCAGGGCGCAGCAGGCTCCACTGCACAAAGATAGTCTGCGCGATTTCTGTCGTAATCCGTTATCGGCTGGATTAAGTTCTCCAAAAAAAGGACATCTTCCTCCGTAACTGTATCCGGCACTTCAAAGCAGTCGCTGCCACGACCAAAACGCAGCAAGTTTGCAACCCGGTTAATCAGGACGGTTGTTTTACCACTGCCAGCGCCGGCCAGGAGCAAAAGAGGACCTTCCGTCGCAAGGACAGCCTTCTTTTGCATATCATTTAAATTCTTAAACTGATCAGTAATATATTTTTTTCTTGCCGCTAAAAAGCGGCTGATCATTTGCTCTGTCATAGGTTCACCTTTATGTATTTATAGTTATTCTTATTTTACCGCATTTTTCCCAAAAGGTAAAGTACAAACTACCCTAAAATTTCTCTTAATCTTGCAAGAGCCTTTTTCTCAATTCGAGAAACCTGTACTTGGCTCACATCCAATACCCGGGATACCCGCTGCTGTGTCAAACCGTGGTAATAGCGCAGTCGAATTACAAGCGCTTCTCGCTCCGGAAGCCTATCAATTCCCTGCCGCAGCGCGATCTGTTCCAGCATTTTATCCTCTGACTGGGTGTCAGATAAGATATTTTCCAGACTGAATCCATCTTCCCCGGTTTCCTGCTGCATGGACTCCACGGAAGCCGTTGCTGTTTCTGCAACTGCGATATCCTCAATGGTAAAACCGGTTTGAACGGAGATTTCTTGAATTGTAGGCTCCCGACCCAGTGCGTGTACCAGCTGATTTCTGGCAGTTTTAATGGTTGCTGCCCGTTCTTTGATACCACGGGAAACTTTAACTGCCCCATCGTCTCTTAAGAAACGACGGATTTCCCCGGCAATTTTAGGAACGGCGTATGTGGAAAACTGCGTACCGTAGCTAAAATCAAATCCGTCTACCGCTTTCAGAAAACCAAGGCACCCCAATTGATAAAGATCGTCAGCCTCGGTTCCCCGGCCAATAAAACGTCTGGCAACCGACCATATCAGTCCGGAATTCTCCTGCAGCAACTGCTCTTTTGCACCTTCATCTCCATCTCTGGATTTTGCGATCAGTTCCTCGGTGTTGCTCATTTTCTACGCTGCAGACGCCGGCGCATATGTACGGTTGTCCCCTTCCCCGGCTCGGATGTTACCGAGAAGGAGGTCATAAAGCTTTCCATTATGGTAAAGCCCATACCGCTTCGCTCCACTCCACCTGTGGTAAACATCGGCGTTCTTGCCTGCTCCAAATCCTTTATGCCAACACCCTTATCCTTGATAACAATATCCAGTGTGTTTTCTTTTAGAATTCTGCAGCGTACAGTAATCAGACCATAATCGTTGGGGTAGGCATGAACGATGCAGTTTGTAACCGCTTCGGACACCGCGGTCCTTATATCACCCAATTCCTCCAAGGTAGGGTCAAATTGGGCGGCAAAACAGGCAACCGCCGATCTGGCAAAAGCCTCATTTGTAGATTTGCTAGGAAATTCCAACACCATATAGTTTTCAATTTTCACGATACTGCCTCCTTAATTTCCACGAGTTTATCAATCCCGGATGTCCGGAACACCTTCATTGGCTGATTTCTCAAGCCGGATAAAACTAATTTGCCACCAATTCCGGACATATTGCGTAGCGCGTTGATCACAACCGCGATCCCGGAAGAATCCATAAATGTTACCTCTTGAAAATCCAAAATACATATTTGTGGCGAATATACCTCAATTTTAGATGCAATGGATGTAATATATTTCTTTGCACAGTGGTGATCGATCTCTCCGGTCAGCGCAATGGTTAACTGCCCGTTTTGCAAATAGCTTGTAAACTGCATTTTTATCCTCCTTTCGTAATTTACGGTTTTAGTATAGAACACCAAAAATTAATTTACTGTCGCAATCGCGTAAACAAAAAAAGAAAGGCGTGCAAACCTTACGGTCTGCACGCCTATGATCATTTTACAGTTTCTTAAGTGCCGCTTCGCTTTCTCGCAACTGATTAATCAAATCTCTGGCTTTGCTTGCCTTTTCTTTTTCTGCATTTACAACATTCTCGGGAGCACGGGAAACAAAGTTTTCATTGGAGAGCTTGGCTTCAATGCCTGCCAGATTCTTGATCGCCTTTTCCAGTTCTTTCTCAATGCGCTCCAATTCCTTGGAAACATCCACAAGCTGGCCCATAGGAATGTAGAGCTTTGCATCGGCAGTAGTGATGGTTACCATTCCATCGAGGTTATCCGGCTCTTTTTCAATCAAAGTAACCGTGTCTGCATAGGCAAGCCGTTGCAGGAAACCCTCACCTTCGGTAAATACCTGAGGTTTTGCGGTGAGCGCATACAGCGCTGCCTTCTTGCTGGGTGGAACATTCATTTCTGCTCTGCGGTTACGAATCGCGCGGATAGCCTCCATTACAGATTCCATCTGATCGCATTCGGTCTTGAATACCAGGTCCTCACAATATACCGGCCAATCAGCAACGATCAAAGCATCACCCTCGTGAGGAATAGACTGCCAAATTTCCTCTGTGATAAACGGCATAAACGGATGTAGCAAACGAAGCACCTGATCAAGGACATATACAAGCACCTGGATCGCTGTCTGCTTGCGCTGGGCATCCTCAGAGTACAAACGAGCCTTTGTCAGCTCAATATACCAGTCACAGTAGGTGTCCCAAATAAAATCATAAACCTTCTGGATGGCAACGCCCAGCTCATACTTTTCAAGGTTTTCGGTAACCTCTGCAATCAGAGCGTTCAGCTTGGAAAGCACCCACTTGTCAGCAATTTCCAACTGGGAAATCGCGGGAAGTTCATTCTTTGAATCCTCACCCAGATTCATAAGCACATAACGGGATGCGTTCCAAAGCTTATTGGCAAAATTGCGCATTGCCTCGCAGCGCTCCACATAGAAACGCATATCGTTTCCGGGAGAATTGCTAGAGACCATATTCATACGCAGCGCACCACAGCCAAACTTTTCGATCATTTCCAAAGGATCAATGCCGTTGCCAAGAGATTTGGACATCTTGCGACCCTTATCATCCCGGACAAGACCGTGAATTAAAACAGTGTGGAAGGGAGTCTTCTTGGTGTGCTCACAGCCAGAGAAGATCATTCTGGGGACCCAGAAGAAAATGATATCGTAGCCGGTAACCAGCACATCTGTGGGATAGAAATAATCCAGATCCTCTGTTTTCTCCGGCCAGCCAAGTGTTTCAAAGGGCCACAGAGCAGAAGAGAACCAGGTATCCAGCACGTCCGGATCCCGCTCGATCTTGGCGCTGCCACACTTGCTGCATTTACAGGGATCTTCCCGGGATACGGTAATATGGCCGCAATCCTCACAGGTCCAGGCAGGAATCTGGTGACCCCACCAAAGCTGACGGGAAATGCACCAGTCACGAACATTCTCCATCCAATTCAGATAAGTTTTGCTGAAACGTTCGGGAACAAACTTTGTTTCCTTATCCTTAACAACGCGAATCGCTTCTTCTGCCAACGGTTTCATTTTAACAAACCATTGGGCAGAAATGATCGGCTCTACATCGTTGTGGCAACGGTAGCAAGTACCCACATTGTGAGCATGCTCCTCAACTTTGACCAAATAGCCCTGCTCCTCCAGATCAGCAACGATCTCCTTGCGGGCTTCGTAACGGTCAAGGCCTTCGTACTTGCCACCGTAACTGTTGACAACACCGTTGTCATCCAGCACGCGGATAACTTCCAAATTGTGCCGCAGACCAACCTCAAAGTCGTTAGGGTCATGGGCGGGTGTCATCTTAACACAGCCGGTGCCGAAATCCATTTCTGCATAATCATCGGCAACAATGGGGATTTCTTTATTCACGAGAGGCAGCATCACCGTTTTACCGACAATTGCAGTGTAACGCTCGTCATTGGGGTTTACGCAAACGCCGGTATCACCCAGCATTGTTTCCGGACGGGTTGTCGCCACCACAACATCGCCACTGCCATCTGTCAGAGGATAGCGGATGTGCCACAGATGACCGGGCTTGTCCACATACTCAACCTCAGCATCAGACAACGCGGTAACGCAGTGAGGACACCAGTTAATAATCCGGCTTCCCTTGTAAATCAGGCCCTTTTCGTAAAGAGAAACAAACACCTCCCGGACTGCCTTGGAGCAGCCCTCATCCATTGTGAATCTGGCCCGCTCCCAATCGCAGGAGGCGCCCAGCTTCTTCTGCTGCTCAACAATACGGTTGCCGTACTTGTTCTTCCAGTCCCAGACTTTTTCCAGGAACTTTTCACGACCCAAATCGTAGCGGGTCAAACCGTCTTTGCGAAGCTCCTCTTCAACCTTGATCTGGGTGGCGATGCCAGCGTGGTCTACGCCGGGCAACCACAATGCGTTATAGCCTTGCATACGCTTAAAGCGGATCAATGTATCCTGCAATGTCGCATCCATTGCGTGGCCCATATGCAGCTGACCGGTAACATTGGGGGGCGGCATAACAATGGTAAAGGGTTTTGCATCCCTGCTCTTAGAGGGGCGGAAATAGCCGTTCTCCTCCCACATTTTATAGATTCTGTCTTCAACCTGCTGGGGTTCATACACCTTCGGCAATTCTCTGGACATAATAACCTCCTGAATAAATAAAGCCCTGAGCCGATTAGCTCAGGGCGAAAATACTTTCCGTGGTACCACCTGAATTCCCATAAATGGGCACTCAACGCTGTAACGGGCTTACCCGGACTGCTCTACTGGGCTTCAAGCAACCTGCTCAAGGGCGACAATCATACCGAATCATACGCGTTTTCACCAATTGCGCGCTCTCTATGATGATTTGCGGTACAAAACTCCCTATCGCTGCATTTATCCTCGTTAAAATATCATATTTTTGCAAAGATGTCAACTATCTCACAATAAAACAAATTGTGTAAATCTTGACTGGATTTCCTATTTAGCATATAATATAACAAATTCTTAATTGTGAGTTGATGGAAATGAAACTATCCTTGGTCGTCCCCTGCTACAATGAAGCAGAGAATGTAGCAACTTTCCAGGACGCTGTAATTTCCGCCTTTGCCGGATGTCCTTATCAATATGAAATCATCTTTATCGATGATGGCAGCAGTGATGGCACGATGTGCGCATTGCGTCAGCTGTATAGTGAGCAGAAATGCCCGATTAAGGTTGTCAGCTTCTCCAGAAATTTTGGTAAGGAGTCTGCGCTTTTTGCCGGACTCAAGCACGCAGAAGGCGAATATATTTCTCTAATCGATGCCGATTTGCAGCAAAAGCCGGAAGTGGTACGCCAAATGGTGCAAATACTGGAAGAGAGCCCGGAATACGATGTGGTTGCTGCCTATCAGGACCGTCGCCGCGAGGGAAAGATCCTCTCTATGTTCAAAAAGTCCTTCTATCGGATCAACAACAGTCTTTCTAATGTCAATCTGAAAGCCGATGCCAGTGATTTTCGCACTTTCCGCCGTTGTGTCGCAGAAAGCATACTAAATATGCGTGAATATCACCGGTTTTCCAAGGGCATTTTTGCCTGGATCGGATACAATACCTGCTATATCCCCTACTGCGCCCAACAACGAAACGCCGGTAAAAGCAAGTGGAGTTTTAAGAAGCTTCTCAACTATGGTATTGACGGCATCATCGGCTATTCCACAAAGCCTCTGCGCATCGCATCCTTCCTTGGCATTGCGACAGCGGTCATTGCGCTGATCTATTCCATCGTTGTAATTATGGAAAAGTTGATCACAGGCATTGATGTTCCCGGTTATGCAACTGCCATTGTTTTGATTTTGTGGCTGGGCAGTATGCAGTTATTTTGCATCGGCATCATCGGTGAATATGTTGGCCGCACTTTTGAACAGTCAAAAGACCGGCCTATTTATATTGAAAAAGAAATTCTTGAATATGACAAATAATTTAACGCGCCTGCGATTTTGCAGGCGCGTTTTTCATTTAAAATTCTCCGGCATCGTACATTACCGCAGATAGTGCGCACAGTGGCGCAGTTTCACAACGAAGAATACGGCTACCCAGCGTACAGATGGAAAAACCGGCCTGTGTAGCTTGTTCAACTTCACGCGTTTCCAAGCCGCCCTCCGGCCCGGTCAGCAAAGCGATTGTTTTATATTCGCCTTCGGATAGAGCCATTTTTAAAGTAGTTGCGCGCTCGTTCTCATAAAACAAAATTGCTTTGTCTGCCTGCGCTCCCCGTGTAAGCGCTTCGCTATAGCTATTCAACACAACAACCGCCGGAACATACCCTCGTCCGGATTGCTCTGCTGCAGATGCAGCAATCTTTTGCCAGCGCTGCAGCTTCTTGGCAAGACTTTTGTCATCCGGTCTGGAAACGCAACGAGCAGAGGGGAAAGCAACAATTTCGTAAGCACCCAGTTCCGTTGCTTTTTGAATCACGTGTTCTAACTTATCGCCCTTGGAAAAAGCCATATAAACACTGGCGCGGATACAGGCTTCTGCTCCAGAGGCCTGTCTATTTTGCACTACCAAAGAAATTTGCCCGCAACTGACATCACTGATCGTGCAAAGGCATTCCTGCCCCTGTCCGTCGCAGATCATAACTTGCTCACCTGGCTGCAATCGCAGCACCTTTGCATGATTCGCATTTTCACCGGTTAAAACCAAAAAATCCTGCTGCAGCAGCTCCTGAGAAACAAAAAAGCGTGTCATAGCAGACTCCTTAACAAATAAATTTAGCCATATTATAGCAAATTTCATTATACTACGCAATATGTTTCAAACGGAAATTCTACAATTCAGACCTATTGACAAAAGCAGTTGGGCGGGTTATAATGCTATGGAGTTTGCGAGAGTGTTGGAATGGTAGACAAGCACGTTTGAGGTGCGTGTGGTTTCGCCGTGTGGGTTCGAGTCCCATCTCTCGCACCACGAAAAAAGTCTCTTTTGTCTACTGGACAAAAGAGGCTTTTTTCAATGATATCCGTTCCTGACGGAACGGATGATATAGCTGACGCTATGATATCTGCTTTGCAGATGATATACGCTTCGCGTATGATGGGAACGGATATTATATCATATTTGCAACGCAAATATATCATACGGCGTTAGCCGTATATCATATCGCCAACGGCGATATATCATTGAAATACACACGATTTTATGATATAATTCTTTCGAAAGAAGGTGCTTTTATGTCCGAAAACAAATTACTTGACTTATCCTTTGAATTTGCAGTCGCAATCGTTAATCTTGTTGATGGCGTAACTGCACCAAAAAGTTCCTATATGACAGATCAACTCGCACGAGCCGGCACATCGGTTGGTGCTAATATCCACGAAGCACAATATGCACAGAGCAAGAAAGATTTTGTAGCAAAGTTGGAGATTGCTCTTAAGGAATCCAACGAAACAAGTTATTGGTTAAAACTGATGTATGAAACAAAAAGAATCAAC
>JAZLAB010000066.1:0-6412 GCA_045612985.1 Faecousia sp.
ATTTCCACAGCGCCCTGGGCCACCTTCATGCAGAATGCCATACAGGTGGGGCTGCCGCACTCCTTACAGTTCTTCTTGGGAGACAGCTTAAAAATATCAAGACCTTTCAAAGCCATTGTATGTATCCTCCTTCCGATTAGACGAGTTCAGTGATGAACTTCTTGATGGTTGCGACAGCTGCGGGATGACGCATGATAACAGCGTCAGCGCCACCGGTCAGGTTAGCAGCAGCAGTGGAGATTTCCATGTTGATGCCGCGCTCTTCCCGGTTGCCCCATGCAGGCTCGTCCTCTTCGGATGCGGTGGATTCCTTCACGCCCCAGGTGTCGGTGGACACGGGAGCGATGATGGGCATCTGCAGGTCAGCATCGCTCTGCTTCAGGGCAGCATCACGAACGCGGTCCAGAGTGGAAGCCACATATTCGTAACCGTAACCAACAGCAGCGGTGCCAATGTTCATAACGATGGACTCTGCAGGAACATTCAGGCCCTTGAGCATAATGTTCAGCTGCTTTGCCAGGTTGATGTCGTCAGCAGTTTCTGCGCCCACCTTCTGGCCGCTTGCCAATGCAACGGATGCACCGACAGTCTTGTAGTCCTCGTTCTTTGCGGACATAACCAGAATATTCTTGCCGGTCAGTGCCTCTGCAACTGCAGAGAACAGCTTGCCGTCCTTTTCCATGTTCTTGCAGCCCATAATGACGATGGGCATAGACACTGCTTCTGCAACAGCCTTTGCGTCAGCAACACAATCCTCAACGCTGCGGTCAGCGCCGTTGGGATCGGCAGACTCAAAGTTCAGGCAAATGAAGTCAGCGCCTTCCATAGTTTCGGCCTTCTTGGCACGCTGAGCCATGGTGTTGCAGCCGGCGTAGAACTCTACCAGACCGGGTACATCCCAGGAAGCAGCAGCGTCGGAAATTTCCACGCCGATTTTCGGTGCATTCTCGATAGGTGCATCGAAGGTGTAGAACGGCAGCACATTCTGACCACCGATGACAACTGCCTTGTCGCCGGTGCCCAAGGTTACGGCATTGATCTTACCGCTGAAGGGCTGCGTCTTAGGTACAAAAGACATAATTGTTTTCCCCCTTGTTTTGGTTTTATAATAAAATATTTTTTATTAACGAATTTCAGTGGCTTTTACAAGCCGAGGTTTTGCAGGATCTTCCCGAGGGCCTGCTTGACCGGATTGCTTTGGGGCAGCTTGGCGGAAGGCTCACCGTCGCAGTCGCAGCGGTAAACGCCCTCGTCCTGGGGCAGAACACCCAGAAGCTCCAGGCCGTGCTTTTCGATCTCCTCTTTCACGCCTGCTTCCAAAGCGCCGCCGGGCGCCCGGTTGACGATCAGACCCAGACGGCCGATCTTCAGCTCCATCTGCTGGATCATTTCCGCAACTCGCGCAGCAGCCTGCACGCCTCTGCGGGAACAATCGGAGATCAGCAGCATCGTGTCCACCGGGGGAAGCGTACCCCGGGCCACATGCTCCAAACCGGCCTCGTTGTCCATAACAATATATTGATAATTCTTGGCATACTTGTCAATCTGGGTCTTGAGCACACCATTGACATAGCAGTAGCAGCCCTTGCCCTGGGTCCTGCCCATCACAAGCATATCAAAATCATCTTCTTCGATCAGCGCGGAATTGAACTTATACTCCGCATAATCCGCTTTGGTCATACCGGCAGGGATCGTGCCTTTTAATTCAGATTGCGCCATTTCCTCCCGGATCGCGCCCAGGCTTGTCTCCACCTGCACACCCAGCACCTCGTTGAGGTTGGAGTTGGCATCTGCATCCACTACCAGCACCGGGCCATTGCCCTTTTTGCAAAGATAGTCGATGAGCATACCGCAGGTCGTGGTCTTGCCTACGCCGCCTTTTCCGGCAACAGCGATAGTATGTGGCATAAGCTTTGCTCCTTTTCAGACCGTTTGTACAAATGGGCATAGCACCCCATTCACACGCTATCTTATCATAGCATATTGCCGGCGAAAATTCAACCCGGTTTTTATGGTTTTTCGGAAAAAACCGCCGCTTTTTTACCAGTCTTTCCCGCCAAGCAGAAAACCGCCCCCGGGGGATCCTCCCGGCAGCGGTTTTCAGAACTTCTCCAGTATCTTCTTTATGCCTTTTTCCAGCATTTGCGCTGTTACCCCCGCTTGGATCAAAAGAGCCCGCTCTGTGCCACAGCCGTGGGGGACTGCCCAGGCGCCAGCATCCGTACCCGGTGCGATCAGTCCGCCCATTTGGCAAAAGGCATTTACATTTTCCAGCGCGCTTTCCAGGATCTGGACAACGGCGGATTCATTGAATCTTCCCTTGCCCCGCAAGTTTCCAATGGTGCTGAGGGTCGGCACCCAAACGCAATCATTTTCCTTCATTGCCGCCAGCGCATCTGCATCCAGATAGGCGCCGTGCTCCACCGAGTCCACCCCGGCCAGCGCCGCAGCCTCTACTGTTCTTGCGCCGTTGGCGTGAGCCATTACCGAAAAGCCTTCCTCGTGGGCGATATGGATCAGCTGCTTAATTTGCCGCGGTGGCAACCCCTCTTGGGTCAGCACCCCAAACCGGTCAAAATCCATCAGCCCGGAGATCATAATCTTAATAAAATCCGCCCCGGCAATTCTTTGCTGCTTTACCAGGTCGGCATATTCCTTCATATCGCCATAGGTCTGCCCGATAAACGCGCCGTAATGGCCTTCTTGACACAAAGGCGCTAAAGGTGTGCGGTAGGTAATGCCATATTCCGCCGCCAAAGCCCGGGCCATTTTTCCTGCGCCCCACCGATCGCCGCCATCCCGGAGATAGGTATAGCCCTTTTGTCGATAAATGGCAAGGGTGCTGCGAATAAAGCCTTCATCCGGCTTTTCTTTGTGCCGCGCTATGGCATTTTTCCACTGTACGCCGTCCAGCACCATATGCATATGGCAGTCGACCATTTCCCCATCTCCTTTCTGTTTTTTAATATTATACTCTAACTTTTTCCTCTTCTCAACGGTCATTCATAAAAATGTCGAATTTTATTTCCATTTCCGTCATAGACTGTTCAAATTTATCCATTATATTGACGATAGAAAGCGTTTGCTTTCAAAAACACCTTTTTTCTACCTCTCTTCTTTTTATCCCAAAGGAAAGGCCCGACATCACGGACGATGTCGGGCCTTTTCTCATTGCTGCAACTTGCGCAAAATTTTATTTGCTATTTTCCTTATTTTGCCGTATAAATAAGTTACATAGTCCGCAAAGGAGATTTGTTATGAAATTATTTGGAACACGGGTTGCCGCCAAATGCTCTTTGCAGGCCGCGCAATACAGCGGAAAAAAGCTTGCCCTCCTGCACACCGGCGCTGCAATGCTGTTTTCTCTGGTAGTAACAGCCTGCAATCTGCTTCTTTCCCAGTATATTGAAAAGACTACCGGTCTGGGCGGTATTGGCACCCGGTCTGTACTGCAGGCGATCCAGTCCCTGCTCTCTTTTTTGACCGTTGTGCTGCTCCCCTTCTGGCAGATGGGCTTTGTGTTTGCCTGCATCCGCTATGCCCGCCACGAGCAGGTCGCGCCCACAATGCTTTGGGAAGGCTTTCACCGGTTTGGCAAGTTTTTACGGCTGTCCATTCTGCAAACACTGATCTACTCTGCTGCCGGCATAGCCTGCTTTTATGTGGCCGGTATGCTGTTTTCCTTTACGCCCTTTGTTGGCAAGCTGTACGCAGTTATGGAGCCGATCATGCAGCAGGGCATCACCGAAGAAATGCTGGCCGATCCGGCCTTGACGGCACAGGTTGTGCAGGCAGCGCTGCCCCTTTACATTTTGGCAGGCGTGCTGCTCGCAGTTGTAACGGTCTTTTTGTTCTACCGGATGCGTATGGCTACATTTGCCATTATGGATGACGCGCCCAATGCCCGGGCAGCCATCGCTGTGAGCTTTCGGATGATGCGCAAAAACGGTTTTTCCCTGTTCCGGGCAGATATGCGTTTTCTGTGGTTTTATATTCTGAAGGTTTTGATCGCAGTTGTAGCCTACGGCGATGTTTTGTTGGGCTTTGCAGGTATCGATCTTCCGGTAAACAGCGACATTCTTTTCCTGGGCTTCTACATTTTGTATGCGCTGCTGGAGCTTTGGCTGAACTGGCAGTGGGGCGCATACATCCAAACCACCTATGCCCACTGCTACCAGATACTCAAAGAGACAATGCCCCAACCCAATAAGATGATTCAGCAATAAAGTAACAAGCAGCAGCCTAGCCGGTTGCTGCTTTGTCTAAAGAAGGAGTCCGAACTATGGAGCTTTGTTACGGCATTTTAAGCACCTCTTCCATCGCGCCCCGGTTTATTGCTGCGGTGCGTGCCAGCGGCAAGGGTAAGATCACCGCGGTGTCCTCCCGCACCTTGGAAAAGGCCCGGGAAAAAGCCACCCAGTGGGATATCCCCACCGCCTACGGCTGCCACGAAGATCTGCTAAAGGACGAAAACGTAAACATCGTCTACATCTCCAACGTGAACACCGCCCATTACCCCTGGGCAAAGGCGGCGCTGCTGGCAGGCAAGCACGTCATCTGTGAAAAGCCCTGCACCACCACCGAGGCCCAAACAAAAGAACTGTATGCATTGGCAAGAAAACAGGGGCTTTTCTTTATGGAGGCCCAAAAAATGCTGTTTTTGCCGGCAGTTTTGGCGGCAAAGGAGCGCCTTAAGGATCTGGGTCAAATCACAATGGCAGAGATGAGCCACAGCTTTCCCGCCAGCTACAACGGCTGGATGTTTGACAAAGATGCCGGCGGTGGTCCGCTGCTCAGCAGTGGCATTTACGCGGTGCAGCTGATGGCCTGGCTGTTTGGACAGATCACAGATATTCGGGGCACAGCCAGCAAGCTGGAAACCGGTGTGGAGTGGCAGTATATCCTCACCGGTCAGACAGAAACCGGCGTTCTGTTCAGCGCCAAAAACAGCACCCGAGCAGTGCTGGATAACACCTGCCGTATTTTCGGGCAGAACGGCTACATCGAGCTTCCCAACTACTGGAAGGCCCAAAAGGTCATT
This sequence comes from Faecousia sp., assembly GCA_045612985.1. Classification (GTDB taxonomy): domain Bacteria; phylum Bacillota; class Clostridia; order Oscillospirales; family Oscillospiraceae; genus Faecousia. Next base: position 5,042 of record JAZLAB010000066.1, read on the forward strand.
GTCCATATGGGCGGTGAAACACAAACCCTGGAATTTCCCTGTGAATATGAATTGGTTTACGAAGCCCAACACATTGCCCAGTGTCTGGAAAAAGGACTTTTAAACAGCCCGGTGATCACTGAAGAAATCTCTTTGGAGGGCATCCGCGCCATTGAAAAGGTAAAGGCAACTTGGTAATATACACAAAACATCCCGATCAACAGATCGGGATGTTTTTATCTGTTTATGCGATTCCAAACAGCTCTAAAAGCACCTTTGCCGCCAAAAGCACCAACACGATAATGATCACCGGACGCACGATCTTCGAGCCGTTTTTCAGGGCCATACCGGAGCCCAGATAGTGTCCGGCAGTGGAAAACACCGCCGCCAAAAGGCCTACGCCGATCACCACTTTCCCCGCCATCAGGGAGGTAACCAGCGCGCCGATATTAGAGGAGAAATTGACCAGCTTCACATTTCCGGAAGCGGTACGCACATCCAGCTTTGCAAAATAGCAGAAGATCAGCAGCAAAAACGTGCCTTTACCCGGGCCGTAAAAGCCGTCATAAATGCCAATGACCAGCGCCGCGCCCCAGACGATTGCCTTGCGAAGCGCCTCATTCATATCGCCCCGGATTTCCGGAAGAGTCTTTTTCTTGAGCATGATCACCGCAATGATCGGCAGTACGATCAGCAGCACCAGCTTCAGATATTTTTCATTGACCAGCAGCTGCAGCCGCGTACCCAAATGAGCGCCCAACAGTGCCAAGGCGATGGAGGGAATGCCCAGCTTCCAATCGGCGCAGCCGTTGATGGCATAACGCACAGTGGATGCCGTTGTGCCGATGCCGGAGGAAAGCTTGTTTGTACCCAACGCAAGGTGCATAGGAAATCCCGCCAGCAGATAACAGGGCAGCGAAATAATGCCGCCGCCACCGCCAATAGAATCCACAAAAGCGGCGCAAAACACGCCCACGCACACCAGCGCCACCGCCCAAAGGGGGTAACCAAACAGTTCCATATATGTCTCCTTAAAAACCATCAGTCTTTCTTTTTGTAATAATAGCACGATTTTTCCATTTTGCAATGTATTCTTGCCATTTCTATCATCTCAACACTTAACAGTTTCTCTGCCAATTCACAGATATTCCCTTGACTGCTTGCCCAAAATGTGATACCATTACCCCACGCCGCTGTGGTGGAATAGGTAGACACAAGGGACTTAAAATCCCTCGGAGTAAAATCCGAACCGGTTCGATTCCGGTCAGCGGCACCATTTAACCGACCCTAATTGATACAATCGTGTCAGTTAGGGTCGGTTTTATGTTTGTATTGCAACAGCTAAAAAATTCCGATATAATAAAGGAAAGGTGGTGAACACAGGTGAAAAGT
>JAZLAB010000067.1:0-1672 GCA_045612985.1 Faecousia sp.
AAGGCGCTGAAATCGGCGTATACGGGCAAAGTCACCTGCGGTATATCAAACAGCACAGAAAGGCGCTGTACCTCAATCTGCTGACCACAGGCAAGCTCAACGGTTATCTTGCAGAAATCGACAAGCAGGCGGAAGAAATGCTGCTTCGGCTCGTAAAACAGATGGCAGATCGTGAGGGTGTAACCGAACAACTCAAGGCAGACAACCAAATGGAATGGGTTGCCCAGATGAACAGTTTTCGCCAAAGAGCTACCGAAATCGTGAACAAGGAGCTGATTCATCGCTAAGGCAACACAAGTGGATAGTGGTTCTTACTTCTTTAGAATAAAAATAAGCAATACCGACTAGTTTGCGCATACAGCGTTTGCTAGTCGGTATTTTTATATGTGTTTATTCTTGTCCTTGCATAATCGTAACCCTCACACTGTGGTAGGGCATAATGAATTCGTACTGCAGGTAGTCGCCGTAATCCGTGACCGTTACCGGCTCGTGACTCGCAGCAAGGCTTCTTTTGCTATCTCCATCTGAACACTTTAGTTTAAGGGTCACCTTTTCACCACCTGCGTATTCTTCCTTCGGCGTTTCATACCATTTGTCAGAATCGGCTGCATCGGAAATCGAGCCGTCGTCCCCTTCCTCTTTTAGATACAGCTTGTATGCAAGGGGCACAGCACTTTGGAATATCACTGTTTCCAGTGGGATTTCCACTGAGGTTCCGTCTGCAAGGAAGCAGACCTGCACATCCTCCCAACAGCTGGTATCAAGGGGAAGAGACCCTGCATCGACTGTCAGGCTGATCGGCTCTTCCGGCAGTCCCTCACAAATCTGGATAACCAATCCAAAGGGTTGAAGTAGCGCATTGGGACCAATCGGTCCGCCAAAGGAATCAATGGTATATTGCGTGCCTGCGCTATCTTTGAGGGTTTCCGGAAGCGCAATATATATTTGCCCATCCTTGAGCGCATCTATCTCATATCGCAGTAGTTCGACTCTCGCCGCATTCTTTTTATCGCTTAAGCCTGCTTGATACTCTACAAGGCCATCCTTGTCCGGTTTTGGCAACAGGATGCTGATGGTCTCATCGCTATAGTAATCACATCCGCAAAAAGAAAAATGATCACAAGTGAAATCAAAATCGCAATAAACTTTTTCATTTGCACCACTCCCTCACATCAAAAGACCGCTGTTTTGCATATTCATTGCTGTCCCAGGCGAGATTGCTCCTCCTGCACAAGTTTAGTAAGCCAGGAGGTATCGGATTGCATTTGCAGGTCTCCGATTACGGAATCCTCAGCAAAGGCATCAAACTCTTTTTGCTTGGTGGAAAGGATCTCCAGCATCCGCTCGTCGATGGTCTCGTCGGCAAGCAAGCGGTACACCAGTACATCCCTGGTCTGTCCCATACGGTAGGCACGGGCAATCGCCTGGTTTTCAATGGCAGGTGTCAGCTGGGGTTCACAGAATACCACCACACTGGCTGCCTGGATATTCAGGCCTGTACCACCGGCTTGCACCTGGCTGACCAGCACTGCACCAGCTTCGGCAGCGTTGAATTCGTCCACGATCTGTTGCCGAACGGCAGGACTGATATCACCGGAAATGATCTGGCTGCAACGGTCGCCCAACAGCGTGCAGACCTTTTCCAGCGTATTGCGGAAGAAAGAGAATACAA
>JAZLAB010000068.1:0-12673 GCA_045612985.1 Faecousia sp.
GGGAGAGCACATGCCTTACAAGCATGGGGTCACAGGTTCGAGCCCTGTTGTTCCCACCAAATTTGGCCCGGTGGTGCAGTCGGTTAGCACGCCAGCCTGTCACGCTGGAGGTCGACGGTTCGAGTCCGTTCCGGGTCGCCATATAAAAGCATCTGAGCAGAGCGAAATGCTCTGCTCAATATGCCTCTGTAGCTCAGTAGGTAGAGCAGTGGACTGAAAATCCACGTGTCGTTGGTTCGATTCCGACCGGAGGCACCATGACCCTTCTATAGGGTCAAGATGCGGGTGTAGCTCATCCGGTAGAGCGCCACCTTGCCAAGGTGGAGGTAGCGAGTTCGAGCCTCCTCACCCGCTCCAAAGAAAGAGATTAGGAGCGCGTTGCGTTCCTAATTTCATATATGGTACCGTAGCCAAGTGGTAAGGCACGAGTCTGCAAAACTCTGATCCGCCAGTTCAAATCTGGCCGGTACCTCCAGAAAAAACCTCTTTACGAAAGTAAAGAGGTTTTTTCAATGATATCCGTTCCTCGTCGGAACGGGTGATATATCTTCGAAATGATATCCACCTGCGGTGGATGATATATGCCTTTGGCATATGAAAGAACGGATATTATATCATATTTGCAACGCAAATATATCATACGACGCAAGTCGTATATCATATCGCGTTAGCGATATATCATTATCCATTGCCACTTTTTCGCTTTTATGCTATAATACATTCAAGGTGGTGATTGTTAATGACAAAAAACGAGCTTTATAAAAAGTGGATTGAAGCTTTTGCTTCTGATATTCCCCAAAAGATTATACAAAAGTATGTTAAATCTACTGGGAATTTTATTTGGCATGTTTTTTCCTGGAGATTGTTAAATGATGATCAGTATTTAATTAAAAATGAAGCAAAACAAGCCTATAATAAAATAAATAAAAAAGATGCTATTTTCATTAATTGGTTTGAGGATAAGGATACCAAAGACATAACTTGCGATATGTATGAGGCAAATGCTTTAGATGACTATATAGAAATTTATGTTGTTGGTAGAGATTTTAAATGGACATATATTAAAACACATGAGGATATGTGTGGACCATATTTCATGAAGAAGTAAGTAATATTAAATAGGTGCTTGTTTTTTGACCATTTTTATTTCAGTAGCGTACTTAAACAAAAAGGACATCCTAACGGATGTCCTTTTTGTTTGGAGAAATCTGGCCGGTACCTTAGAAAGTTTTTATCTTGCACCCATTCTATGAATATGTTATGATACTCTTAAGAGACATTATCTATAAATGTGTGTTTGCTTAATTTCAAGAAATTGATTCAGTTATCGTTTGCCAAATAAGGAGTACGACTATGGAAAAAGACAGAAAATACACATCCGGTGTTCTGATCCGGCGTTTTTTGCCTTATTATAAAAAGTATTGGCCCACCTTGGTTTTGGACCTGCTTTGCGCCGCGCTGACCACCGTTTGCGAGATACTGCTTCCGCTGATTATGCGCGAAATTACAAATGCCGGAATAAATGATCTGGCAAGCCTGACCATTACCTATGTGGTGCGGGTGGGCCTTTTGTACTTTGTGCTGCGAATCATTGACTCTGCAGCCTACTATTATATGGCGTACACCGGCCATGTAATGGGTACGAAAATGGAAACGGATATGCGCAGGGATGCATACTCCCATTTGCAGGAGCTTTCCAATACATATTTTAACAACACAAAAGTTGGCCAGATCATGGGCCGGATCACCAATGACCTTTTCGATGTTACGGAATTTGCCCACCACTGTCCGGAAGAGTTTTTGATTGCCGGATTAAAGGGCGTTGTGTCCTTTATCATTTTAATGGGCATCAACATTCCGTTGACTCTGATCATCTTTTTGATCATCCCCATTATGTTCTTTGTTTGCAGAAGCCTGAACAAGAGAATGCGGGATACCTTCCGCCAACGGCGCAAGCTTATTGGTGAGCTCAATGCCAGAATTGAGGATTCTCTTCTGGGACAGAAGGTGGTAAAAGCCTTTGCCAATGAGGACATTGAGCGGGAAAAGTTTGAAAAGGACAATCAAAATTTCTTCACCATCAAGAAGCAATCTTATAAGTTTATGGGCGCATTCTCCACCACTACGCGGCTGTTTGACGGCATTATGTATGCGTCTGTGGTCATCGCCGGCAGTATTTTTATGATTAAGGGCGTCATTAACGCCGGTGATCTGGTGGCATATCTTCTGTATGTTACCACCTTTATTGCCACTGTGCGGCGGATCATTGAATTTGCCGAGCAGTTCCAGCGGGGTATGACCGGCATTGAGCGGTTTGTGGAGATCGTGGATGCGGATGTGGAGATCTTTGACGAGCCGGATGCCCAGGAGCTTACAAATGCCCAGGGTAATATCGAATTTAGAGATGTTACCTTTGAATACCCAGATGACCACAATCAGGTATTTGAAAATTTGAATTTTACCATCCAAAAGGGTGAAAAAGTTGCCTTCGTTGGTCCTTCCGGCGGTGGCAAGACTACCTTGTGTAATTTGATCCCCCGGTTTTATGATGTTACCGGCGGTGATATTTTCCTGGACGGTCAGAACATCAAAAAGTACACCCTTAAGAGCCTGCGTAAAAACATTGGAATGGTGCAGCAGGATGTCTATCTGTTCTCCGGCACGGTGTTTGAAAACATTGTCTATGGAAGACCCGGTGCTTCCCGGGAAGAGGTTATTGAGGCAGCAAAGCGGGCCGGCGCAGATGAGTTCATTATGAACCTGAAGGATGGCTATGACACCTATGTGGGCGAGCGAGGCGTAAAGCTTTCCGGCGGTCAAAAGCAACGCATCAGCATCGCCCGGGTGTTCCTGAAAAACCCGCCCATCATTATTTTGGATGAAGCAACCAGCGCATTGGATAACGAAAGCGAGTATGCTGTTGCAAAATCTCTGAATGAACTGTCTGTTGGAAGAACGACCATCACAATTGCCCACCGTCTTTCCACCATCCGCAATGCAGACCGAATTATGGTGCTGACAGAAGAGGGCATCGTGGAGCAGGGCAGCCACACGCAGCTACTGGAAAAGAAGGGTATGTACTACAAATTCCACCAAATGGCCAGCCAGCTGGAATAAGAGGATAGTATGGATATAACAAGTTTTATTGTCAATATCATTGGCACCATTGCCTTTGCCATTTCCGGCGCTGTGGTGGCGATGAAAAAGAAATTTGATATTTTCGGTGTGGTGATGCTGGGTGTTACTACAGCAGTTGGCGGCGGATTTACAAGAGATATCGTCTTGGGCAATGTGCCGCCGGTGGCGCTGACAAATCCCATTTACACCATTGTTGCCATTGTTTGCTCTGTTTTGGCTTTCATTCCGGCAATTCGCAACCGGGTTGGTCAAAACAATGTGGTTTTTGATCGGCTGATGTTCTTTATGGACTCCATCGGCCTTGCTGCTTTTACCACCACCGGTGTTGTTTTCTGCTTTGAGCAGGGAGGCCACAGCCTGTTTGTTAGCTTGTTTGTGGGCGTTGTAACCGGTGTTGGCGGTGGCGTTCTGCGGGATATTTTCTCCAATGAAGCGCCGTACATTTTTAGAAAGCACATCTATGCCTGCGCGGCGGCTGCCGGCGCGATCACCACACATCTGCTCTATGGCTGGCTGGGCCCGATCCCGGCAACCATTGTCGGCTTTGTAGAAATTATCGTTATTCGGTTTCTGTCTGCGTACTATAAATGGAATTTGCCTGTTGCAGAGGAGTAAGCTTATGAAAGTTGTTGTTGCAATTGACTCCTTTAAAGGCAGTTTGACCTCTGTTCAAGCCGGAAATGCCGTCAAAGAAGCGGTTTTGCAGGTAGACCCTAACGCAAATGTTGTGGTCCGTCCTCTTGCGGATGGGGGAGAAGGAACGGTGGATGCACTGTCTGCTTTGCCTTCTGCAGAAAAGATAACAGTAACAGTAACCGGCCCTTTGGGAACACCGGTAGATGCCCAATATTGCATCATCCGGAACAAGAATATGGCGGTTATTGAAATGGCTGCGGCGGCAGGATTGCCGCTGGTGCCTGCACAACTGCGAAATCCCCTCAATACAACCACCTACGGTGTTGGTGAACTCATCAAGGACGCAATTTGCCGTGGCTGCCGGGATTTTTTGATTGGTATCGGTGGCAGCGCTACCAATGACGGTGGCACCGGTATGCTGTCAGCTTTGGGATACCATTTCCTGGACGAAAGTGGCAGCTCCATTTCTCTGGGCGCACAAGGCTTGGAGAATCTACATAGCATCGATGATTCCCAAGTGATGAAGGAACTGCATGCGTGTAAATTCCGGGTTGCCTGCGATGTTAACAATCCTTTGTGCGGCAATAATGGCTGCAGCGCTGTGTTCGCACCCCAAAAAGGCGGCACACCGGAAATGATTGCGAAGATGGACAGCTGGCTGAAAAACTATGCCAAGCTGACAAAGACGGTAAATGCCCAGGCGGATGAGGATCTCCCCGGCGCAGGCGCGGCCGGTGGATTGGGCTTTGCTTTTTCGGCTTTTCTCAATGCAAGTTTGGAATCGGGCATTACCATCGTTTTGGATGAAACCAATCTGGAAGACTACATCAAGGATGCAGATGTGGTGATAACCGGAGAGGGAAGACTGGATGCTCAAACGGTAATGGGCAAAGCGCCTATCGGCGTGGCGAAACTGGCAAAGAAATACGCAAAGAAAGTGATCGCTTTTTCCGGTTGTGTTGCCGATGGCGCAGAAATCTGCAACGAACACGGCATCGATGCGTTCTTCCCGGCTTTGCGGCAGGTAACCACCCTTGCCGAAGCGATGGAAACAGATAAGGCTTACAAGAATCTAAAAGATACCGCTTACCAAGTTTTCCGGCTGTTAATACTATAATAAAAAGCACTCTATCACAGATAGAGTGCTTTTTGCTTATTCTGTTCGCAGTGCCACAACCGGATCTTTCTTTGCGGCGCTCTTGGAGGGGATGAGACCGGAGATCAGCGTCAGCACAACGCTGATGCCGATCAAAATGATCGCCGCAGGCAGGGGCAGGATCGCCCGGAGCGTAGGAATGCCGGTAAGGTGCTGAATGATCGCATTAATGGGAATGCACAGCAGGTACGTTACCAACACGCCCAAAAGGCCTGCCGAGAAGCCAATCATAACGGTTTCTGCAGTGAACATATTGGACACATTCTTCTTGGATGCGCCAATGGCTCTGAGAATGCCAATTTCCTTTGTCCGCTCCTGCACGGAGATCAAGGTGATCACGCCAATCATAATGGAGGACACCACCAGGGAGATTGCCACAAAGGTGATCAGCACATAGGTGATCGCGTCGATGATCGTAGTGATGGATGCCAGTATAATGCCAATATAATCGGTGTATTTGATTTTTTCCAATTCTTCTTTACCTTCGTTATAGTCTGCAATAACCTCTTCAACCACATCTTTGTTTGCAAAGGAAGAAGCGTAAAGGTGTACCCGGGAGGGATCGTCCAGGTCCACATAGCCCAGCTCCAGCAGGTTGTCTTCATAGCTGCTTTCGGAGAATTCCATAATCTCGTCATAGTAGTATGCACACTCAGCATCGGTGTAGGCGGAGGTTTCAGCTTGGAATGCAGCCAACAGTTTGTCAGGGGTCATACCCATCATCTGCGCTGCGGTTTGCTGGGCATATTGCATTTTGATCCGCTCTGTTACGATCTGGGCAAAGAAATCGTTTAGCTCCTCGTCTGTCATTGAGGTAACATAGGTTTCCACTTGATCGCCGCTGGCGCCCATTTGGGCGGAAAGGGCTTCAATCAAGGATTTTTCCATATCCTCGCGGCTCATTGGCGACATTGTTTTATTGACGGCATCCTCCAGATATTCCTGTGATGGAATGCTCTTGATGCGCACATAAGTGGCAGCCTTGTTGTTGTCGTTCAAGCTCTTCAGGAAGTTGCGGAAAGATTCAGCCTTTTCTGTTTCCGTAAGATTGCTGGTATTTTCCGGGAAAGGCTTTCCGGTGATCACATCCGTTTCCGGTGTGTCCATTTGGGCCTTGATAGCATCGGAGTCCTGGGATTTGGTGATCAGGTACTCTGTCAGCGCTTTTGTGTAGCCAATGGAGCCGGAGAGCATATTGGTAGCAGCTTCATCGTTAGGACGGATAATGCCGGTAACCTTCAACTTGATGCCGTTGTCATAGAGATAACGAATACCTGTATCCGTTTCCCGCAGGTCATTGTAAAGGCCGGTGGTTTCATCGTAAATATAACAGTCTGAATTGAGGATCAGCCGATATTCCAGCTTGCAGATTTCCTCATAAGTCCACTTTCTTTCCTTCTTCTCCAGCGTAGTGCCGTCCATAGCGGCAGACATTACTTTGTCAATTTCTTCCTCTGGCAGAAGACCCAGAGCATAAAGGGTGATATCGTCCAATTCGTTGTTTTTGTCCAACACAAGGATGATCTCATCATAGCTGTTGGGCCAGGAACCGTAGACCAGATCGTATTGCTTTTGCAGCACATCACTAACGGGAGCGCCGTCCTTGCCCGGCAGCATTTCCTGCCATAGCGCCATTTGTTGATTCCGAACTGTCATACCGGAGGACATCATAGCGCCCATTGTGCCGTTGCCACCGCTGGGGTTGAGCATTGCAGAAACATCAGAGCCCATATATTGGCTGATCATCTTTGTCAGCAGCTCGCTGGTGTCGGAGGGGATAATGCTGCCGTCAACATTTTTGGTATATACGATCAAGGGGAGATTGTAGGTGTACTGAATGCCGCTGATGGCAGGATACAAGGCAGATTCATCTTTCTTTTCCAGTTGCTTTTCCAGATAAGCTTTAAAGGATTTCAGGTCGTTTTCCTGCATGTCCATATTGTTCAGGGCGTTGATCATATCGTAGATGGCGGATTTTTGATAGACATCCTCTTTGCCGTGGTCGGCGCTGTCTTTTGTGGCCTGCATAAAGGCGGACATCAGCGCGGACATATCCACAGTTGTACCCTCAATGGTGATAGGGTAAGAGGAAAGGACTTCCTCCTGCACGGTGTTGATATAGGTGGTCATACCCTGAGAAATGGCCAGAATCAATGCAATTCCGATAATGCCGATAGAGCCGGCAAAAGAGGTCAAAATTGTCCGGCCCTTTTTGCTGAACAGATTCTTAAAGGACAGGTGAAATGCTGTGCCCAAAGACATTGCCGGCTTTTTAGCAGGCTTGCCGGAGGGCTTTTTCTCCTCTGCAGGGGCGGTATAAGGCATAGAATCGTCGGTGATCACACCGTCCAGCATACGTATGATCCGGGTGGCGTACTTTTCTGCCAGCTCCGGATTGTGCGTAACCATAACGATCAGCCGGTCTTTAGAGATCTCTTTCAGAATATCCATAACCTGCACGCTGGTTTCTGTATCCAGCGCGCCGGTGGGCTCGTCTGCCAAAATGATGTCCGGGTTGTTTACCAGCGCCCGGGCAATGGCAACCCGCTGCATCTGTCCGCCGGACAGCTCGTTGGGCTTTTTGTAAAGCTGATCTCCCAGCCCCACATCTTCCAAAGCTTTTTTGGCCTGCTTTCTGCGCTGGGCCCTGGATACGCCGGAGAGGGTCAGCGCCAGCTCCACATTTTGCAGAACAGACTGGTGGGGAATAAGGTTATAGCTTTGGAACACAAAACCGATAGAATGGTTGCGGTAGGCGTCCCAATCCCGGTCCTTAAAGTCCTTTGTAGAGCGGCCGTTAATGATCAAATCACCGGAGGTGTACTGGTCCAAGCCACCGATGATGTTCAGCATGGTTGTTTTGCCGCAGCCGGAAGGACCGAGAATGGTAACAAACTCGTTTTTCCGGAAGCTTAAATTGATTCCCTTCAGCGCGTTGACCTGTCCGCTGCCGGCAGGGTAGATTTTCACAATGTCTTTTAATTCCAACATAACTATAGACCTGCTTTCTTGATGCGAATTATAATTATAGTATACACATTATTTCAATGAAAAAAGAAACAATATATGAATTTTTTACCAAAATCAAAAAAAGAAGGAATATCGCCCACCAGAACGGTGGGCGATGGGGATTATTTCAGGGTTGCAATTACATTTTGGATGCGCTGGACCGTCCGGTCATAGCCAAGGATCTGCATAACGGTGTACAGGTCCGGAGAGTTGGTCTTGCCGGTAACCGCCTGACGGATCATTGTGGAGATATCTGCCACTGTGCCGGGGAAGGCGTCCGGATCTTGCTTGTAGGCCTTCATATCGGTGGTAAAACCAAGCTCGGTGGTAATTTCCTTGACCTTTTCAAACCATACACCGGAGTCGTCTTGAATATCGAACCGCTCCAGGAACTTTTCCAGGGCAGAGATGATAACATCCTTGGAGAACTTCTCATCAAATGCCGGTGCCTGGAGATACTCGTCATAGAAGAAATCCATATAAGGCTTGGCTTCCTTCCAGGTGGCGATGTCCTTACGGGGCTTTTTGCCGCCACGGCCAATGGCCAGGATGGATACGGCATATTCCGGTGCTGCGGTAAGCTTTTCAGCAAACTCCGGATCAAACTCTTGTGCCCACTCAACCAGGAGTGTGTACACCTTTTGGGCATCCATCTTTGCGATCTCGTTTTTGCTCACATCTGTCAGCTTGGCATAGTCGAACAGACTGCCTGCAGGATTGAGCTTTTTGGGACTGAATTTAAAGTCGTCAGCAGGCGCGGTGGGGTTGGCCCGACGCCAATCCTCAAAGTTGGAGTTGAGGATGGTCATAACATACTCGTAAACCGCCTCCACCGGGAAACCCTCTGCCTTGTAGAAGGTCAGAGCCAGTTCCGGGTCCTTTCGCTTGGAAAGCTTGCGCTTGGAAGCGCCGTCCATTTTCATCAGCGGTCCAATGTGGACATACTTGGGAAGCTTAAAATTCAGCGCCTTGAAAAGCTGAACGTGGAAGGGCAGGGTGGGCAGCCACTCATCACCCCGGACAACGTGGGTGGTGCGCATCAGGTGATCGTCCACCGCGTGGGCAAAGTGATAGGTGGGGATGCCGTCGGACTTCAGCAGCACGTGATCCACATCGTTTTCAGTAATGGTAAGCTTGCCCTTGACCAGATCGTCAAATTTATACTGATTTTCAATAGAGCCGGTAGAGCGGAAACGCAGCACCCAGGGATTTCCTGCAGTCAGCTGCGCTTGGATGTCCTCCATAGAACGATCCCGCCACATAGCATATTTGCCATAGTAGCCAGTGGTTTCTTTATTGGCTTCCTGCTGGGCGCGCATATCGGAAAGCTCCTGCTCTGTGCAGAAGCAGGGATATGCCATACCCTCGGAGACCAGTTTCTTGGCATAAACGTGATAAATCGCAGCCCGCTGGCGCTGACGGTAAGGACCGTATTGGCCAGCATCTCCGTCAATGGTAGCGCCTTCGTCAAATGCGATGCCGTAGTGCTTTAATGTGTTGATCAGCACCTCCACCGCACCGGGAACTTCCCGCTTTGCGTCGGTGTCTTCCACCCGGAGAAACAGTACGCCACCGGACTGGTGGGCCATCCGCTCTGCGGTCAGGCCCTGCACCAGATTGCCCAGATGGACAAAGCCGGTGGGGGAGGGCGCCATACGGGTAACCACCGCGCCTTCCGGCAAGTTTCTGAGGGGATATTTGTCTTCCAAAGTCTCCGGGGTGTCTGTTACCTGGGGAAACAGCAACTCGGCAAGCGCTTGATAATCCATAGTAATCTCCTATAGCTGATTTTTTTAATACTATAGCATAGATAAGGTGTTAAAGTCAATTTCTCGTTGCGTTTTTTTGCCATCTATGGTACAATACTGGAAATCACAAAAATGAGGCGAAGACTATGGAAGAAGTAACCATTCAAAAGAAAAGAATGCTCTCCGGCATTCAGCCCTCCGGAGATCTGCACCTGGGTAATTACCTGGGCGCTATCAAGAATTGGAGCTCCCGGGCAGATACCTATGAGTGCTTTTACTTTATGGCGGATATGCCCACCATTACGGTCCGTCAGACTCCGGCAGACCTGCGCCGCCGGACGTTGGAGCAGCTGGCCCAGTACATTGCCTGCGGTCTGGATCCGGAGAAGAATACGCTCTTTGTTCAAAGCCACGTGCATCAGCACGCGGAGCTGGGCTGGGTGCTGAACTGCTACACAATGTTTGGCGAGCTGAGCCGTATGACCCAGTTTAAGGATAAGTCTGCCAAGAACGCAGAGAATATTAACGGCGGCCTGTTTACCTATCCTGCGCTGATGGCAGCGGACATTTTGCTGTATCAGCCGGATCTTGTGCCTGTTGGACACGATCAAAAACAGCATTGCGAGCTGACAAGAGACGTGGCCCAGCGTTTTAACAGCATTTACGGTGATGTGTTTAAGATCCCGGAGCCTTATATTCCGGAGACCGGCGCCCGTGTTATGAGTCTGAATGCCCCGGACAGCAAAATGAGCAAGTCTATGCCGGAAGGCTGCGTGTTTATGATGGAATCCCCGGAGGATATCCAGCGGAAGTTCAAGCGGGCAATTACCGACAGTGATACGGAAAATTGCGTGCGTTTTGACCCGGAGAATAAGCCGGGCGTTGCCAACTTAATGTCTATTTACTCCGCAGTTACCGGAAAGTCCTTTGAGCAGATCGAAAGTGAATTTGCAGGCTGTGGCTACGGTAAATTCAAGCCTATGGTGGGCGATGCGGTCATCGAGACCCTCAGACCTATCCGTGAAGAGGCTACGCGTCTTCTCAAGGACAAAGCCTATCTGGAAGGTGTTTACCGGTCCGGCGCTGAAAAAGCTGCCTATGTGGCAGAAAAGACCTTGCGTAAGGTCTACAAAAAGATCGGATTCCTACAGAGATAAACAAAAGCACATCCTTGGGCAACGCTCCATAGGGAAGTAGTGCCTGAAAAAGCATCTATTTTCCGCCATACAGCGTTAAAAATGCTGGAAAACACAAAGTATTTCTGCGCTTTTTGCCTTGTCTGACGCAAATATCTGCCCTTTTCAGGTGCGTTGCAGTTTTGAAATGGTAACTTTTTTGATTAACAAATAACAAAATCACCGGAATACTGACGTATTTCGGTGATTTTTTATGCAGTTAAGCGGAAAAGGGACTCTTCAAAACCAATACTTCCTTATGGAGTGTTGCCCTTGCACTAGGGTTTTTCATTTAGCTTGCTTTGCGGCCACTGATACCGGTGCGGGGGATCAGCTGCTGCACATCTGTAATCTCCTCGGACAGCTGTGCTGTGCCGGTGTGGATCACCCGGCGGGCGCAAAGATAATTCTCGTGGAAATAGTCAAAATCCAAATCGGCATACACAATACCCTTGCTTCCTGCGTGGATGATCTTGTTGTTACCTGCGTAAATACCCACGTGGGATGCCGGATAGCTTTCCCAGCGCTCCCGGAAGAACACCAGATCGCCAACCTGCAGACCTTCCTTGGCAACAACGATTCCGTCCTGCAGCTGCTTGCTGGCGGTACGCTGCAGCTCAAAGCCGTTTTGCGCGTAAAGATAATACATCAGTCCGGAGCAATCAAAGCCGTAAGGACCAATGCTGCCGTAAACATAAGGCTCGCCCAGCTGCTTTTTCGCCAATGCCAAAATAGAGTGGCGCAGCTTCATAGCCTTGGTGCGGTCTGTGTATGTAAATGTTTTGGTTTCGGAGGATTTGGCCTTGCAGTCAATGTAATACTTGCCATCTTCCGTATGTTTGATTTGGGACTTTGCGATGTAGCCCTTCATATCATAGCAATCGACCTTGTAAAAGCCGTTGCGTTTGCCCAGCACAGTAACCTCTGTACCATTCTCCATTTGACCAATGACAGCCGCGCTTTCGTTGGCGCTCTGGCGCACCAGCGTGGTCTTGGTCTTGGCAGGCTGCGTCTCCGCCGCGGCAGATACCGACCGCACAAGGCCGATCATACACACCAGGCAGAGGGCAAGGCTAATCAATCGCAAACCCAAACTTATGGGTTTGGTCATAACACCTATCCTTTCACGGTTGCACATTTGTTTCTAAAAGTTACAACCTGTAACGAATTATAGCACAGCCACCGCCCCTTGTCAACCCCTCCCTATTGGTCAAATTGCACAAAAACCCTGACATTTTCCGTCTTATACCCCAATATTGCGGTTTTGGTGGAGAAAAACCCCGGGATTTCACTGAAAAAACACCCCCACAATGCGGTACTGCGCCACATTGTGGGGGTGTTGTTTTCCCATATCCAATTTAACTTTCCAGCTGTTTTCCCAAAAAGCCGGCGACAGTTTGTGCAAGACGCTGATCCGCTTCTGTCATTGGTTTGTCATTTTCTGTAAGCAAAAGCATCACGCAGCCCATCAGATCTCCCGGGCTTAAAATCGGCGCTGCCACGCCCAGGTGGTACTTTTCTACCCCCTCTGCCGCCCGGACCGGAACTTGCCCCGCTTCATAGCGATAGTTCTTCCGCTGCTCCATCAGCTTGTCCAGCTCCTGGGAGTTGGTCTTGTCCATCAGCTCCCGCTTGGGCGCACCGGACAGGGCGATGACGCTATCCCGATCAGACACCGCCGCCACATGGCCGGTGTTTGCGCCGATGGCCTCACACATCTGGGAGGCAAACTCCTGCAGATCGCCCATAGGCGAATACTTGCGGAAGATCACGCCCCCGTCCTTCTCCGTATAGATCTCCAGCGGATCGCC
>JAZLAB010000069.1:0-48850 GCA_045612985.1 Faecousia sp.
GACGAGTATGGCTGCACCGTTTCCGAGACTCCCATCGATATCTTCACCCAGTCCGGTGATGACCGTTACACCAACTCCGACAAGATGATCATCAAGGGCGCCCAGGTACTGCCCCACGCACTGATCAACAATGTCAAGGAAAAGCTGGGCGAAAAGGGCGAAAAGCTGGCAGAGTATGTGGCTTGGCTGCGGGATCGTATTCTGCAGAACCGCACCGACGACAGCTACCTGCCTGTATTCCACATTGACGTTTACGGCACCATCGGCGCTGCTTTCGGCAACAACAACTATGCTGCTATGGCAGATTACATTGAAGAGCTTGGAAAGATCGCAAAGCCCTTCCATCTGCGCATCGAAGGTCCTATGGACTGCGATTGCGATCGGGAGACCCAGGTGGTCGCTCTGGCAGGCCTGAGTGCAGAGCTGGACAAGCGTGGCTGCGATGTAGAGCTGGTTGCTGACGAGTGGTGTAACACCTTGGAAGATATCAAGGAGTTTGCTGACCGGAAGGCCGGCCATATGGTGCAGATCAAGACCCCCGATCTGGGCGGCGTGAACAACACAATCGAGGCTGTTCTGTACTGCAAGGAAAAGGGTATGGGCGCTTACCAGGGCGGCACTTGTAACGAGACCGACCGCAGCGCACAGGTCTGTGTCCACTGCGCTATGGCTACCCAGCCTGTGCAGATTTTGGCAAAGCCCGGTATGGGTGTTGACGAAGGCTATATGATCGTGTATAATGAGATGCAGAGAATCATTGCGATTCGCGATGCCAAGAAAAAGGCCAGAAAGTAATTAAAAATCAATAGGTAACATCATGCGGAAAACCGGAATTGCCGGTTTCCCGCATGAGTGGTTTTTGGGAAAAGTCGATAGTTTTTTATCGATGTAAATATACCAAAATAATTCCAGAGAGGATGTATGTTATGGACTATGCAAAAGAATCTTTAAAAAGACACGCCCAATGGAAAGGCAAGATCGAGGTAATTGCCACAGTACCTTGCAAGACCAAGGACGATCTGTCCTTGGCATATACCCCCGGCGTGGCGCAGCCCTGTTTGGAAATTCAGAAGGATGTAAATAAATCCTATGAGCTGACCCGGCGGCATAACCTTTGCGCTGTGGTAACGGACGGCACTGCTGTTTTGGGTCTGGGCGATATCGGCCCAGAGGCTGGTATGCCCGTTATGGAGGGCAAGTGCGCCCTGTTTAAGGCCTTTGGCGATGTGGATGCCATTCCTCTGTGCGTCAAGAGCAAGGATGTGGACGAGATCGTCAATGCGGTTTATCTGATGTCAGGCTCTTTCGGTGGTGTAAATCTGGAGGACATTGCTGCACCCCGGTGCTTTGAAATCGAGCGGAAGCTGAAGGAAAAATGCGATATTCCCATTTTCCACGACGATCAGCACGGTACAGCCGTTATTACTTTGGCAGGACTTACCAATGCACTGAAAGTCGTTGGCAAAAAGAAAGAGGAAGTCAAGATCGTTACCTCCGGCGCAGGCGCTGCTGCTGTGGCCATCGTAAAGCTTTTGCTTAGCGCAGGTTATAACGACATTGTTATGTGCGACAGGAAGGGCGCTATTTATGAAGGCAGAGAGGGCTTAAACTGGATCAAGGAAGAAATGGCCCAAGCTACCAACCGAGAGAAGAAATCCGGCAGCCTTGCAGATATGCTCGTTGGCGCAGATGTGTTTATCGGCGTTTCTGCGCCGGGTATGGTTACCAAGGAAATGGTCCAGTCTATGAACAAGGATGCGATCATTTTTGCTTGCGCCAACCCCACACCGGAGATCTTCCCGGATGAGGCAAAGGCAGGCGGCGCAAAGGTGATCTCCACCGGTCGTTCGGATTTTCCCAACCAGATCAACAATGTGCTGGCGTTTCCCGGTATTTTCCGTGGCGCATTTGATGTCCGGGCATCGGATATCAACGAGGAAATGAAAATGGCTGCGGCTATGGCATTGGCCAACCTGATTTCCGACGAGGAGCTGTGCGCTGACTACATCATTCCGGCAGCCTTTGATGAGCGGGTCGGTCCTGCGGTTGCCAGGGCAGTTGCTGAAGCAGCCAGAAAAACCGGCGTTGCAAGAATTTAATGTGTTTTCTACCACCCTATGGACTACACCATAGGGTGGTAAATACTTATATAGAATTGAAAATTGACAATCCAATAAAAAACGGCTATACTAGCGATATATTATTTAATAAGGTGTATTGCAAAATGAAGCAAAAATATAAGAGATTATGGGCGCTGTTTTCCACCTTTTTTAAGATCGGCGCTTTTACCTTTGGCGGTGGCTATGCCATGATCCCGCTGATTCAAAAAGAGTCGGTGGAAAAGCACCACTGGATCACCGATGACGATATTCTGGAAATTATCGCCATCGCCGAATCCACCCCCGGACCCATCGCCATCAACTCTGCCACCTTTGTGGGCTATCGCACTGCCGGTGTGCTGGGCGCAGCCTGCGCTACCTTTGGCGTTGTGCTGCCCTCTTTTTGCGTGATTTTGGCCATCTCCTATGTGCTGCAGCAGTTTCAGGAGCTGAAGGCCGTCAAGTATGCCTTTAACGGCATTCGGGCAGGTGTTTTGGCGCTGCTGTTTAAGGCGCTGTGGTCTATGTATCAAAAGAGCCCCAAGGGCTGGGTTTCTTATGTGGTGATGGCAGGCGCCTTTGTGCTGACGGCTTTTTTGAAGATCAATGTTTTTTATGTCATTGTAGGCTGCGCGCTGTTTGGCCTTCTGACAGCTTTGGCTGCTGAAAGGAGGGCAAAGAAATGATCTATTTGGAGCTTTTCTGGACCTTCCTAACCATCGGCGCATTTACCTTTGGCGGCGGCTACGCGATGCTTCCGCTGATCCAGGAGCAGGTGGCTACCCGGTGGGGGGATACGATCTCCCAGCAGGCAATGATCGATTTCATTGCCGTCAGCGAATCCACCCCTGGTCCTTTTGCCATCAATATGGCAACCTATGTAGGCTCTCGAATGGGTGGCGTTTTTGGATCCTTCTGCGCCACCCTGGGCGTAGTGGTGCCCAGCTTTGTGATCATCCTCATTGTTGCCCGGTGCTATGATAAATTCCGGGACAATAAGATCGTCAAAGGCTGTATGACCGGATTAAAGCCGGCAGTGGTAGGTCTAATTGCCAATGCTGTGCTGGGTGTGCTGATGACGGTGTTTTTCCCGGCTGGTATCACCCTGGCAGTTTTTACCCAGGTGGAGTTTTATGTTTTTGCCGGCGTTTTTGCACTTATGCTGGTACTTGCATTAAAAAAAGTGCATCCGATCATTATCATTTGCCTTTCTGCGGTGATAGGCATCGCGGTAGGCTATATGCTTTAATCGAATCTTTCCGAAAGGAGGCGCGATTTCGTGGCAGACGCGCATAAGGCATCCTATCCCCAAAAGGGTTTGTTTTCCCGGTTGCGGGCAACGCAGATCATCCCTATTGTGTTTGCGTTGCTGATTTTATCAGGCGGAATTTTGCTGACCTTGCCCATTGCTTCTCGCAGTGGCGTCTCCTGCGGCTTTCAGCCTGCATTGTTTACAGCCACTTCCGCCACCTGTGTTACCGGCCTTGTTCTGTTTGACACCTGGACCCAGTGGAGTGCCTTTGGACAAGCGGTAATTTTGTGTTTGATCGAAGTGGGCGGTCTTGGCTTTATGGCTATAGCGTCCCTGGGCATTGCGGTTTTGGGCAAAAAGGCCGGCCTGCGGCAGAGAATGCTTATGGCCCAGGCCTGGAGTATTGAGGATATGGCGGAGGTCGTCCGGATTCAAAAATGGGTCATTTTCGGCAGCTTGTCTGTTCAGCTTGCCGGTGCGCTGATCCTGTTTTTGCGTTTCTTGCCTGCATATGGTGTCGGGCAGTCCGCCTGGTGGGCAGTTTTTCACGCTATCTCCGCATTTTGCAATGCCGGTTTTGACATCACCGGCAGTGTTTCTCCCGGTGCGAGCTTGATTGTTTTTAACCAAGATCCGGTTGTATGCATTACGGTTATGGCACTGGTTGTGATCGGCGGTTTGGGATTCTTTGTGTGGAAAGAAGTTGCCACCGTTCGTAATTTCCGTAAGTTTAGTGTCTATACCAAGCTCGTGTTGATCACAACGGCGATTTTGCTTGTGAGCGGTGCGGTGCTGTTTTGTCTTATGGAGTGGAACAACCCCGCCACCATCGGGGCAATGGACACACCCCATAAAATACTAAACGGCGCATTCCAGTCGGTAACCGTGCGTACTGCAGGCTTTACTTCGGTGGATCAAGCGGCGCTTACCGACGGCAGCAAGGCTTTGAGTATTGTGCTGATGCTCATTGGCGGCGCCTCCGGCTCTACTGCCGGCGGTATTAAGGTGGGCACATTTGTGGTGGTGCTGCTGTTTATCTGGTCCCGGGCTCGGGGCAAAAACACAGTAACCGCTTTCAAAAGAACCATTCCCCAGGAAAAAGTGCTGGATGCTATGACCATTATCGGTATGGTTGTATCCCTGGCGGTGGCAGGTGCCGTATTTATTGCCGCTACTTGCCCCGTAGGCTTTGCCGATGCCTTCTTTGAAACGGCCTCTGCGTTGGGTACTGTTGGCCTTACCGCCGGTGTTACCACCAGCTTGACCGTTCCGGCCCAGTGGATGATCATTCTGTTTATGTACTTTGGACGCGTGGGCGTTATGACATTGAGTCTTGGTTTCTTGATGGGCAACAAGGCAGAAAATCGATTCCGTTATGCCAATACAAACATTCTGATTGGATAGGAGAAAGCATATGAAGTCATTTATTGTTATCGGATTAGGTCGCTTCGGCAGCGAGGCTGCCCTGCGTTTGAGCCAGCAAGGCTGTGAAGTGCTGGCAATGGATACAAATGGCGAACTGGTGCAGAAGGTAAGCGATCAGGTTACCCAAGCGGTTGTCGGTGATGCCCGGGATAAGAGTATATTGCACGCTTTGGATGTGCAGGCCTTTGATTGCGCGATCGTTGCTATCGGCGGGAGTCTGTCCGATTCTGTACTGGCAACGATGCATTTAAAGGAACTAAATGTTCCCTATATTGTATGTAAAGCGCACGACGAGACCCATGCCCATGTGCTCAAAAAGCTGGGTGCGGACCGGGTGGTGATCCCGGAGAAGGAAAATGCCGCAAGATTGGCCAAAAGTCTGGCTTCCACCAATGTGCTGGACTATATCGAGCTTTCCGAGGACTATGGCATCATTGAAATTCCTGCGCCTACCCCCTGGCAGGATAAGAGCCTCATTGAATTGAATGTTCGCGCAAAGGTGGGCGTAACCATTTTGGCAGTAAAGCGGGAAAGCGAGATCACCGTTTCTCCCAACGCAGATTTCCGCATCCAAAAGGGCGACACTCTGGTGGTGCTGGGCGACAGCGCTGCGCTGAAGGCAATGCAAAAGCTATGACCGAGGTAAGAATTACTGGGCGGAAAAATCCTCTTTTGCAACAAGTACGCCGCTTGCTTACATCCAAAAAAGAAAGACAGACCAGTGGCCTGTTCGTCGCTGATGGCACGAAGCTTTTGCAGGAAGCCATTACCTGGTGGCCGGGTCTGGACACCGTGATCCTCTCCGACGGTGTGGAGGCAGATTTGCCGGAGACGGTGAAGGTCGTCCGGGTGCCGGAGGACATTATGGCCTGGATCTCTCCGATGGAGACACCCCAGGGCGCGCTGTTTCTTTGCCGCTTGCCGGAAAAGAGCGACTTTACCCCCCAACCGGGTATGCTGCTGCTGGACGGCATCCAGGACCCGGGCAATTTGGGTACGATCCTGCGAACCGCAGATGCGCTGGATATCCCCGTTGCCCTTCTGGAGGGCTGCGCTGACCCCTATAGCCATAAAGTCGTTCGCGCCAGTATGGGCGCGGTGTTCCGCAAACCGGTGATACAGACCACCTGGGAGGCGGCGCAGACTGCCTTTGCAAAAGAAAATATCCCCATTGCAGTTACGGCATTAAGCGACCGGGCGGTAGATTTGCGCAGCGCCGACTTAAACGCGGCGGCGGTAGTCATCGGCAGTGAGGGACAGGGCGTGCGCAAGGAAATTCTGGAAAACGCCAACCAGGAACTGGTCATTCCTATGAATGCTCACTGCGAATCCTTAAATGCGGCGGTTGCCGCTGCCATAGTAATGTGGCAAATGAAACTAGGGTAGATAGAAAGACAAGGTGAAAAATATGCAGGCCCATTGGATTTGGTTTGCCCAGCTGCCGGAATTGACGCTGCGGCAAAAGCGCATACTGTTGGAAATATACCCAAATCCGGAAGACCTGTATGATCTTACCGACACACAGGCGCTGACAATGCTTCCCCCGGAGCGCCGCTGGGCGCTGCAGAATAAGGATATGACCGAGGCCAGCAAGATCCTGCGGCTGTGCGCCACAAAGGGGATCGACATTTTAACGATTTCCGATCCGGCCTATCCGGAAAAGCTGCGACAGATCGACGATGCGCCCATCGTGCTCTATTGTAGAGGCGTATTGCCGGATATTGATGAAATGGCAACCATTGGCGTAGTGGGAACGCGAAAATCCTCGGCCTATGGCAAAAGCAGCGCAAAGCTGTTAGGCGGGCAAATGGCAGCTTGCGGCGGCGTTGTGATCTCCGGCGGCGCCAGCGGTATTGATACCGAAGCGCTGCAAGGGGCGCTGGATGCCGGTGGCTTGACAATTGCAGTGCTGGGCTGCGGCGTGGACATTGCCTACCCACCTACAAACCGGAAGCTCTTTTCCAAGATCGCTCAAACTGGTTGCTTGCTTTCGGAATATCCCCCTCAAACCCAACCAAAGCCCTGGTATTTTCCTGCCAGAAACCGGATCATCAGCGGTTTAAGCGACGGCGTTGTGGTTGTGGAAGCACCGGAAAAAAGCGGCGCGTTGAGCACAGCCAATCACGCATTGGAGCAGGGCAGGGATATTTTTGCAGTTCCTGGTAATATTGATGTTGCCACCTGCGCCGGCAGTAACCGGCTGCTGCGCTCTGGGGCGCAGATCGTTCTGGACGGCTGGGATGTGGTGAAAACCTATGAAAACCGTTATCCGCAGGTCGTAAAGAATCCGGAGGAAAACCAAAAGTATCCGGCGCAAACGGAGGCACCTGGGCAAAACATTGACAAAAAAGGCATTGACAATTCGTCTTTGGGACATTATCATTTCTTAAATGATGGAGCATCACAGCTGACACCGGAGGAATGTAAGCTCATTAGCTTTCTGACCAGAGAGCCAAAACCGGTGGATGAGGTTATCGCGCAAATGGATATGCCTGCACCGGCTGTTTTGGAGATGCTCACCAATTTATCCCTCCGGGGAATCGTATTGCAACATTCGGGCAGACGGGTGTCTGTAAAATAGTTTGACAGTAGTGGAGGAAAACATGGCCAGTCTTGTAATTGTAGAATCACCGTCCAAGGCCAAGACCATCGGCAAATATCTTGGAGAGGGCTATACGGTAAAAGCCAGTATGGGCCACCTGCGGGATTTGCCCAAGAGCACGATGGGCGTGGATATTGAAAACGGCTTCCAGCCGGAATATATACCGATGGAAAGCAAGGCGGAGCTGATTGCGGATCTGCGCAAGGCGGCAAAAAAGGCCGATTGCGTCTATCTTGCAACTGACCCGGACCGGGAAGGCGAGGCCATTTCCTGGCACTTGAAGGAACTGTTGGAGCTGCCGGACAGCAAGACTTTCCGTGTTACCTTCAATGAGATCACCCAGAAGGTGGTGCAGCAATCCATCGCAAACCCCAGAGCCATTGACGACAACCTGGTAGATGCCCAGCAGGCGCGCCGGGTGTTGGACCGGATCGTGGGCTATCAGCTTTCTCCGCTGCTTTGGAAGAAGGTGCGTCGTGGCTTGTCTGCAGGCCGCGTGCAGTCTGTTGCTACCCGGTTGGTTGTGGACAGAGAAAATGAGATCCGCGCATTCGTTCCCAAGGAATACTGGTCTTTGGATGTTGCCTTGGAAAGAACCGGCAAGCCCGGCACCTTTATCGCCCGCTATTACGGCGAGGAGAAAAAGCGGGAGCTGGGTAACGAAGCCCAGGTAGATACCATTATCCGGGATATCACCGGCAAGGAATTTACTGTGGTGGGTGTCAAGCGCGGGCAGAAAAAGCGCACCGCTGCGCCTCCCTTTACCACCTCTACACTACAGCAGGAGGCTTCCCGGAAGCTGAATATGACCCCCAAGCGCACAATGGCCCTTGCCCAGCAGCTTTATGAAGGTATTGACATTGCCGGGGAAGGCACTTTGGGTCTGACCACCTTTATGCGTACCGACTCTCTGCGCCTTTCTGACGAGGCGATGGCTGCCGCGGCAAGCTTTATTAAGGACCGCTACGGCAAGCAGTATTATTATGGAAAGTTCCATAACTTCAAGACAAAATCCGGCGCCCAGGATGCCCACGAAGCCATCCGCCCCACTCACGTGGAATTGGACCCGGAGCGAATCCAAAACAGTCTGACAAAGGACCAGTATCGTCTTTATAAGCTGATTTGGAGCAGATTCCTGGCATCCCAGATGGCAAATGCGGAATTTGAGACCGTTTCCATCGATACCGAGTGCCAGGGTCATATGTTCCGTACCAATCACCAGAGTATGAAATTTGCCGGCTTTATTGCCGTTTATGAGGAAAGCAAGGACGAGGAGACCGAGGAGGTTTCCGCGCCGCTGCCGGATCTGCAGGAGGGCGACAAGGCAAACGCTGTCAACATCGAAAAGCAGCAGCATTTTACCCAGCCCCCGGCCCGGTATACGGAAGCAATGCTTGTTAAGGCGATGGAAGAAAAGGGCGTTGGCCGTCCTTCTACCTATGCAACCATCGTTTCCACCATCCAGGACAGAGAGTATGTCAATAAGGTGGATAAGCGCCTGATGCCCACAGCGCTGGGCGAGGTGGTGACCGGCCTTATGATGGAGCGGTTCCAGAACATTATCGATGTGGAATTTACTGCCAATATGGAGTCGCAGCTGGACGATGTGGAAGCCGGTAAACGCCAGTGGAAGGCTGTTTTGGGAGACTTCTATCAGTTCTTCCATCAGCAGATGCTGGACGCAGAGGCCGCTTTGGAAGGCGTCCGCTTGAAAGTGCCGGACGAGGTTTCCGAAGAAGTCTGCGAAGAATGCGGCAGAAAAATGGTGGTCAAGATCGGTCGCTTTGGCAAGTTTTTGGCTTGTCCGGGATTCCCGGAGTGTAAGAACACCAAGCCGATCGTGGAGAAAATGCCCGGCCGCTGCCCCAAGTGCGGCAGTACCATCTTAAAGCGCAAGTCCAAGCGCGGCTATGCTTATTACGGCTGCGAGCGGGGCGCAGAATGCGGCTTTATGAGCTGGGATGTGCCCACAGCAGAGGATTGCCCCACCTGCGGACAGACGATGTTCAAAAAGTCCGGCAAGGGCCGTATGAAGCCCTTCTGTGTCAATGAAGCCTGCCCCAACTTCCTGCCGGAAGATAAGCGGGGTTACTACAAAAAGACAGCAGATGGGGAAGAAAAACCCAAGAAGACCACCAAAAAGAAAACAGGGGGCAAGAAGGCATGACGAAGGTTAAGGTGATCGGTGCCGGACTCGCCGGCAGCGAGGCCGCGTGGCAGCTGGCCCAGCGGGGGATTTCCGTTGAGCTGATCGAAATGAAGCCGGAAAAGAAAACCCCGGCGCACCACGCAAATACCTTTGCCGAGCTTGTCTGTTCCAATTCCCTTCGGGGCGACCGGCTGGAAAACGCCGTTGGTCTACTCAAAGAGGAACTGCGCCGTATGGGCAGTTTAATCATCAGCTGTGCCGATGCCACCAGGGTGGAGGCAGGCGGCTGTCTGGCGGTGGACCGGCAGGGCTTTTCGGATTTGGTTACCCAGAAGCTACGCAGCCATCCCAATATTACCGTGATTTCCCAGGAGGTTACCGAAGTGCCGGAAGGCCCGGTGATCATCGCTACCGGTCCGCTGACGGCAGATACACTGTCCAATGCCATTGGCCGGTATTTCGGCGCGGAATATCTGCACTTTTTCGATGCGGCTGCGCCGCTGGTTACGGCAGAGTCTGTGGATATGGACAAAGCCTGGTGGCAATCCCGTTATGACCGGGGCACACCGGACTATATCAACTGCGCGATGAACAAAGAGGAGTACGAAGCCTTTTTGGAGGAGCTGATCCACGCCGAGGAAGCAGAAGTTCACGGCTTTGAGGACAAGCGGGTCTTTGAAGGCTGTATGCCTGTGGAGGTTATGGCCCGTCGGGGCAAGGATACCCTCCGTTTCGGCCCGTTGAAGCCGGTGGGATTGGTAGACCCCAACACCGGAAAAGAGCCCTACGCGGTGGTACAGCTGCGACAGGACAATGCGGTCAAGTCCGTATTTAATCTGGTAGGCTTCCAGACCCACCTGAAATTCCCAGAACAAAAGCGGGTGTTCTCTATGATCCCGGCACTGAAAAACGCAGAGTTTGTCCGCTACGGTGTGATGCACCAAAACACATTTTTGCAGTCTCCCAAGCTGCTGGACCGGTTCTATGCAGACCGGAGAAATCCAATGGTAGCCTTTGCCGGACAGATGACCGGCGTAGAAGGCTATGTGGAAAGCACGGCTTCCGGCTTTTTGGCGGCAGTTGCGATGGCAGCAAAGGTGCAGGGAAAGCAGCCGGTGGAGTTTCCCCAGGAAACTGCCATCGGCGCATTGGGTCTTTACATCAGCGATGAGCGACTGGAAAACTTCCAGCCGATGAATGTCAATTTCAGCATTATCACACCGCTGCAGCAGCGGATCAAAAAGAAGGCAGAAAAGAACCTTGCCATTGCCAATCGGTCTTTGCAGATCATTGGCGATCTTGCAGCGCAAGGTGTTTGACAGAAAGAAGGTGCATTATGAAGATTATTCTTGACGCAATGGGCGGCGACCTGGCTCCCGAAGCACCGGTATTGGGTGCGATCCAGGCGGCAAATGACTTCGGCGCACAAATCACCCTGGTAGGCAAAGGGGAGCAGATCCTGGAAGTTATGCGCAAGCACGGCATTGAAAACCTGCCTGCCGGTATGGAAATTGCCAATGCGGATGATGTGGTGGATATGCACGACGATCCAGCCTCCATTATCCATAAGCGGAAAAACTCCTCTATGGTCGTTAGCCTGAAAATGCTGGCCGACGGAGAGGGAGATGCCTGCATTTCTGCCGGCAGCACCGGCGCGTTGCTTACCGGTGCAACGCTGCTTGTCAAGCGGGTAAAGGGTATCCGCCGCGCCGCTATGGGCCCGGTTATGCCCAATAAAGCAGGGGGTAAGACGGTCATTTTGGACTGTGGTGCCAATGCCGAATGCACACCGGAGTTTTTGCTCCAGTTTGGCATCGTGGGCAGCCTCTATGCCAAGAAATACTTAGGCGTGGAAAAGCCCAAGGTGGGCCTTTTGAACATCGGTACGGAGGACTCCAAGGGTACTGACCTGCAAAAGCAGGCCTACGGGCTGCTGACAGATGCGGCGCAAAAGGGTCTTGTAAACTTTGTGGGCAATGTGGAAGCCCGGGATGTTCCCTTGGGCGCTGTGGATGTGGTGGTCTGCGACGGCTTTGCCGGCAATGTGCTGCTCAAGTCCATTGAAGGCACTGCTATGTTTATGGGCAGCTTAATGAAGCGCAAGATCTTCAAGCGTAACATTTTCTCTATGATCGGCTACTTATTCTGCAAGCCGGGCGTGGACGAGGTGATGAAAATGCTGGACTACCGGGAGATCGGTGGCACCCAGTTCTTGGGCATTAAAAAGCCGGTCATCAAGGCTCACGGTTCCTCCGATGCCCTGGCTTTCCGCAACGCGGTAAAGCAGGCAATGGATGCGGCGAACAGCGACATCTCCGCGGAATTGGAGCAGACACTGGCAAAAATCAAGGAGACAACCAATGATTAAGGATCTGGAAACAGCCATTGGCTACCGGTTTCAAAATATCACACTTCTGAATAATGCCCTGACCCATTCTTCCTATGCAAACGAGTATTGGCACGACAGCCTGAAAAGCAACGAGCGCATCGAGTTTTTGGGCGACTCCATTCTGGGTATGGTGGTGGCGGAATATCTGTATAAGAATTTCCCGGACCGCCCGGAGGGTGAGCTGACCCGGATGCGCGCCGATATGGTTTGTGAGCTGGCTTTGGCGGCAGTTGCCAACCGGGTAGAGCTGGGACAGCATCTGCTCTTGGGTCACGGTGAGGAACAAAACGGAGGCCGGTACAGAGCCTCCATTTTGGCAGACGCGGTGGAATCTGTCATTGCTGCAATCTTTTTGGACGGCGGTATTGCAGCGGCAAAGGCTTTTATTGAAAAGTTTGTTCTTTGTGATGTCCCGGAAACCAAAATGCACAATGTGGACTATAAGACTGCCTTGCAGGAGCTGGTCCAGCAGAAGAAAAACCAAGTGCTGACCTATGCTTTGGTGGGGGAGAGTGGCCCGGACCACGATAAACGGTTTACTGTTGCCGTTTCCATTAACGGAGAGGTCGCCGGACAAGGCGAGGGCAGCAGCAAAAAGCGGGCCGAGCAGGAAGCTGCCCGGGCAGCTATTGAGAAATTAAGCAAATAATGAAAAACCGATGCAGTTTTGCTGCATCGGTTTTTGCATATTCTATCCATTTGTGCGCAAGCTAATTGCGGAGGGATGGATATGACGGAAAAGGAATACGGGAAATTGGTGCAAAGTATGGCGCCCAAATCGCCCATTTTGAAGGATTGTATCAATGCTTTTTGGATTGGCGGCTTGATCTGCGCGTTAGGTCAGCTGATTTTGAACGGTTATAGCGCATTGGGCCTTGATGAAACCGATGCGGGCACAGCCACCTCAATGTCGCTGATCTTCCTTTCTGCGCTGCTCACCGGCTTGAGCCTTTACGATAACATCGCCAAGTACGCAGGGGCAGGCACCTTGGTGCCCATCACCGGCTTTGCCAACTCCATCGCCGCTCCGGCAGTGGAATTCAAAACCGAAGGCTTTATTCTCGGCGTCGGCGCAAAGATGTTTACAATAGCAGGCCCAGTGATTGTTTATGGTGTTTCTGCATCGGTCGTTTACGGATTGATTTATTGGATAACAACTTTTTTCTAAAACAAAAAGGCTTGACCGTCTGGTCAAGCCTTTTGCTTATTAATATGAAGTGAAACCTAAATCAGTAATAGAGATTTCGGGAATACATTGTTTTATAAAGCTAGAAAGAAAAGCAATATTTAAATTCATATAAGCTTGAGTGTAATCCAAAAACCAAGTTTTCCAAGTTTTATCAGAACGGCCGTGATATTCCTCATATGGTAATAATGTATTTCCTGTATATGTTGAGGCTTTGATTTTTCCACTGACACTTGATACTATTGGTTTGCCATAGTTAACCATATAGAAATAGTTTTGTGATTTTGAGGATAAGTCAACATAAGCAAATGATCCATCATTGGTGTCAAGGGTAGAAACATATAGGTATTTTTCAGAAGAATCATATGAAATCGTGTGCATATAATCATCAACGTATTCGATAATTGCTACACCATTATCATCTTTAACTCCGTTTGTTTTCACCCATTCAATTAAATATTCATAGGCGTGGGATTTATCGACAATGCCACAAGAGGTGCATTTATATTTTTTATAATTATGTGAAGCTTTTGTGTAATTATCTTTGTAGCTATCACCACAACTAGAACAGGTATAGATTGTATAACCTTTTGTCGTACAGGTGGGGGCAGTAACCTTTGTGGAGTAGTTATGCGCAGATGCTTTTCCGCTGGTTGTGCCGCAGCGGGAGCATTTCTTGGGTGAAGCACAGGTTGCGGATTCCCAATTGTGTCCCAAAGCATTACCGCTGGTTGCGCCGCAAGAACATTTCTTTGGAGATGTACAAGTTGCGGCAGAGTAACTATGGGTATGCGTGTTAGTGGATGGTTTTTGCTGTGTTGGTTGAGTGGAGGGGTCTGGGTTTTGAGTACTGTTATCCGTAGAGGTTTCGCTGTCTTGGGGAGATGTATCAATATGAATTATTTCAGTTGTTGGTATTGTGTCCTTTGGAGAAAATGCAGTGCCGCAATTAGAACAGTATTGGTTTTCGGTGGAGTTAGCAGTGAAACAACTGCCGCAGATAATAGTATCTGCCTTATTGCAAGCCACTAGAAAAACAGACACAGTCACCAAAAGAATTGCAAGTATGTGTTTTTTTCTCATAGAATCCTCCGTAAAATAAAAAAAGTGCGCAGCCGAAGCTGCGCACGAAAAATGCAGCTTCATCCTGCTGCGACACAGTTCACTCCTACAAACAGGCAATGACGACAAAGCATACATTTTTACACAAAAAGTATGCCTGCCCGTAAGAATATTAAACTGTGTCGCAGGAATATTTTAGCACGGTTTGATGGACAATGCAAGTTTTTTGTAGATTTAGTGAAATTTGTTATAAAAGGGAAAGGCTTGACCAAATCGGTCAAGCCTTTTTATGCAGATTTAATAGTCGCCGTAGCCCTTGCCGGATAAATCCAGCTCCATATCTTTGGCATCCGCGTTATCGCGTCATCGTCGTTTTTGGGAGGGTAACCCATATATGTGGCGTAATGCTCATCAAACTTATCTTTATAGTATGCGGTCTTTTCCAGGTTTCTGTATTTCCAGCCGTCGTAGGAACTCTTTTTTCTTTCCTCTTCTTTATAGACCCGCAGGCGTTCCCCTGAGTCGATGGACAGCCAATAGCGTTTTAATTCCGCCAGGAAATCCTCTCTGTCCTTGGGGACAGAGTAGAAACCCTTGATCAAAAGCGTCAGCACAAAATGCATCCGCCAATACAGAATGTAAACCAAAACAAACTCCAGCAGGGTGACCACCACCAGAAGAATGACCCATCCGTAATTGGAATCGTTGATCTTCATATTTGTAAACAAGGCGTGGGCAATGATGGCGGTGATAATCGCGATGGTGCTGATACCGCTGATGGCGCACCAAAGCGACCGGGCATCGTCGGAATCTTTTTTGGGAAATGGTCCTTGCTCTACATACTGGTAAAGCTGCTTTGCCATTTTAGGGGCTGTACCATCGATTTCCGGCGCTTGGCCCTTTGCGAAAAGGGGCACGAAAAGTCTGACAATTCCACAAGCGGCAAAGGGGACAAGGTACAGCAAAACAAAGAACATAACAACCTTTAAAAAGGGAAGGTCAGTGATTTTGCCAAACTGTGCCCAAAGGTAATGGCAGTAATCCGGAACGAATCGCAGAGTGTCAAAGATCGCAAGCTTGACATTTTGTTCGGTAACGACTTCATAAGCAAGACCCAAAATGAAAATCATCAGGTGAATGGCAAACAGCAAACTCCCCAGGGGGACAAGGATGTTTTGTGCCCAGCGGGTGGCATCCATTTTCTTGTTTAGGGTGTATGCATAGTCAACAGCTGCGGAAAAGTTTTCTTTGGAGATTTTTGTGATCTTTTCTGACATAAAAACACCTCTCTTTACCAAATTATACCACACCTTCAATTTGATGTCTATATTGATTATAATCCAGGGATAAGCAACTTGTTTTTTGAAGAATTTGTTGACAATTTTGCAAGCTTGGGTTACACTTTTTCCATACTCTACAAGCTTATAAGGAGAGATAAATAGCTTATGAAAGAGAAAAAACAATTATGGCAGGCAGTGAAATTCACACTGTTTTCCATTTCAGCGGGCGTGATCCAGGTGGGCTCCTTTGCGATTATGGAGCTGTTTATTCAGGACTACTGGATCCCGTATCTGATTTCCCTGGTGCTTTCCATTTTGTGGAATTTTACCCTTAACCGCAGATATACCTTTAAGTCTGCCGCCAATGTGCCGGTGGCGATGGCAAAGGTTTTTGGTTTCTATCTGGTGTTTACACCCCTTTCTACATACCTGGGCCATTTGGCAGAGGGTTATGGTGTAAACGATTTCATTATTCTGGTCGTAACGATGCTGGCAAACTTTGTTCTGGAATTCCTGTTTTGCAAGTTCGTGGTTTATCGCGGCCAGGAAGACACCTTGGAAAAATAAGAAAAAGATGCTGTTGCCCTTGGGCGACAGCATCTTTTTTGCGCTTTATAGGTTGCGTTCCCGGTCAAAATTGTGGATCCAGTCCGCTGTGAAGAAATAGATCAAAAAGATAATGCTGCTGCAGGCCCAGGTGATGGGGTAGACCCAGGAGACAGTGGTCAGCTCGTTGACAAATTTCAGCGCAACGGTTACATAGGTCATTCGAAGGGCACACCAGCAGCCCAACATCACAAACATCGGCACAGTGGCTTTGCCTGCACCGCGCAGCACACTGGCGATGCAGTGGGAGAAGGCAAGCAAGCAGTAGAAAAGGCTGATGGTGCGCATATGCCGCACACCGTAATCAATGGCATCAAGGGAGTCTGTGAACAGACTGATCAGCTGTGGCGCAAAGAGGTAGGAAAGCAAGCCGATCACTTCTGCCATTGTGCAGCTGCACACCACGCTGAAGGCAACGCCTTTTTTCACTCTTGCGTGTTGCTGTGCGCCAAGATTCTGGCCCACAAAGGTGGACAGCGCTTGGGTAAAGCACAGCACCGGCAGGAAGGCAAAACCCTCCAGCTTGGAATAAGCGCCGCAGCCTGCCATTGCGGCTTTGCCGAAGCTGTTGATGTTGGTCTGCACCACCACATTGGCAAGGGCGATCACACTGTTCTGCACACCGGAAGGCACACCGTAACGGATGATCTGCACCAGGCTGTCTTTATGAAAGCGGATCTTGCGGAGCTGCACCCGGTAGGGCGCGTCAATGCGCAGAAGATACCGAAAGCACAAAAAGGCGCTGACGCCCTGGGAAATGGTGGTTGCCACACCGGCAGAGCCGACCCCCAGACCAAGACCTGCCACAAACAGCATATCCAGCGCGATGTTGATCAGTGTGGAAAACAACAGGTAATAAAGGGGGTGCTTGCTGTTGCCCACTGCGTGGAGGATGCCCACGAAGATGTTATACATCACCGTAAAGATCGCGCCGCAGAAATAGCAGCGAAAATAGCTGATGGACTGGGGCAGCACATCAGCGGGGGTGTTCATCCAGGTCAGGATGATCGGTGTCAAAGCAACACCTGCAATGGTCAGAAATACGCCCACCACCAAACCCAGCGCGATGGCTGTATGAATGGCTTTTTCCATTGTGTTATAGTGCTTTGCACCATAGGTGCGGGCAATCAGCACGCCGGCGCCCATAGAAAGTCCCTGGAAGAAGCTGACCATCATAAAGATCAGATTGCCGGAGGAGCTGACGGCGGCCAGGGCGTTGTCATCAATGAAATTGCCCACGCACCAGGCGTCGAAAGCGTTATATAGCTGCTGCAGCACATTGCCCAGAAAAACCGGCAATGCAAAAAGCAGGATCACTTTCCAGATAGGACCCTGGGTCAGGGAATGGTTTTTTGAATGCATAGCGCTGCCTTCTTTTTATGGATTTGCTATATTGTATCACGGTGGTTATTTGATGTAAACTCCCAGGGCAAAAAAGATTTATAAAAGGATTGACCTTTGAATTTGTGGAATCGTGGGCGCATAAATGTTTATAATGTGATAGTTGCAACATAGAGCCTTTTGGTGTACAATAAGCGCAAGGAGGGATGGGCTGTGCTGGAATTTATGGAGGATGTAAAATCTGCGCTGTTTGACGGGATCGACAAAGAGGACCGAAAAACGGTGCTTGGGTGTATCGGGTATCATATCGGTACATACAAAAAAGGCAGTATTATTGCCTTTGAAGGGGAGAATATCCGCCATGTGGGACTTGTGCTTTCCGGCAGCGTGGATATGATCAAGGAGGACATCTGGGGCAACAAGACCCTGCTGGTCCGCATTGGAAAGGATGAATTGTTTGGCGAGTCCTTTGCCTGGGGAGATAATAATCTGTCCGTAGTAACTTTCCTGGTTTCCGAGGATGCAAAGGTGATGTTTATGCCCTTTGACAAGACCATGCGCAGCTGCACGATGGCCTGCGGTTTTCACCATCAGCTGACGGAAAGTATGGTGCGCATCATTGCCAATAAGAATCAGGACCTGATCCGGAAAGTGGAGATCGTGTCCAAGCGGACGATCCGGGAAAAGCTCCTTGCATACCTTTCTGTGCAGGCGGAGCTACAGCAGGCCCGGTATTTTGAAATTCCTCTTGGAAGGATCGAACTGGCAGAGTATTTGTGCGTTGACCGCAGCGCGCTGACAAGAGAACTGGTAAAAATGAAGCAGGATGGTCTGATTGACTACGATAAAAACTGTTTTCGCATTTTAAATTAAAAACACCCCAACCGATGTGATATTTGCAACATCGGTTGGGGCTTTTATTTGCTATAGTAAAAGCAAAGAGAGGAGGGATCTCTATGTTACAAGGATGCCAGGGAAAACCCCGGACCCCTACGATTATTGAAAAGATTTGCCCCCAATGCGGCAGCACCATCGAGCTGTTTTCCATCGACACCCAGATGCCCTGTGAAAAATGCGGCTTTGTTGCCTATAACGATACCTTAAGCTGTGTCCAGTGGTGTCAGTACGCAAGTAAATGCGTGGGCGATGAGATGTACGAAAAAATGATGGAGATCGCCGCGATGCAAAAAAACAGCGCCTAAGGAGGGTGGACGATGATCCGAAGAATTATTACCATTGACGAAGATAAGTGCAACGGCTGCGGCCTGTGCGCCAAGGCCTGCCACGAAGGAGCTATCGGTATGGTGGGCGGCAAGGCAAAGCTGCTTCGGGAGGACTACTGCGACGGTCTGGGCGACTGTCTGCCGGCTTGTCCGATGAATGCCATATCTTTTGAACAGCGGGAAGCCCCGGCTTACAACGAGGCGGCTGTCCTTGCTGCAAAGAAGGCCAAGGAGCAAAATCTTCCTTGCGGTTGTCCAGGCTCGGCCTGTCAGACGATGGAAAAGAAGGATGCCACCGGAGCAGATGTTCCCGGTCAGCTGACCAACTTCCCGGTGCAGATCAAATTACTGCCGCCCAACGCACCATATTTGGACGAGGCGGATCTGCTGATCGCTGCAGATTGCACCGCCTATGCCTACGGCAATTTCCATAAGGATTTCATCCGGGTTCGGGTAACGGTCATTGGCTGTCCCAAGCTGGACAATGTGGACTACTCCGTGAAGCTGACCCAAATGCTGCAGCTGAATAACATCAAATCCATCACCATTACCCGGATGACCGTGCCTTGCTGCGGCGGCATCGTCCACGCAGTGAAAACTGCAATTGCCAACAGCGGCAGGGATATTCCGCTGACGATTGTAACCATTGCTCCCGACGGAAAAATCGTGGGTTAAGACCTTGCATTTTCTGGTGCGATTGTTATAATAATTCTACACGATCTCACAAGAACCGAGGCAAAACCATGCATTTAATCGACATCCATACCCACGTATATCCCCCGGCAATTGCCCGGAAGGCGGCTGCCAGTATCCGGGATTTCTATCATCTCGGTACAGACGAAATGGACGGCACTACCGATACGCTCCTGCAAAAGGGAGATGCGGCGGGAATTGACCGTTTTATCATTCTGCCGGTGGCTGTGCGGCCGGACCGCACCCGCCATATCAACGAGTTCATTTTGGAGCAGCTGGATATTCAGCCCCGCTTTATCGGCTTTGGTACTGTCCACGCTGCTATGGAAAACATCGCAGAGGAAGCAAAGTTCATTCTGGACAAAAAGCTTAAGGGTATCAAGATGCACCCGGACACCCAGGAATTTGCCATCGATGATCCCCGGCTGTTTCCTGTTTACGAGGAGATCTCCGGGAAGATCCCGGTGTTGCTGCATATGGGAGATGTGCGCTATGATTACTCTCACCCGGCAAAGCTGCGCAAGGTGATGGAGCTGTTTCCCAGACTGCAGGTGATCGCCGCTCACTTTGGCGGCTACGGTATGTACGAAACGGCCTATGAGTGCCTGCAGGATAAAGACTGCATTTTCGATGTGTCCAGCAGCCTGATGTTTATGGAAAAGGGTGTTGCGGAGGATTACATTAACCGTTACGGCGCAGAGCGGATGGCTTTTGGTACGGACTACCCGTTGTGGGATCCGGTGAAGGAGACCAAGCGCTTTTTGGAGCTTAATTTGACGGACGAACAGTTTGAGCAGATCGGCCATAAGACGATCGAAGGCTTCTTAAATCTGTAAAAAAAGAACCAGCCTGCAGGCTGGTTCTTTTTATGCAAATTATTTGTAGATGAGGGATTCGGCGTAGCGGGTAGCGATCACGCCCTCGGGCTCGCCGGTCTTCTTGGACTCGGAGAGAATGTGCTCGATGGAGTTGTAGATGTTGTCCACCTTCTCCAGGACGGCTGCCTTGTTGTAAGGACCGTCGACCTCTGCTGCTGCGTTGATAACGCCGCCGCCGTTGATGACGAAGTCGGGCGCATAGTAGATGCCCCGGGCCTTCAGCGCCAGACCGGAAGCATCGTCCAGGATCTGGTTGTTGGCGCCACCGGCAACTGCCTTACAGTTCAGCATAGGAATGGTGGTGGGATTCAAAATTGCGCCCATTGCGTTGGGGGAGAAGATGTCGCACTGCTGTGCGTAGATCTGCTCTGTGGGAACGATCACAGCGCCAAACTCGTCAGCAGCCTTCTCAGCCATAGCCTTGTTAGAGCGGTTGGCGATGATCAGCTTTGCGCCGCTTTCATTGAGCAGACGGCACAGATCGTAGCCGACCTTGCCCAGACCCTGCACAGCAATGGTCATACCCTCCAGGGAGTCGGCGCCCAGTGCGACCTTGGCGGTAGCCTTGATGCCCTGCCATACGCCGCGAGCGGTGAAGGGAGAGGGGTCGCCGCTGTTCTGGGGCAGGCCGCAGATGTGATTGGTCTTACGCAGCATCACCAGCGCGTCGTCGCAGGTGGTGTTCACATCCTCTGCGGTGATGTAGTCGCCGCCCAGGTTGTTAACAGCCTCGCCAAAGGCCTCAAACATAGCCTCGGTCTTCTGGGAGGGGTCAGCGATAATGACGCCCTTACCGCCACCGTGGGGCAGACCGGCAACTGCATTTTTGTGGGACATACCGCGGCTCAGGCGCAGCACATCGAACAGCGCATCGTCGTAGGATGCGTAGGGGAACAGACGGCAGCCGCCGATGGCGGGGCCCAGATTGGTGTTGTGAACAGCGATGATTGCCTTCAAACCGGCCTTCTCGTTGTTGATGAACAGCACCTTCTCATGACGGAAGTTTACCATTTCGGTCATTGCATTCATAATATTTTCCTCCTTGAATTGATTTTACTTGTATTCCTTACCAATGTTCAGCGCCTTCATATTAAGTTCGATCAAGGCAGCCTTCTTGGGGGGTACCAGATTGGAAACAACCGCCTCTACGCCCGCAAAGGACAGTTCGGGATTGTTTTGCAGCAGTGCGCCAACAATGATCATATTGGCCAGAGTGGAAATCTCATTTTCCTTTGCCAGCTGGGTTGCGGGAATGTAGAACACCTGCACATCCGTGCGCTCCACCTTCACATCAATGAGGGAAGAGTCCACATAGACCTGGCCTCCGGGAACGACGGTATCAATATACTTTTGCAGGCTGGGCAGGTTCATAGCGATCAGCACATCGGGGCTGGTAACGATGGGACTGCCAACAGGGGATTCAGAGAGAATCACATTGCAGTTGGCGGTGCCGCCGCGCATTTCCGGGCCGTAAGAGGGCAGCCAGGAAACTTGCAGGTCTTCCATCAGACCCTTGTATGCCAGGAACTTACCGGCAAACAAGATGCCCTGGCCACCGAAACCGGCAATGAGGATCTGTGTTGTTTTCATATCACTTTTCCTCCTTTGCAGCGGTTCTGTCCTTGTAGACACCGATGGGGTAGTAGGGAAGCATATCGCTTTCCACCCACTGCAGCGCCTGCTGGGGCGTCATACCCCAGTTTGTAGGACAGGCGGAGACCACTTCCACAAGGCTAAAGCCCTTGCCGTCGATCTGGTTCTGGAAAGCCTTTTTAATAGCCTTCTTGGCATTTTTAACATTTTTCACATTGTTCACTGCCACGCGGGTGATGTACTCGGGGCCTTCCAGGGTCGCAAGCATTTCGCAGACCTTGATGGGCCAGCCACAGTGATTGACATCGCGGCCATAGGGAGAGGTTTGGGTAACCTGACCGGGCAGGCTGGTGGGGGCCATTTGACCGCCGGTCATACCGTAAATGGCATTGTTGACGAAGATGACGGTGATGTTTTCGTTTCTTGCGGCGCTGTGGACAGTTTCGGCCATACCAATGGAGGCAAGGTCGCCGTCGCCCTGGTAGGTAAAGACGATGTTTTCCGGGCGGCTGCGCTTAATGCCGGTGGCAACAGCGGGAGCTCTGCCGTGGGCTGCTTCGATCATATCGCAGTTAAAGTAATCGTAGGCCATAACCGCGCAACCAACGGGAGCAACGCCGATGGTCTTGCCTTCAATGCCCAGCTCGTCCATAACCTCTGCAACCAGCCGGTGAATAATGCCGTGAGGGCAGCCGGGGCAGTAATGCAGAGGAATGTCTGCCAAGGACTTGGGTTTTTCAAATACAACAGCCATAATTAGTACTCTCCTTTCGCAGCATTCCGGATGGAGGTCAGTACTTCATCGGGACTGGGGATCATACCGCCGCAGCGGTTGCACAGGCCAACAGGCTTTTTGGATTCGGTGTAAAGACGGATGTCTTCGATCATCTGACCCATATTCAGCTCCACACAGATGAATCCCTTGACCTGGTCAGCAGCCTTTGCCAGTGCTGCCTTGGGGAAGGGCCACAGAGTGATGGGACGGATCAAGCCCACCTTAATGCCTTCATTTCTTGCGGCAACCACCGCATTCTTTGCCACACGGGAGGCAATGCCGAAGGCGACCACGCAGTACTCGGCGTCTTCCATCATATACTCTTCCCACATAGCCTCTTTTTCTTCTACTTCCTGATAGCGCTGGTAGCGCTCGAAATTCTTAACTTCCAGCTCGTCGGGCTTGAGATACAAAGAGTTTACGATGTTGTGCTTGCGCTCACAGTTGGTGCCGGTGAGGGCCCAGGGTTTTTCGTAAGCGTCGATCTCGGCGTCCTCAAAGGAAATAGGCTCCATCATCTGACCGATGGTGCCATCAGCAAGGATCATAGAGGTCATTCGATACTTATCCGCCAAGTTAAAGCCCTTAATGGTCAGGCTGGCCATTTCCTGCACAGAAGCAGGGGCCAGAACGATCATCCGGAAATCACCGTGTCCGCCGCCCTTGGTGGCCTGGAAGTAGTCGGACTGGGAGGGCTGAATGCCGCCCAAGCCGGGACCGCCCCGCTGGACATTGACCACCAGCGCCGGCACATCAGAGCCGGCAATGTAGCTCAGGCCCTCTGCCTTTAGGGAAATTCCGGGGCTGGAAGAGGAGGTCATAACCCGGACGCCGGCAGCGGCAGCGCCGTAGACCATATTGATAGAAGCAATTTCACTTTCCGCCTGCAAAAACACGCCGCCGATCTTGGGCATCTTCTTTGCCATATATGCAGCGATCTCTGTCTGGGGGGTGATGGGGTAGCCGAAGTAATGTCGGCAGCCGGCACGAATGGCGGCTTCGGCAATGGCTTCATTGCCTTTCATTAAAACTCTGTCTGCCATATTGCGCCTCCTTACTTTTCCACAGTGATGATGCAGTCGGGACACATAGTCGCGCAGAAGGCGCAGCCAATGCACTTATCCGGCTCTTTCATCACAGCGGGAGAATAACCTTTTTTGTTGATCTTGTCGGCAGCAATGGCCAGACAACCCTTGGGACAGGCGTCTACGCAAAGACCGCAGCCTTTGCACCAGTCCGTACGGAATGTTACATTTGCCATAATGGTTCCTCCTTGGGTTTTCTTATCCCCACAGGGGCCGGTTTCCCGGCTTCTGGGAGGGTAAATCAAAATATTTCTCCTGCAGCTGCAGGGGGAAAACGGGGGTAAGGTCAACTTCCCGGGCCAGATCTGCCTTTACGGTGTGGGCAAAGAGGGGAAGCTTACTGATGGCGCAAAGCTCCTGAATGTAATCCAAAGAGTCCAGCACCGTTTGGGCGGTGGTCTCACTGCCCAGATTGGAGTTGTTTACAATATCTGTAAAGGTAAGACCACAGGCGCTTTCAATTTCCCGCATTACCTCCAGCGCCTCCTGGGGCGTGCGGGTCAGAGGCCGATAGCAGTTGGCTACGAAGACCATACGGTAGTTGTTTTCCTCCAAAATGGAAGGAACATAGCGGCCCAGCGCATAAGCGCCCCGATCATCGCCGCCGATATCCACAACCGCATAGGTCTGTTTATCCTGCACCAGCCTATAGGCTTCCGCAGGTAGGGCCGGCAGGTCCACATTGGAATTGGCAAAGGCGGAGCAGATCAGCTCTATGCCTGCTTCTTGCAGCTGCGCTGCGCTGTCAGCGGTGCGAAAGTAGGGGTTGACGATATCCAGGTCTGCAATGCAGACGGATTTACTTTCTTTTGCCAGCTGCATGGCATAGTTGACAGCAATATTTGTTTTGCCGCTGCCGTAATGGCCGGCAAACAAGGTTAATCGTTTATGCTTCATAATTACAACTTCTTGCGGATGATCTTGCCGCTGGTGGTCTTGGGCAGTTCGTCCTTAAATTCCACGATGCGGGGGTACTTATAGGGAGCAGTTTTGGACTTGACGTAGTTTTGGATTTCCTTACGCAGCTCGTCTGTGCCCTTGAAGCCCTTGACAAGCACGATGCTTGCCTTGACCACCTGGCCGCGGATCTCGTCGGGAGCGGCGGAAACGCCGCATTCCAGAACATAAGGCAGCTCCATAATGACATTTTCAATTTCGAAGGGTCCAATACGGTAGCCGGAGGATTTGATCACATCGTCGGCGCGGCCCACATACCAGTAGAAGCCGTCCTCGTCCTTCCAGGCAAGGTCGCCGGTGTGGTAGAAGCCATCCCGCCAGGTTTCGGCGGTGATCTCCTCACTGCCTTCATAGGCGTAGGCAAGACCACAGGGCAGGCCGTTAGAAATGTCAATACAGATCTCACCGGTTTCACCGGGATCCACCGGATTGCCGTCAGTGTCCAGAAGATGGACATTATACAGCGGTACAGGCTTACCCATAGAGCCGACCTTGTGGCTGTCACCGATAAGGTTACCGATGATAATGGTGCTTTCCGACTGACCAAAGCCTTCCTTAATGGCAAGGCCGGTATGCTTTTTAAACTGGCGGTAGACCTCCGGATTCAAGGCCTCGCCGGCAGTAGATGCGTGCTGGATGGAGGAAAGATCGAAGCGGCTCAAATCCTGCTTGATCAGCATCCGGTACATGGTAGGCGGCGCGCAGAAGGTAGTGATCTGATACTTTGCAAACATCGGCAGGATCTTTTCCGCATCAAAACGGTCAAAGTCATAGACAAAGTTTGCGCTTTCGCACAGCCACTGGCCGTAAAGCTTGCCCCACAGCGCCTTGGCCCAACCGGTATCGGAAATGGTCAGGTGCAGGCCGTCGGGATTTACCCTGTGCCAGTATTTTGCGGTAATAAAGTGGCCCAGAGGGTACTTATAGTTGTG
Source organism: Faecousia sp. (assembly GCA_045612985.1). Taxonomy (GTDB): domain Bacteria; phylum Bacillota; class Clostridia; order Oscillospirales; family Oscillospiraceae; genus Faecousia. The sequence continues at coordinate 25,528 of JAZLAB010000069.1, forward strand.
GGCGGCGATCTTGGGATAGCCGGAGGTGCCGGAGGTGAAGAACATCAGCATCGGATCGGGGCCGCAGGGGGCATCCGCTGCTCTGGCAAACCGGGAGGAGAACATAGTGTACTCCTCATTAAAGTCGTGCCAGCCTTCCCGGCTGCCACCGACCAAGATCTTGGTGGTGAGCATAGGACACTTTTTCCCGGCTGCATCCACCGCATCGGCAACATCTCCGTCAGCGGTGCAAAGGATGGCCTTTACATTACCGGCAGTAAAGCGGTAAGTAAGGTCCTTTTCCAGCAGCTGATTGGTGGCGGGAATGGCCACAGCACCCAGCTTGTGCAGGCCTAAAATAGCGAACCAGAACTGATAGTGGCGCTTGAGCACCAGCATCACCCGGTCGCCCCGTTGAATACCCAGGGACTTAAAGTAGTTGGCTGCCCGGGCAGATTCCTTCTTCATATCCTGGAAGGTAAAACGCCGCTCTGTGCCGTCCTGGGAAATGTGGAGTATAGCCAGCTTTTCCGGCTTGGTCTGTCCCAAGGCATCCACAATGTCAAAGGCAAAGTTAAAGGTCTCCTCATTGTGGAAAGCAATTTCCTTGAGCTTGCCGTTTTCTTCGGTGGGCGTGATAAAGTTGTGGTAAATTCGTCTTTGTGTGTCCGGGGTGTGCTCGTATGTATCCACAGTTGCCACAGCGGCAGATTGCTCGCCCTCGCGGGCAGCCTGGTTACGCAGCACAATGGCATAGAAGGCACAGTCCTCACCATCCACAGCAATCATACCGTGGGGCGTAGAGGAGTCGTAGTAAATACAGTCGCCGGCGTGAAGCACTTCTGTTTTGCCGCCGATCTGAATGCGCATATGACCCCGAATGACGATATCGCACTCCTGACCTTCGTGGGTGGTCAGCTCGATATCTTCATATTCTGCGCCGGGGCGGTATGCCAGCTCCATATAAAGGGGCAGGGCGATACGGTTGCGAAAATCCGCAGCCAGGTTATAGCCGATCATATGGTGGGCTTCTTCAATGCGCTGACCTTCGCCTTTTCGGGTGAGGGCATAGGAGCGCAGCTTTGCACTGCGACCCTCCAGCAGGTCGGACATATCCACGCCGAAGCTTAAGGTACAGTGATATAGGAAAGCGACACTTAAGTTCCGGTTGCCGGACTCGCAAGCGATATATTCGTCCACACTCAAACCGGTGCGGGAGGCCATTTCCTCCACGCTTAAGCCGGTGATCTCCCGCAGCTCCCGGATTCTTTCAGCCACTTCTTTCATTTTGTAGGTCATACCGGTCATGTTTTGTTCCATGGGGTTCCTCCTGGACTTGAGAAAAGCAAAACAGCCCGTCTCAAGAATGATTTCTTGAGACGAGCTGCGAAGCCCGCGGTACCACTCAAATTGCGCCTGCACAGACGCCACTCATTGGGGGATTTGACGCATCCAACACGGGAGAGGTCTAATTGCCAAAGCTTTCTTCTCTCCGGCTCCGAAGGGACAACCTGCCGCACATTTTCATGGCTTGCACCAACCGCCAATTCTCTGGGAAAATGCCTTGCAACAGATACACTTCATCCTAGCCTTTTCTTTCTTGAAATCATATCATTTTGCTATGTAATTGTCAAGTTTTTTGCGCTTATAGCTTGTTGCGCATAATCTTGCCGCTGATGGTCTTGGGAAGCTCGTCCCGGAAGACCACAATGCGGGGGTATTTGTAGGGCGCGGTGTGGGTCTTGACATAGTTTTGGATCTCTTTTTTCAGCTCTTCCGTACCCTCTACACCGGGGATCAAGACGATGGACGCCTTGACCACCTGACCGCGGACCTCATCGGGAGCGGCAGACACGCCGCACTCCAAAACATAGGGAAGCTCCATAATGGTCGATTCGATTTCGAAGGGTCCAATGCGGTATCCGGAGGACTTGATTACATCGTCAGCCCGGCCAACATACCAGTAGTAGCCATCCTCATCCCGCCATGCCACATCACCGGTATGATACATACCGTCGTGCCACACGCTGTCGGTGGCTTCCTGGTTCAGATAGTAGCCAAGGTAAACGCCGCAGGTAATGGTGGGGTCGGTGTGGATCACGATCTCGCCGTTGATACCGTCTTCGACGCTGTTGCCGTCAGCATCCACAATGTCGATGCCATAGCCAGGGATCGGCTTACCCATAGCGCCGGGTTTGATCTCTGTGCCATAGAGATTGGCAATGCCCAGGGTCATTTCCGTCTGGCCGAAGCCTTCGTGGATCCGCAGACCGGTGGCCTTTTCAAACTGATAGAACACCTCCGGATTCAGCGCCTCACCGGCGGTGGTGGCGTGATGAATGGAGGAAAGATCGTAGCGGCTCAAATCCTGCTTGATCAGCATTCGGTACATAGTAGGCGGCGCGCAGAAGGTGGTGATGTTGTACTTTGCAAACATAGGCAGGATCTTTTCTGCATCAAACCGGTCAAAGTCATAGGTAAACACCGCGCCTTCACACAGCCACTGGCCGTAAAGCTTACCCCAAAGGGCTTTGCCCCAGCCGGTTTCGGAAATGGTAAAATGCAGACCATCCCGTTCGCACAGATGCCAGTATCTGGCGGTAACATAGTGGCCCAGAGCATATTTATACGAATGCATAGCCATCTTGGGATAGCCGGTGGTGCCGGAGGTAAAGAGCATCAGCATCGGGTCATCGCCGCAGGGCGCGTCTTCCGTGCGGACATACCGACGGCTGAAAAGACCAAATTCTTCATTGAAGTTGTGCCAGTTTTCCCGGCTGCCGCCCACCAGAATCTTATTGAGCTGAATGCCGCAGGCCTTTTCTGCCAATTCCACCTGATGGGCAGTGTCGCCGTCAGCAGTACACAAAATGGCGCTGACACCGCCTGCCTGGAAGCGGTAAACAAAGTCGTGCTCCATCAGCTGATTGGTGGCGGGAATGGCGATAGCGCCCAGCTTGTGCAGGCCCAGAATGGCGTACCAGAACTGGTAATGGCGTTTGAGCACCAGCATCACCCGGTCGCCCCGTTTAATGCCCAAAGACTTAAAGTAGTTGGCGCATTGGGAGGAGGCATCCTTCAGATCCTTAAAGGTAAAGCGGCGCTCGGTCATATCGTTGGCAATATGGATCATCGCCAGCTTTTCGGGATCCTTCCGGGCGATGGCATCCACAGTGTCAAAGGCAAAGTTATAGCGATCGGTGTTGGCATAGTTGATGCCGGTCATAACACCCTTTTCATCTTCCGTTCCCCAGACAAACTCGTTGCACAAAAGTCGCTGCTCGGCTGTCAGCTCCTTAACAACTCTCTGGGAGGGCAGCGTCATCGCGGTATCCCGCTTGTCGCTGGCCATAACCATAGAAAGGAACACACAGTCCTTGCCCTCAATGGCGATCATACCGTGGGGCGTGGAGGATTTATAGAAAATAGAGTCGCCCTCGTGGAGCACCTCTTCGTGATCGCCCAGGCGAATACGCATAGCGCCCTTAATGACCATATTAAATTCCTGGCCGTCGTGAGTAACGGTGTGGATGGGCTCGTCCTGCAGCTGCTCGGAGTATTCGTAGGTAACATAGTAGGGGGTGGCCAGCTTGCTGCGGAACATCGGCGCCATATCCTGAATGGTGATACCGTCTTCGCTGGCAGTGGTCAGACCCTTGCCCTTGCGGGTAACGGTATAGCCGGTCAGTTTGGCACTGTGGCCTTCCAAAAGAACGGTAATTTCCACGCCAAAGGCTTTGGCGCATTTATGCAAAAATGTAAAGGGAAGATCAATCGTCCCGGATTCATACAACTGATAGGTCTCCGCAGAAACCTCCGTCATCTCTGCCATTTTCTGCTGACTGTAGCCCAAAATCTCGCGCATTTCTCGGATACGGGCGGCGATGTCCATCAGCTGATTGGCAGTGTTTTGGTTGGTCATATGGATCAGTCCTTTCTCCTAATAAAAAATCGTCTCAAGAAAAATCTTGAGACGAGTATATGTTACCCGCGGTACCACTCAAATTACGGCCGAAGCCGTCCCTTCACGCTCGAAAAAGCGCTATTCCTTAACGCGGACAGACGGGAGAGCTTACTACAAAAAAGATTCACCTCTCCGGCTCGGAAGGGATGGGCGTTCAGAAAGCTGTTTGTTGACTCGCACCTACCGTCAACTCTCTGGAAAACTGTCTTTCCTGCCGTCTTCGTCAAAGCCATTTGCAATCTATTTTCGGATGTTAGTGATACTATAACATGTCCACCAGCAAAAGTCAAATGTGTTTCTCTCCAAAACACGCGGAGGTTTTAACGTGATTATTGTGCAATCCTACAATTGACATACAGATAGATTTATGATTTAATAGTATACACATATTTTAATGACTTCGAAGGAAGACTTGTCCTTTCCTGAGGCTGCAGAGAGCCGGTGTTTGGTGCGAACCGGTGCGGAGGGGTTGGACGAACTGGTTCCTGAGTCGGTTTTGTGAACGCGGCTTGTTAGTAATGAAACCCGGTTTCCCCCGTTACAGGGATAGGACTTGTCAGAGTCCGATGAGTGATTCCCTGTTGGGGAATAACCAGGGTGGTACCGCGAAATGATTTTCGTCCCTGAGGTCAGCAAGACCTCAGGGCTTTTTTAATTCCGTTAGCAAGGAGAGTTTATTATGAACGCAATTCGAATCAGCGATGTAACAATGAAGCAGGCAGCAAAGGAGCTTTCTTTGTCCTTTAAGGAGAAGATCGAGCTTTCCAAGCTTCTGGATAAGCTGGATGTGTCTGTCATCGAACTGGAGGGGATCCACAGCAGCAAGATCGACAGCTTGCGGATCAAGTCCATTGCCTCTGCGGTTCAGTCCGGCATCGTGGCTGTTCCGGTGCAGTTGGACGGCAGCAATGCTGAGCAGACCTGGAATGCGCTGCGTTTGGCAAAGAAGCCCCGGCTGCAGGTATGCGCGCCGGTCAGCTCCGTGCAAATGGAATATCTGTATCACAAGAAAACCGACGCAATGCTGCAATTGGTCAGCCAGCGGGTTGCCCAGTGCAAGGCCCTTTGCCCGGATGTGGAGTTTGTGGCGGATGACGCCACCCGGGGCGACCGGGCCTTCCTTGCCCAGATCCTTTCTGCCGCCATTGAAAACGGCGCCCAGACCGTTACGGTTTGCGATACAGCTGGCACGATGATGCCAGAGGAATTTGCTGCATTTGTTAAGAATTTGTATGAAGCAGTTCCCGCTTTGAAGGATGTTTGTTTGGGCGTTTCCTGCGCCAACGAGCTTTCTATGGCAGATGCCTGCGTGATCGCTGCCGCCTGCCAGGGCGCAGGGGAACTTAAGACTGCTGCCTATCCGCTGAATACCGCATCCCTTGCCAATGTTTCCCGGATCCTTTCTTCCCGGGGCGATAGCTTTGGCGCCACCTGCTCTGTGCGTGTGACCCAACTCAATCGCACCGTCAATCAGATCACCTGGCTGTGTCAGACCGGTCGCAGCAAAAATTCTCCCTTTGACAACGGCGTACAGGAAGAAAATGTCGGCATTTATTTGACCGCCCACGATGATCTGTCCGGCGTTTTAAAGGCTGTGGAGCGGATGGGCTATGATCTTTCCGAAGAAGATGGCGCGAAGGTTTACGAAGCGTTCCGGACCATTGCCGCGAAAAAAGAAAAGGTCAGCGCCAAGGAACTGGATGCCATTGTGGCATCTGCTGCTATGCAAGTGCCGGCAACTTATCGGCTGGATACCTATGTGATCAATGCCGGCAACACCATTTCTGCCACCGCCCATATGAAGCTTTATAAGGCAGATGTGCCTATGGAGGGCGTTTGCATTGGCGATGGCCCCATCGATGCGGCATTTTTGGCCATTGAGTCCATTATCGGCTGCCATTACGAACTGGACGATTTCCAGATTCAGGCAGTTACCGAAGGCCGCGAGGCAATGGGTCAGGCGATCGTTAAGCTGCGCTCCGGTGGCAAGCTATATTCCGGCAAGGGTATTTCCACCGATATTGTAGGCGCCAGTATCCACGCTTACATCAGCGCCTTGAATAAAATCGTTTACGAGGAGGCATCCGTATGAATCTGTCCTTTTCTACCCGGGGCTGGCCGGAGCTGGGCTGGGACGATATGGTGCAAACAGCCCTGGAAATGGGCTTTGGGGGCATTGAAGTTTATAATTTGCCCAAATTTGACCCAATGCTGGAAAAGGGCGGACCTTTTCACAAGCATAAGGTGGCGGCAACGGTGCGACAGCTGCGGGATCTGAAGCTGACCATCCCTTGCTTTGACACCTCTATAGATCTGTCCGACGGGGATAGCTGCGTACAGATTCTGGAAAATCTGATGCAGGTAGCAGCAGATGCCCGGGTGCCTTATGTGGTTGCCTGCGCACTGAACGACAACGAACAGCAGGTAAAGGAAAATCTTTCCAAATTGGAGCCTGCCGCCCAGAAGAAGGGCGTAAGCCTGTTGGTCAAGACCAGCGGCATCTATGCAGATACCAGCCGTTTGCGCGCGATGCTGGAAAGCTTTGCCAGCGACTATATGGGCGCGCTGTGGGATATGCACCATCCCTACCGGGATTTTGACGAGAGCGCTGACACCACCATTAAAAACCTGGGTACATATGTTAAGCACGTTCACCTGCGGGACTCTGACGACAAGGATACCTATAACCTGATCGGCGAGGGCAATATGCCTGTGGCGGATATGATCCGGGCCCTGTCTTCCATCAATTATGACGGCTTTGTTTCTCTGGAATGGAAACCGGAGTGGATGGAGGAGCTGCAGGACAAGGAGGTCATTTTCCCCCATTTTGTCAACTATATGAGCCGTTTCGGCAGCACCCGCAGCCGGAAAAAGTCGCTGTATTATAACCATGACGGCAGCGGCCAGTATGTGTGGAAAAAGGATGATCTGATCGATCTGACCTTCCCCCAGGTGCTGGACCGAATGGTACAGGAATTTCCCGACCAGTACGCCTTTAAGTACACCACTTTGGACTATACCCGGACCTACGAACAGTTCCGGGAGGATGTGGACAACTTTGCCCGGGCGCTGGTTTCTTTGGGCGTAAAGCCCGGCGCAAAGGTGGCGATCTGGGCAACCAATGTGCCTGCCTGGTACATTACCTTCTGGGCAACTACCAAGATCGGCGCAGTGCTGGTTACGGTGAATACCGCCTATAAGATCCACGAAGCAGAGTATTTGCTCCGCCAGTCCGATACCCATACGCTGGTTATGATCGAATCGGCGCTGGATTCCAATTACAAAAACATCATCAATGAGATCTGCCCCGAGATCGCAAAGACAAAGGCAGGGGAGCCGCTGCACTGTAAGAGACTTCCATTCCTGCGCAATGTGATCACGGTGGACTTCCGTCAGCCGGGTTGTTTAACCTTTGAAGAGGCTATGGACCGGGCAGACCTGATCCCAATCGAGCAGGTGCACCGTATGGCGGCAAATGTCCGTCCGGACGATGTGTGCAATATGCAGTACACCTCCGGCACAACGGGCTTTCCCAAAGGCGTTATGCTGACCCACTATAATGTGGTCAATAACGGCAAGTGTATCGGCGACCGGATGGGCCTTTCCACTGCAGACCGGATGATGATCCAGGTGCCGATGTTCCACTGCTTTGGCATGACTCTTTCTATGACCTCGGCAATGACCCACGGCGCGACTATGTGTCCTATGCCTTATTTCTCTGCAAAAGCCTCTCTGGCTTGTATCAATCAAGAGAGAATTACTTGCTTTAACGGCGTGCCGACGATGTTTATCGCCATGTTCAACCATCCGGATTACCGGAAGACAGATTTCTCCCATATGCGCACCGGCATTATGGCCGGCGCTGGGTGTCCGCCGGAGCTGATGAAGCGGGCGGCCCAGCCGGATGAAATGAATATGTACGGCATTGTCAGTGTTTACGGACAGACAGAGTGCGCCCCCGGCAACACCATGTCTTCCTGGACGGACTCTCTGGAGGTCAGAACGGAGACCGTTGGCTATGATTTCCCCCATGTGGAGTGTAAGATCATCGATCCGGAAACCGGGGAAGAAGTTGGCCCTGGGGTCAACGGCGAGTTCTGCGCCCGGGGCTACAATACCATGAAGGGCTACTACAAAATGCCCGAAGCCACCCGGGACACCATCGATGAAAACGGCTGGCTCCACTCCGGCGATCTGGCTTGCAAGGATGAACAGGGCAACTATTGCATCACCGGCAGACTGAAGGATATGATCATTCGTGGCGGTGAGAACATCTACCCCAAGGAGATCGAGGAATTTATCTACACTCATCCTGCTGTCAAGGACGTGCAGGTCATCGGTGTGCCGGATAAGAAATACGGCGAGGAGATCTTTGCCAGCATTATTCTGAAGGAAAAGGACACTATCACCACCGACCAGATGTTTGAATACATCCGCGCCAGTATGGCCCGGCATAAAGTGCCGAAATACATTGAATTTGTGGATAGCTTCCCAATGAATGCCGCAGGCAAGGTCCTTAAGTACAAGATGCGGGAGGACGCAGCAAAGCGCTATAACCTCACCGGCGATGGCTCGGACACTGCCGGCCCCGGTAAATAAACAAGAAAAAGCACGATGCTTGGCATCGTGCTTTTTGTTATTCGTGATACTTTTTGTAGATACGATAATAGCAGGAATAGTCATTAAAGCCGCACTTGCTAACGGCCTGACTGTAGGACTGACCTTGCTGCACCAGCTTATGCACCTCCAAAAGCCTTTTTTTGGAGATGTAGCGGTAGATAGAAATGCCCAGCTCCTTACTGAAGTTGTGGGCCAGGGTAGAAGGGGAAACATAAAGCTTTTGGGCGATGCTGCCAATGGTCAGCTTGTCTGGATAATGCTTGTCAATATAGGAAATGGCCCGCTGCACCAGCGGAGAGATGTTGATATTCTGACGAATTTGTTCGGAATCATCGTATTTGAAATACAGCAGCAGCTGTGTCAGCGCAGAGCGGACAAACAGAAGCTTTTCTTCTTCGCCCATAGTGCTTTTTGCAATTGTCATCAGTTTTGCGTAAACATCCTGGACGTTTTTGTTTGGCGCAGAGATGATCTTTACTTGTGTCATTACATCGCCAATTAAATCGGATACTTCCGGAAAGTCAGAAAACCCGAGGATAAACCGGGTGTAGTGATCCGGGTCGGCGATGCGGAACTGGTGAAATTGTTCTTTGGGAATCAATACCACACTGCCGGGGGTCAGCTGCTGCTGAATATCTTTCGTTACAAGATAGGCACCGCCGTCCACATATAAAACAAATTCGTGATAATAATGAAATTCCTGGTTTTGCGTGGATGGTTCACCGGTTGCGTACTTAAAATGCAACGAAGGCGCACCGCCTTTATAATCGAATAGCATGCTCATAAGATCCGCTCCTTACTGCTACGGAATGTATCATAACACTAACTTGCAGGAATTACAATATAAATTGCAAAATATACTATTCAAATTGTAAAAAAATACTATATGATAAAGGAAAGAAAGACAAGGGGGCTCACTATGAATGCTTTAAGAGATAAATTGGAAAAGGGCGAAAAGATCCGGGGAACGCTGGTCAGCACCACAGACCCGGCAATGTGCGAAATTATGGGCAATATCGGCTATGACTGCGTGTGGATCGATATGGAGCATACCTATATGAGCGATAAGGATGTTCTGTGTCATTTGAATGCAGCAAGATCGGTAGGTATCCCGGCAATTGTGCGTGTGCCGCAAAATGATTTGACTACCACAAAGCGGGTACTGGAAATGGGTCCCGACGGCGTTATTTTTCCGATGGTCAGATCAGCCAAGGAGCTAAAAACGCTGATCGATATGACCGTCTATCCGCCCCAGGGCAACCGGGGCTTTGGTCCGCTCCGGGCGATCCGTTACGGCGCAGACGATGCAGTGGAGTATACCAGGAAAACCAGTTTTGAAATGTGCCGTTTCGTCCAGATCGAGCATATTGATTTCATTGAAGATCTGGAAGAGGTTTTGAAGATTCCTTATGTGGATGGCTTTATTTTCGGACCTAACGATCTGTCTGCCTCTCTGGGGGATTTTTTGAACGTTTTCGGTGAGAAAACGAAAGCTGCAATGAACAAGGCCATCGCCATCTTGAGAGAGTATAACAAGGTTGTTGGCATTGCCGGTGGCTTGACGGATAAGGAACTGAACAACTGGTCGGCATTCCAGCCGGATATGCTCTTTGCCGGGGCAGACTGGTCCTTTATTTACACCTGCGGAAAAGAAACCCTGCAGAAGATGAAAACATTGCTGTAAAGGAGAACGGTTATGCTGAATATTGGAAGCAATCGGGAATGCTTTTTTGACAATTATCTGATCGACGAAGAAAAAACCACAGCTGAAGTTCGCTTACATAAGCCGGTCAGACGGGGCGTTCTGTTCGAAATGGATCAGCCTTGGGAAGGCCATACCCATATGCACAGCCTGATTTATTCCGAAGGCAAGTGGCGCTTTTACTATATTGGCAGACACAACATCCAGAAGGAGCGGTGCGTTGCCGTTATGGAAAGTGAGGATGCTCTGCATTGGACAAGACCGGATCTGGGCCTTGTGGAATTCGGCGGCTCAAAGCATAATAACATCATCCTAAATAATGAAATGCTGGAAAAGTTTGGCTTTGTGGGCTTTGACAATTTTTCCGTGTTTTATGACGAAAGCCCCAACTGCAAGCCAGATGAAAAGTACAAGATGGTGGCATGGTGGTGTGGACATGGAGCGTTGACCTGTCTGAAAAGCGCTGACGGCATCCATTTTGACAAGTGCGAATTGGTTACCGATGACGGCGAGTTCGATTCCCAAAACCGCGCCTTCTGGAGCCCGGCTCACGGCAAGTATTTCTCCTATTACAGGGGTGAACACGAGCCCGGTGAGGATATCGGCATAATTGACCGTTCCTTCACCGACAAGGTAGCCAATCAGCTTTATGACCCCGAGGCTTTTGCAATGCGTGAGCCGGGAGCAGGTACATTCTCCTTTATGCGGGATGTCCGGGTGATTGAGTCCACGGACTTTGAAAACTGGTCCAAGCAGCATAAAATTGAATACAACGGTAAGGATTTCCAGATCTACAACAACTGTGTCTTCCCGTACCCCAGAGCGCCCCACATTCTGGTGGCGTTCCCCCTGCGCTACACGGAGCGCAAGTCCTGGACAAAGAATTATGACGAGTTGTGCGGAAAGGATGCCAGAAAGGCAAGAATGACGAGAATCGCCCGCTTTGGTCTTGCCATCACCGATAGCCTGTTTATGACAGGCCGGGATGGCCACACCTTTACCAAATATGACGAGACCTTCCTGCCGCCTCCTCCGGAAAATCCTGCCGCCTTTGTCTACGGCGATGGCGCAGCTGCTCCTGCAGTGGTGGAAGTGCCTTCGGAAATTCCCGGCGCAGATAACGAGTATATGATTATGGTCCGGGAGAACTTCCGTCAGGTGGAAGGCTATAACCGAATCGTCAAGTATACCTGCCGTCTGGATGGCTTCGTTTCCCGCCATGCCGGCGGCGAAGAGGTCAAATTGGTTACCAAGGAATTTGTCTATAGCGGCGAAAAACTGTATGCCAATATTGAGACCTCTGCCCGGGGCGGCGCGTATTTTACCCTGAAATGTGGCGATGAAAGCTACACCTCTGTAGAGGTGTTCGGCAATGCCACCGATAAGCGCATCCGTTTTGAGGATGACGAGGCGGTTGCAAAGCTTTCCGGCAAGCCGGTTACTTTGGAAATCGGAATGTACGACTGCGATATTTACGCCATTAGGTTTGAATAATAAAAGTGCTCACCGACAATTTCTCGGTGAGCACTTTTTATTTACAAAAGAGGCTTTAGAACTTTTTGAACTGCCAGGGCCATGCTTAAAAAGCCGCTGTCATTGGGGTGGACATTATCAACCGTTGCGGTTTCGATCACATCCTGCCCAATCAGCGCCGAACCGGGAATAAAATAAACATTTTTGTCGCCGGCTTGAATGGCGTTTTCGTAGGTGGCGGTAATGATCGCCAGCCGCTTCTTTTCGTCCTGGGTCAAGTGGAACTTGGGACGGGAAAGAATGAGAATGGGAAGATTCGGCTGGGCCTTGCGAATGGTCTGAAACATCTTTTCGTGGGTGTTTTGCAGATGCTCACAGTTGGGGGCGTTATGATCGTAGTCATAGACAAAGCAGGACATCTGCAAATTTGCAATGTAATTTGCAATGGGATCCTCACCCCGGGCACCACCGGCAAAGCCCAAATTGATATAATCCGTATCCAGCATCCGGGAGAGGATAGTGGGGTAGGTGTTTCCCGGACGAGAGGCACAGCCACCGTGGGTGATGGAACTGCCGTAAAATACCACCGGGATGGGATGGGCATAGGCAGTAGGCTGCTCAATCACCGCCTTTTCGTCAAGGCCGATGTAAAGTTCATATATGCCACTGAAGAAGGGCATATTGATCACATATTCCCGTTTCTCCCGGCTGCCCAGCTGCAGTACGGATTCATATTCCCCGGAAAAATCTGCCGGGGGAATGAAGCTGCCCAGGTACTGCTGATTGCCATTCTTTCTCTCATAAAGGTCAAGGCCAACCGTGCCGGTAAGGGGAGAGTTGGGGATGTGATTCAGGGTGCAATCCTGGATTTTGACATAGATGGCAATGTAGGGGCTATCGGTGATAAAACGGACACGACCGCCGGACGTACAGGGGGCAACCTCTTGCACACAACTGTTTATTTCTCTGAGCGCATCCGGAATTCTGCAAAACGCACCGTTTTCATAGGAAACACCGTTGATGGTGAAATTGCCGTCCAAAACATCGTAGTATTTCAGTCCGTCAATTTGCACCTTGCAATCAATGCGGAAATTCTTATCCGCAACAGGTTTCTTGTTCATTTTATACCTCTTACCCAAAGGCCTCCAAATCGTCATATTGATTTTCCAAGGGCTTGATATTTTCGTTTTTGTGAGAAAGCAGCCAATCATAAACCGCTTGGTCGGGGTAGACCTTCAGCCAAACGCTGTGGGGTGTGTCGGGATAAACGGTCAGCTTGGCATTGCCGCCGTATTTGTTGACGGCATTGACCATTTTAATGGACTCCTCGGGGAAAACGATATCATCCTTTCCGCCGTGGAAGGCCCAAACGGGAACGTTGACCAATTGATCTGCATTCCAATACATACCGCCGCCGCAGATAGGTACCATTGCGGCAAAATATTGGGGAAGACTCATACCCAGCTGCCAGGCACCGTAGCCGCCCATGCTGACGCCCATCAGATAGATCCGGGATACATCCACAAAGGGAAGGGTGGTGATGTGGTGCACCAGATTCTTCAGCGGCTGCCACAGATCAAACCAGGTCTCACCGGAGCAGTGGGGTGCAACAGTAATAAAGGGAAAATCCTTGTGGGTAGGTAAGATCTGAAAATAGGCATTTTCAAAAAGGCTGTTAATATCATTTCCCCGGTTGCCTGCGCCGTGCATAAAGAAGATCACAGGGTAGGTCTTACTGGGGTCAAAGTTATCCGGGTAAGAGATCATATAACCCAGATTGTCAATGGTGTATTGTTTGTGCTGCATAACAATCACACTCCCGGTTGCATTATAGCATCCGGGAGTGTATTTTGCAATATTATTCGTGTACGATTACCAACTCGCCGCCGTTTAAACGGGACTTTTCTGCGGCAATGCCGATGAGGTGGCTTTCTACAGATTCTTCCAGAGAGGTGTACTCGGTAATTTCACCGGTCATAATGCCGTAAAGCTCCTGCACAATGCCCCGGTCGCCGCCGCCGTGCTGGTCGGCGATAAAGGCGTGATCGCTGATCTTCAGCACCTGCTTTTCTCCTCCGTAGGGCATTACTTCCACGGTGTCGGTGTACATATCCATAACCACTTCGCCCAAAGTACCGTAAAGGGCGATGCGTCTGCCCACATTGGCAGAGAATACCATTTTCAGATTAGCAACCACACCGTTTTTAAAGGCCATCTGCACCAGCTGATGGTCCACCACATGCTCGTCCTTATCTGCATCCAGCATAAAGGCGCATTTGCCAAACACGCTGTTGCGGATGCCGCTGTAAAGGTCTTCCTCGGTGTTGGGATTCTTGAGAGATACCTTGTTCCAGGGCCACTTGAATTCGGGGCAGCCGGCTGCTTTCCAGTTGTCCACATAGACGCGCTTGGCGCTGTAGGGGCAACTTTCCATATGGGGACAATCCAGGCAGTACTCGGTAGCGCCTTCCGGGGCATTTTCACGCTTGAAGAAGGCAACACCGCCAACGGAGCTGACGCTGTGGCACTTAGCTTTCGCAAAGTGCTGGATCAGATCCAGGTCATGGCAGCACTTGGCCAAAATGGTGGCAAAGGTCTTGCCTTCCCAAAGGCTGTGCAGCTTAAAGTAAGCCTGCAAATAGTGCCAGAAGCGGACACGCTCCGTCTGGTCAATGGTGATCAGCTTGCCCAAAACACCGGTTTTCAGGACTTTATCCAGCAATGTAACACCTGCGCTGTAACGTAAAACGTGGCAAACAACAATCTTTCTGCCGGTTTTCTTTTGGGCCTTCAGCAGAAGGTCGATCTCCTGGGCACAGTCAGAAATGGGCTTTTCCAGCAAAATGTCGTAGCCCAGCTCCATCGCCCGGATGCACTGATGGACGTGGTCTTTGTCCCAGGTGGAGAGGATGAGAATGTCCGCTCTCTTTTCCTGGAAAAAGATTTCCTCATCGGTAAACAGATTCTTTTCCTCCAGCGGCATCATTTGGCTGATCTTGACCAGCTGCTGGGGATTGCGGTCGCAAACGCTGACAACAGTAAACTTTCTCGGCTCCTGGGCCACCATATTCTGGGCATAAACAGTACCCCGGTTGCCGCATCCAAGAATTGCTACAGTGAATGTCTGATTCATATCCATTCTCCTTGTTTATATTTGATAAGCTTATATTAAAAGGAGAACGGAGGATTTGCAATAAAGGTATCCGTCCGGAAATTGGATTTTTGCGAACAATATATTGAATATTATATATAACTATGCTACAATGACTCCAAAGGGGGCAGGGGATATGCTTACGGACTTTTCTGCAATTTCCCAGCAGTATTTTTCAGTATCGGATATTTTTGTTTCCAAGCAGTTTTCCAGGGAAAAGACATCTATCGATATGTGCGCCGAGCCACGCAGTACCGACGCGTTGCTGCTGTTTTCCTCCGGTACAGCCATTTGTTATCAGGAAGGGTGCGAGCCGTACTTTGTCAGCCAGGGAACGGTGATGTATATGCCCAAGGGCAGTCGCTATACCTGGGACATTCTGCCGGCATCTACCGGCCTGCAGCAGCGGATCTTGTTTGAATTCAATCTGGAATCTGTGGATATTTCCCGCAGCCAAACGGTCAAAAAAGCCATTTCCCCCATACCAACCGGAAAGAGTCTGCATTTTTCTGACCGGGTGATGGTGGTAAGTACCGATCATACTTCCACTTATCAAAGCTTGTTCGAAAAGCTTCACAGGCAGTTTATCAATCCAGACCAACAGCCGTTGGAGATCTATCTAACCATCCACGAGATTTTTGCGATGATCGGCAAGGAACATAAAAGTGAAAAGCGGAGAGTGGATTTCAAGACCATCGAAAAGGGTATTTCCTACCTGGAGACCACGGAACGGTTTGATCTGCAGGTGAGCGACCTGGCTAAAATGTGCAATGTAAGTTTGCGATACTTTGAAAAGCTGTTCAAGGTCTATGCCGGTGTTACCCCAAAGGAATACTTGGATGCCCGGCGCATCAGCCTGATCAAGATCCTGCTGGGCAAAAACGAGCTTTCCCTGGAACAGATTGCTGCAGAGCTGTCTTTTTGCGATAGCGGACACCTGTGCCGCTTCTTTAAGCAAAAAACCGGTTTGACCCCCACCCAGTATAAACAGATCTAACTTGTATTTTTGTCAGCAATGCAATATAATGATGAAAGAATGAAAAGAAAGTGTGATTAAATGAAGGCTTGGCAGCATTTTAAGACCATTACATATCACCGCTGGCTGGTACGGGAAGGTTGCTTCCGGGTGGGCCTTTATTGGCAGGGACTTACCCACGATTTAAGCAAATACTCTCCTACAGAGTTTTTCAGCGGCGTGCGCTATTTCCAGGGCACAAGAAGCCCCAACTCCGCAGAGCGGGAGGCAAACGGATACAGCCAATCCTGGATGCACCATAAGGGCCGCAACCGCCACCATTATGAGTATTGGTCGGATTTGAGCCTGGAGACCCGGCGCTATGAATATGTCCAAATGCCCCGCAAATACCTGGTGGAGATGGTGATGGACCGCCGGGCGGCCTGCAAGGTGTACCAAGGAAAGAACTACCACCCCGGCTCGGAGCTGGAGTATTTGGAGCGAAGCCGGGAGCGGATGTTTATTAACCAGGAAACGCTGAAACAGTTAAATTACATTCTGACAATGCTCAAGGAAAAAGGAGAGGAGCGGACCTTCCGCTACCTGAAAAAGCATGTTCTAAAAGGAAAACCCTTCCCTTGGGAATGCGCTGATTCTGAAACAGCAGAATAATTTGTAAAACCCCGGACAAGATACATTTGTCCGGGGTTAAAAATATGCGAAAACTGGAAAAAACTACTTGACTTTTTCCGCCCATTGGGTATAATAATACCCGTGCTTACAGCATAGAGGATTAGTGTAACGGTAGCACACCGGACTCTGACTCCGTTCGCGGGGGTTCGAATCCCCCATCCTTTGGTAAAAAAAAACAACCCAAAAAGGTGGTCTTTTTTTGGCAGAGGATGAGGGTGGATTCGAAAATTTAAATGCAACGCGGATGAGCGTTGCCCGCCGCGGCTTAACGCGGCGGAACATTTATCTTCGCTCCACGGAGCGAAGATGCAAACGAATCCCTCATCCGACCAAGTTTAGGAACGTTCTCAATAAATAGCCACCAGTGCAAACACTGGTGGCTACCTTAATTTTTGCCTGCGGCAAAAATGTATATCGAATCCCTCATCCGACCAAGTTTAGGAAATTAACGAAATAGAAGATGTAACACAGGACATAATGAACTCATACGGGAAAGACCCGAAGTTTCAATTCCTGTGAACATCTTCTATGAATAGTATATGCACTTTGAACCAAATGTCAACCAATATCTTCTACAACACACAGAACAATCCCCTTTGCAAGACAATGCCGGTCATTACATCTTCCAATAAGCTGCGTACCTACACCAGCGCAAAATACTACAAAGACAGCCAGATTCTGGACATCATCACACAGGGAGGTGCTGCACAATGAAACAGTTTCAAGGCAGAGTAATTACTCCGGGTGAGGTAACGGCAGAAGCTGTGGTTACTACCCAGGGCTTTAACACATTGGCGTCCTTCCAGATGGCGCTGCAGTTTGGCGACAAAGAGGTAAAATGCGGCGACCAGAATAACGCAGAGCTTCACGGCAAGCCCTTAATCAACAAGGCTCTTTGCCTGCCCCAGACCATCGGCTCTACCACCGGCGGCTTGGTGCTGTACTGCGCCTGCGCGCTGGAGAAAAATCCCGTTTGTATGCTTTTTGCAAACCA
Source organism: Faecousia sp. (assembly GCA_045612985.1). Lineage (GTDB taxonomy): Bacteria > Bacillota > Clostridia > Oscillospirales > Oscillospiraceae > Faecousia. The sequence goes on from JAZLAB010000069.1 coordinate 43,059, forward strand.
CATCGACTCTCTGGCAGCAGCCGGCGCGGTGCTGTCCAGTGTCTGGATCGAAAACGCATCTATGCCCGTTATTGACTCTCTGGGTGAGGAATTCCTCAACTATGTCAAGGACGGTATGACCATCACCGTAAAAGAAAACGGTATTGTGTAAGTGAATTAAGTGAAAACCACGGAAATCATTTGGTTTCCGTGGTTTTTTCTTGCAATGGGAAATTGCCCATGATAAAATAAATACAGATCCAATAAAGGAGGCTTTTCTATGATTCGATACGAAATTGAAGGCGGCAATTTGCCGGTAGTGATCTGTTACCCGGAGGTAGGGCAGACCCTTTGCACCCAAAGCGGAGCAATGAGTTGGATGAGCCCCAATATGAAAATGGATACCAACACCGGTGGCGGTATTGGAAAAATGTTCGGCAGACTCTTTTCCGGTGAATCCTTGTTTTTCAACGAATATACCCCCATTGGCGGTAGCGGTATGATCGCCTTTGCTTCCACCTTTCCCGGCTCGATCATTCCTTTTGAGGTAGCGCCGGGAAGGGGCATCATTGTGCAAAAGCGTGGCTTTTTGGCAATGGAAAAGGGCCTGGATCTTTCTGTCTATTTCCAGAAAAAGCTGGGAAAAGGCTTCTTCGGCGGCGAAGGCTTTATTATGCAGAAGATCACCGGCAACGGCATGGTATTCTTGGAGATCGACGGCCATTGCAAGGAATATGATCTGGCTGTGGGCGAAAGCATCGTCGTGGACACCGGCTATCTGGCAGCAATGAGCGAAAGCTGCACAATGGACATCCAGACAGTGCAGGGCGCGAAGAACATATTCCTGGGCGGGGAAGGACTGTTTCACACCCGCATTACCGGTCCGGGCAAGGTGTACATCCAGTCTATGCCGCTGATCAATACGGCAGAGGCATTGAGCCCGTATTTGCGCATCTACAATTCTAACGACAACAACGGCGGCGGAATCAACATCCGCCTGGGAGATTGATCCGGGGATATACACAAGGAGATTGGCAGCATGAGCAGAGCAGACGCGTTAAACCGTATCTTTGCGCAATTTGATCAGTCGGCAAAAGCGTTTTGTCAGAACACCGGCGGACTATTTTGCCAAATTTCAAGTGAATACAAAGGAAAAGAAAAACCGGAAAACTTAAGATATCGCTATGCCAAAATTTATTATAATGCGTTTGTGATTAAATTTACTTATACGGCTCATGGCATTTTAAGCGTAGTGAACAGCATTCTAAGCTGCAGCGTTTCTTTTGACAAAACGGAAGAAGGGTCTGTTGACATTCCGCTACCGCTTTTTATGGATTACTGTGATGTGGATGTTGCAGCGCCAATGTGCGTTCCGCTGATCAGCAATCCAGCAGGCATGCTGCAAGCATTTGACTGCATAGAAAGTGTGCTGAACAGGCAGCTGGAAGAAATCACAAAAATCAGCTATGATATCGCTGCAAAAGAAAAAATGCTGACGGCTTTTAACAAGGAACAGCAATATATCTTTGAAGTGGAAGATCCCGAAGATATGGCAAATTTCGACATTATGGCAGTGGAAATTGCCAACTTCTTTGTGTTGCGGTTTGCCAGCGATGCCTTCTTAAATAGCTTAAAGGGGAACTATGCAAAGGCGATCAAGCAACTTTCCAAGATCAAAAAACTGACAGGATACGAAAAACGCATGCTTCGCATTTGGTCATCAGACAATCTGCAGATGCCGGATATTTCTGAAATAACGGTCAACGCCGAAACCTATGACGGAAACGGCGTGCAGAAATCTTCAGGGAAAGAACTGCTTTCGCTGCTGCTTGCAGCAGTTGTTCTTACCCCTGTTGCCGCGACCGGGTATCTTCTGATATATTTTCTAATCGTGTCCTATGAAGGCTGGCAATCTGTTTACCTTATGGGACCAATCTACAATTATCCCTATTGTATTATGGCAGGATTTTTGACAGCTTTTGAAGCGAGTTATTTTGCCCGGTTTAAGATATACAAATGGCTTTTCAGAAAGGACTGCGAAAAATACTTTGAGATGGATTACATCCAAAATGGTGGCGGCGCTGACCGATTTATGAAGGGTTTTCTTGTGGTGATCGTTGCTGCGGGAATCGCGTTATCCGTCCTGCTTGCCAAATGGAATCTTAATTTTAAGGCTGACGGCTTTGTTGATAACACAGAGCTTTTGTCCTTAAAGGGACAGTATTATGCATATGAAGAAATTGAGCGGGTGTATTACAAGGAAAACAGAGTGAACGGTTTTGATGAAACCATTGATTATCCGTCTTATGTTTTGGTTATGAAGGATGGAAACGAGATTGACTTGTATGAACACGGGGAAATTTCAGATTATGAAGAGAAATTACTAAATCATTTGCGAGCCAAAGGTGTGCCAATTGACGATTAAAATCGCAAGGGTTAAGATGCCGTTTTGGAAGAGAAAAAGGAGACCTTTATGAAACAGCTTAAAAAGATATTGTGCCTTGCCTTGGCGATTTTGCTGGTGGTCAGCTTGTGTGGCTGTTCTGTGGAAGGCGTTGCAAAATTTGCGATGGTAGAGCTTTTTGGAGAAGACCCGTTAGAGGTGGAATATTGGTTCGATCCTGCGGCATATGTCCTCTTTTATCCGGAAGAAGACGCCGATCCGAGCTATATTCCACTGGAAGAAATTAGCAGCTATGAAAGTCAGTATGAAGACTGCTTAAGCACCTGGTATCGGGATCAGCTGTCCGGTGATGAATGCACCATTTATAATAGTTATCTGTATGCGATGGAGCATTGCTTTAAGGGCTTTTCCCTGTATGTTTCCGACGGGGAAATGGACTACGATATGGTAAGAGATGTTGTGGCCCTGGATTCTCCTTTCCTGGAGCAAAACATTGACAGCGAAGGTGAGTACACAAGAACCTGGGAAGCGACCAAGCACGGCACGCGCATTTACTTCCACACAGAGCAGTTTGCGAAGGATCGCTGGGAAAAGAAAATGCAGGCCTTAGAGGCCTGCCGCAAGGTGGTGGAGGAGATCCCCGCCAAGTATGACACCCAGGAAGAAAGAATGCAGTATCTGTACCACTATGTTTGCGACAAGATCACCTATACGGAATATGACAGCTATTCCGGACAGGATTATCTTTACGATGCAGTTTGCGTGGGAAAGACCCTATGCGACGGCTACAGCAATATGCTGATGCTGCTGTATCAGCTTGCGGGAGTGGATGCCTGCGAGGTGATGGGCAACGATGTTCAGTTGCCGGAAGATGCCACCCAAGAGGAGCGGGACGAGAATGCGGGCCACACCTGGGTGGTGGCAAAGCTGGGAGAGCATTATTACCACTTTGATCCCACCTACGAAGACACCACAGAGGAATTTTTGGAGGAACGGACCATTTACTTTGGCGTTTCCGATGCGCTGGCGTCCAGCAAGTTCCTGGACTACGAGGATATGCGGCCTCAATGCGATGATGCAACCCGGGACTTTGCCTATACCCAGCTGACAATAGCCAACATCAAAAAAGAAAAACAGATCAAGGCCCTTGCCAAGCTGACGGACAGCCGCACCAAAAAGAAAAAGTATGTTACATATGTTCTTGTTAACGATACGGTAGATGAAAAGTCTGTGGACAAGATGCTTGACAGCTATATTAAGAAGGTCAGTAATGTGAAAACGGTGTATGTTTCTTATATGGAAATCATTGAAAACAAAACCATATTAAAGGTAACAACAGAGCCTTGGTAAAAAAGTAGCCCCCGTCCAATTGGACGGGGGCGTTGCATTTTATCAGGCTTCGAAATCTGCTTCTTCTGCCAGCTCTTCAGCAGGCGCTTCTTCGGCAGCTTCTTCGATGATGTCATCCTCGCAGCAGCTGCAGCAGCAGCAGGGGAAATACTTCTTAAAGGTTCTCTTTGCCCAAGAGACGATCTTATCACCGTAGTTGATGATCACATAAACAACCGCTGCGACAGCGGCCAGGCTTGCCACGATCTTCAAAAGCTTGTTCCAAAATTTCATCTTCATATGCCTCCTGTCAAGTTCTTCTACAATCAGTATAACCAAAAACGCCAGAAAATGCAATACAAAAATTTACACGCTGTAAAGACCCCGGCAACTGACTTCTCCGGAGTTGACAGCCTCCACTTTGCCGTCTGCAAAACGGACGATCAGCTGTCCGTCGCTGTCTAGATCCAGCGCAGTTCCGCTGCGCTTTTCGCTTCCTCGCAGCAAGATCACATCCTGTCCCAAGGTGATGCAGTCATTTTTGTAGCGGAGCATAATTTGCTCCTTTTGAGAAAGCAGGATTTTGTCCATATTCCAAAGCTCCACGATGATCGCGCCGGACAGCCGGGGGAGGTCAGGCGCTTTTCCGGTATGGGTCTGCAAAGAAATGGCAATTTCCCGCAGCTCCGGGGGAAAAGCTGACGGCTTTTGGAAGCAGTTGATGCCAATGCCAACAACGGCAAAATCCACAAGCTGCGTCGTTGGGTCAATGGAAAGCTCTGTAAGAATGCCACCCAGCTTTCGTTTGCCTGCCACAAGGTCGTTGATCCATTTGATCCCGGGGCGAAAACCGGTAACCTTTTCGATTCCGTCGCAGACCGCAACCGCTACCGCGCAGGTCAGATGCATCAGCTGCTCTGGGGGGCAATTGGGCCGCAGTATGACGGACAAATAAAGGCCGTCGGCGGCAGGGGAGTGGAAACTTCTTCCCATCCGGCCTCTGCCCGCTGTTTGCTGCTTTGCCATCAGCACCGCTCCGTGAGGCGCGCCGCGTTTGGCAAGGGCTTTTGCCTGGGTGTTGGTAGAATCAATGGTGTCATACCAATACAGAGTGTCCCGCCAGGGACACTCTGTAGGTAAATGAGAAATAATTTGTGTTTTCATCATTAATCAATATCTGGGAGGATCTCTTCCGGAGGAATGTCAAGCATTTCCGGATGCCGCAGCAGGTGGCGGTAATGCTTGAAGAAGGCGGCGTAGTAGTAGCCGTCTACGATCCGCTCATCCAAAGTGAATTTTACATCAATGTACTTCTTCTGTACAACGCTGCCGTCCTCCTGCAGCTCCAATGCCCGGCGTTTGCAGCCGAATGCGCCGAAGGCGGGGATATTACCAAAGTCGTAAAGGTGATGGTAAATGGGACGGATGCCAAGGCTGCCCATAGAGGTAAAGAACAAACTGCCGTGGAAGGGGCTCAGCTCCAGCAGGAATTTGGGAAGCAATCCAAAGTAGTCCAAAAGCTTTAACAGCCAAACGGTAAACTTCAGAATCACGCTGGGGATCAGATTCAAATAGGAGATCAGCTGGTCCAGGCTGGAATCCAGCTCGGAGGATTTTTTGACCTCTTCCACAGCGGCGTTGAGCTTGTTGTAGACATCCACAGCGGTATCCTTCCGGCACAGGTGGACCTTGATGGAGGTGTCGGGAGACTCAATGGTCATCTCTTTTTTGACCACCATACAGTACTGGATATCCTCGCCCCGGGAGTAAACCTTCTGACCGGAGATGAAGCGGTTCAGCTGGGGATACTTGCAAAGACCGCGGACATAAGCGGCCAGCAGCACGTGGGTCAGACCGAAATCAGTCAGACCTTCTCTACGCTTTTGCCGGATGTAGCGCTCCACGTGGGAGATCTCAAAGGACTCCTCAAACAAATTGGAGCAGGTGTTGCGCTCTACCTGGAAGTAGGAGGTGATCTGGGCCATGGGGGCCAGGGTGCGGATCTTTCTGCCGTCTTTGCGGTCACCCCAGGTGGGATGGTACTCGTCCTGCGGATGGACGCGGATGGCAAGCACGATCA
>JAZLAB010000070.1:0-5619 GCA_045612985.1 Faecousia sp.
AATACGCCCATAGGACCGTTCCAAACAACGGTCTTGGCAGCCTTTGCAGCAGCAGCAAATTCAGCAGCAGCCTTGGGGCCGATGTCCAGACCCATCTGGTCAGCGGGAATTGCGGTGCAATCCACATACTCTACGGGGATCTCTGCGTCGATGGGGGAGGGGAAGGAAGCGGCAACAGCGGTGTCAACAGGCAGCAGCAGCTTTACGCCCTTTGCCTGTGCCTTTGCCATCATTTCCTTGCAGTAGTCCAGTTTTTCATTGTCTACCAGGGACTTGCCAACGGTCAGACCCTGGGCAGCCAGGAAGGTATAAGCCATACCGCCGCCGATGATCAGGGTGTCGACCTTCTCCAAAAGGTTATTGATAACATTGAGCTTGTCAGAAACCTTTGCGCCGCCCAGGATGGCAACGAAGGGACGCTCGGGGTTGGCAAGAGCCTTGCCCATAATGGAAACTTCCTTCTGCACCAGGTAACCGGAAACGGCAGGCAGGTAGTCTGCAACACCGGCGGTGGAGGAGTGCGCCCGGTGAGCAGTACCGAAAGCGTCATTGACAAAGATGTCAGCCAGGTCTGCCAGAGCCTTGCTCAGCTCGGGATCGTTCTTGGTTTCGCCCTTGATGTAACGGGTGTTTTCCAGCAGCATTACATCGCCGTCCTTCAAAGCGGCAGCCTTTGCCTTGGAATCTTCACCGGCAACATCGGAAGCCATAATGACTTCCTTGCCCAGCAGCTGGGAAATGCGCTCGGCAACGACCTTCAGGCTCAGTTCCGGCTTCCACTCGCCCTTGGGCTTGCCCATATGGGAGCAGAGGATGACCTTAGCACCCTTGTTGACCAGGTACTCGATGGTGGGCATTGCGGCAACGATCCGCTTGTCAGAGGTGATCTTGCCGTCCTTGGTGGGGACGTTGAAATCGCAGCGGCACAAAACGCGCTTGCCGGCTACTTCAATGTCTTCGATGGACTTCTTGTTGTAGTTCATAGTCATTCTCCTTATCGTTATTTGTGCATACTTCCAAAATTCTTTAAGTGGGGAAAATCCAGCTGCCGCAGCGCTTCGTAAACGGTGATGGCAACGCTGTTACTGAGGTTAAGACTGCGGGCCTCCTGGCGCATAGGCAGTTTGATGCAGCAATCCCGATGCGCTTCCAAAAAGTCCTCCGGCAGACCCTTGGTCTCCTTGCCGAAGAAGAGATAGCACTCGTCTTCAAACCGGGCCTCGGTGTAGCTCCGGGGCGCTTTTGTGGAAAGACACCACATTTGCTTAACATCATTTTTTTGGAAAAAATCCTCCAGGTTTTCGTAGTCCCGGACTTCCACCAAATGCCAATAGTCCAGGCCGGCCCGCTTGACCATTTTATCGGAAATGTCAAAGCCTAACGGACGGATCAGGTGCAGTCGCGCACCGGTGGCTGCGCAGGTACGGGCGATGTTTCCGCAGTTTTGCGGGATCTCCGGTTCAACCAAAACCACATTGAGCAAAACACTCACCTCATCGGAAAATTTCTCCAAAATGGTTGCTTGACTATTGTATGCCAAAACCCTTGTAATTGCAATACAAAACTTGGAATTATATAAAAAATTCATAAGTTTTCACATAAAAAACAGGATTGAAAAGTCAAAATTGTGCGTTTTTGTGAAAAAGCGCAAAAAGCTGGGGGCTTACCTTTGGTTTTTACGCAGTTATCGTTGACTTTTTGGGCATTCTATGAGAAAATAGGTCAACAAAAACAAAATGAGAGGATAGGTAATATGTTCCAATCCAGAACACATACTTGCGGCGAGCTGCGGCTTACCGATGCAGGAAAAAAAGTAACCCTGGCCGGTTGGCTGGAGAATGTCCGTGAAGTGGGCGCAAACTTTGCGTTTTTGGTGCTGCGGGATTACTACGGCACGACCCAGGTGGTTGTCCAGACCGAGGAAATGATGCAGTTAATCAAGTCCATCAACAAGGAGACCACCATTCAGGTTACCGGCACTGTGCAGGAGCGGGAGAGCAAGAACCCCAAGCTGCCCACCGGTGAAATTGAGGTCATCCCCGAGAGCATTACCATTTTGGGCAAGTGCCGGCACAACCAGCTGCCCTTTGAAATCAACAAGTCCAAAGAGGCGGACGAAAATACCCGTCTGAAATACCGTTATCTGGATCTGCGTAACCCTGCAGTGAAGAAGAACATCATTCTGCGCTGCCAGGTGGTGGCCGCCATTCGCGCTGCTATGACCGACCACGGTTTTTTGGAGATCACCACACCCATTCTGACTGCATCCTCTCCCGAGGGCGCAAGAGACTATCTGGTGCCTGCCAGAAATCATCCGGGCAAGTTCTATGCGCTGCCCCAGGCACCCCAGCAGTTTAAGCAGCTTTTGATGACCTCCGGCTTTGACCGGTATTTCCAGATCGCGCCCTGCTTCCGGGATGAGGATGCCCGGGCAGACCGCACCCCCGGCGAGTTCTATCAGCTGGATATGGAAATGGCTTTTGCCTCCCAGGACGATGTGCTGTCCACTTTGGAAGAGGTGCTGCAGCCTATCTTCTGCAAGTACGGCAAGTATGAGCGGGTATCTTCCTACCCCTTCCGCCGCATTCCCTTTAACGAGGCTATGGAGCGCTATGGCTCTGACAAGCCTGACCTGCGTATCGATTTGGAGGTCCAGGATATCACCGCAGAGGTTGCCGGTTGTGAGTTTGGTCCTTTCCAGAATGCAACGGTGAAGGCTGTGGCGGTGGACAACTTTGAGCAGGGCCGTAAGTGGATCGACAAGCTGCTTAACGATGTGGAGGTCCAGACCGGCAACAAGAGCTGCTGGTTTAAGGTGGACGAAAACGGCGAGCTTACCGGCGGCATTTCCAAGTTCTTGGTCGATTACAAGGACGCTTTGACCCAGAAGCTGGATCTGAAGCCCGGCAGCTTTGTGTGTATGGCTGCAGGCAAAAAGCTGGTCGCCCAGAAGACCGCAGGCGTCATCCGTACCATGATGGGTAAGCGGCTGCCCGGCCACTTCGACGAAGAACAGTACGCAATGTGCTGGATCGTGGACTTCCCCATGTACGAAATGGGCGAGGAGTCCGGCCAGCTGGAGTTCTGCCACAATCCCTTCTCTATGCCTCAGGGCGGTATGCAGACGCTGCTGGATGCCGAGGGCGATACCGAAAAGCTGCTGGCGATCAACGCCAACCAGTATGACCTGGTGGTCAACGGCTACGAAAGCGCATCCGGCGCTGTCCGTAATCACGATCCCGAAATTATGGTCAAGGCCTTCCAGATGGTCGGCTTGGGCGAAGAGGATGTGAAGGCCAAGTTCCCCGCAATGTACAACGCCTTTACCTACGGCGCACCCCCCCACGCAGGCGCAGCTCCCGGCATTGACCGGATCGTGATGCTGCTGTGCGGCGAGGAGAGCATCCGCGAGGTAATTACCTTCCCGATGAACAAGACCGCGCAGGATCTGATGATGGACGCACCCACTACCGTTTCCCAGAAACAGCTGGACGATGTGCATATCCTCATCAACGAATCCCATTTGAACTAATAAAAACGGCAGTTTCTGCGGGAACTGCCGTTTTTCTATTGACAAACTATACTATGCGTTATATAGTATTATATGTAAGGAGGTATGGTATGGATATTCAGCTGAAACGGGGCCTTTTGGATGTTTGTGTCCTGGCGGCCATCAAAGACCAGGAATCCTACGGCTATCAGATCATTAAGGATATGAAACCCTTTTTGGAGCTTTCCGAATCCACCTTGTATCCTATTTTGCGGCGGCTGGAAAATGCAAAGCTGCTGACGGTGCGCAGCGCGCCTCACAACGGACGGCTGCGCAAGTACTACCGTATTACCACTACAGGCCTGCAGCGGATTGAGGATTTTAAGCAGGAATGGAAAGAGATTATGTCCATTTATCAATTCGTAACCCGGGAGGAGGACGGAAATGAATAAGTATGAATTTTTGGCGCAGCTGCGCAAGCAGTTGGAGTTGATCCCGGAGGAGGACGCCCGGGCATCGGTGGATTACTATGCAGAAATGATCGATGACCGGATGGAAGAGGGCCTTTCCGAGGAGGCTGCGGTGGCGGCAATTGGGGATGTCAGGGAAATTGCCCGAAACATCCTGGCAGAAACTCCGGCAGAGGAAAAAAAGTCGCGAAAAATCAGCGGTTGGGTCGTGGTGCTGCTGGTGCTGGGCGCACCGGTGTGGCTGTCGCTGCTGATCGCGGCCGCGTCGGTGGTGTTTAGTGTTTGGGTCAGCTTATGGTCTGTGGTGATTTCCCTTTATGCAGTTATGGTAGCCTTGGGCGCAGCCTCCCTCGGTTGCCTGGCAGCCGGCTTTGTGGCAATGAGAATGCCCGGCGCGCTTTTTGTGGGACTTGGCGGAGCAATGGTCTGCGCCGGCCTTTGCATTGGCGTTTTCCTGCTGAGCAACCTGGCGGCAAAGGGTATGATCGCCCTGACAAAGCTGACCTGGAAGGGGATCAAGCACTGCTTTAACAGAAAGGAGCAGGCAGTATGAAAAAAGGAACGATGATTGCTTTGATCGTGGCGGCTGCCTTGATTTTAGGCGGCGCGGCGCTGATCGCTGTGGGATTACTTAACGGAAACGGAAATACATACGCAACAAACATATTTTCTCTAGAAGAGCGGACAGCTACTATCGGCCAGGTTTTTGAAAGTGTTGTGGTGGAAACCGGAGACTGCGATGTAAAATTTGTGCCTTTTGATGGTAATGCCGATGCACACATCGTATTTTTGGAGCGGGAAAAGATCGGCCACGATGTAAAGGTGCGAGATGGGGTCTTGACGGTCAAAATGACGGACCACCGGCAATGGATGGACTATATCAGCCTTGGCGGAAAAAGTATGGAAATGACCATCTATCTGCCCCGGAAGCAGTATGAAAGCCTGCAGATCACTACCGACACCGGAGATATCCAGCTTCCGGAGGTGCTTTCTGCCAAAGAGATCCGGCTGCGTTCCGACACCGGAGATATCCTTTGTGAAGGGGCAGCCAAGACATTGATAAATTGCACCACCGACACCGGAGACATCACCGTCAAAAACTCCGCGCCTCACACACTGGAGCTGAAAACGGATACCGGTGATGTGCGGCTGCAGGAAAGCAATGCCTTTGAGCTCCACCTGGAAACCGATACCGGCGAGGTGGATGCACAGAATGTAAACTGCACTACATTTACCTGCAAAAGCGCCACCGGCGATGTAACACTAAAGGACTTTCAGATTGCCGATCACCTGCAAGTCTTTACAAACACCGGCGATGTGAAAATTGAGAATAGCGATGCCGTTGTCATCAATATCGAAACCAATACCGGCGATGTGGATGTGCCGAAAGCCTGGCAGAAAAAAGACTATCTCATCGAAACCGACACCGGCAAGATCCGCTTTGAATAAGAAAATGGCGACCAACTAAGTTGGTCGTCATTTTGTTTTTATTTAGCTGTTTCTGACCTACAAGACAGAGAACACACAGAACAACCATGCTGCGATGCCGCACACACGCCCAATGAACCCTTTTTATGCTATACTGTAAGTGCGGGGCAAGACCGAGGGACGGTTTGTCGCATAAGCACGCCAAATAGAACATGGTCTGGCTTTCTTTGA
>JAZLAB010000071.1:0-5398 GCA_045612985.1 Faecousia sp.
CTCCATCAGGGTGTCGGAAACGTCATCAGGGAGATTCACAGTCCAACCTTCAGCAATCTGCAGCACAGGGCCCAGACCCTTCACCAGATTCATACGGATCATGGTGCAGGGCATTTCAGCCTTAGTGGTGTAGTGGCTGGAGAAACCGCCTCCGCGGAAGTTGTCCTGACCAGCCTCGCACCAGACGGTGGCATCGGTCATCTTCTTGATGTCTTCTTCAGTGACTTCCCACCAGCGCCTCATGGTGGCTTTACCGTTCTCATCGGTGCAGACACCGGAAGCATCCAGGCAGGCAGCGCCGGAGTTCAGCAGATGGATAATACCGTTGGATTCAGCAGCCTTGCCTTCCAGCTTGTAGCCGGTGACACGCTCGGTAGCTTCGCCGGACCAGTAAGTACGTACGTCAGCAAAGATCTGCGCCCGGTGAGTCAGCAGACGCATCATCAGCATGCCCATACCGTTGAGAATGTCGTTCTCGGTAGCTAGTGTGTAGGGCTCACGAGCGCCTTCATAATCGAAGGTGGAGCTAAGCAGTGCTTCGGGGTAGTCGCAGTTGGGCCAATGGTCGGTCCACTGACGCTGACCCTGGAAGCCGCCGGCGATAGCATTGTGGCCAACCTTCTCTTCCTCGAACTGGTCGGGCAGATTCTTGTTGCCAGCCATCAGATCCTTGATAATGCAGTACATCTTAACAGTGAACTCCCACTGCTTTTCTTTTTCTTCGTCGGTGAACTTAATGCGGCGCTCCTGCCCCAAGAAGTTGACGGACTCGGGGTTGTCGTCCCGGCCTTCTTTGCAGTGCTCCTTGGTCCAGGCCAGAGCCTTCTGGAACTCTTCCTCGTTGTAGATGCCCTCTTCCATACGGCGCAGGATCTCAACCTCGTCTACGGACTCAACACGCATACCGAAGTAGGTCTCCAGCATATCCTGGTCCATAATAGAACCGGCAATGCCCATACACTGGGAGCCGATCTGCAGGTAGCTCTTGCCACGCATAGTAGCAACAGCAACAGCAGCGCGGCCGAAGCGCAGAAGCTTTTCCTTAACATCCTCGGGGATCTCGGTGATCTGATCCCGGTCCTGGACCTCGTGGCCGTAAATGCCGAATGCAGGCAGACCCTTCTGGGCGTGGCCGGCCAGAACGGCAGCCAGATAAACAGCGCCGGGACGCTCTGTGCCGTTGAAGCCCCAAACACCCTTGATGGTGTGAGGATCCATATCCATCGTTTCAGAGCCGTAGCACCAGCAAGGTGTAACGGACAGGGTGATGGAAACGCCTTCCTTCTTAAACTTGTCGGCGCAAGCAGCAGCTTCGGGAACGCGGCCAATGGTGGTGTCAGCCATAACGACCTTCACAGGTTCACCGTTGGAGTAAAACAGGTTCTCCTCAAACAGCTTCTTTGCAGCTTCTGCCATAGCCCATACCAGTGGATCCAGGGATTCACGAAGCATCATAGGGCCACGACGGCCATCAACGATGGGGCGGATACCAATTACAGGGTAATCGCCAACGTATCTGTTTTTTGCCATAATTTTTCCTCCTGATTCTCGCCTTTTCGGCGGATGTGTACATTATTATATATAAAAGCGAAAACGCCTTTATAACCTTACTTTGCAACAAAGGTGCAGCTTAAGCGGGTCTGCCGGGCCGGTCCGTTGTAGCCGTCCAGCCGCTCCATTAAATAAGTGGCGGCGGTTTGTCCCAGCTGGGCTTCCGGCTGGTAGATCACCGGCAACGGCGGCTTCATCATCGTGCAGACCTCCACACAGTCAAAACCAACTGCGTCGATATCGGTGGGGAAGTGCAGGCCCCGTTCCTGCAGCAGCGTGATCATGCCCAAGGTGATGTTATAGTTGGTGGCGATGATCGCGGTAGGGGGATCTGCCAAATTCAGCAGCGCCTCGCAGCCCTGATAGCCGGTGGCGAAGGTGTTTTCCCCGGAAACGAAGAAATCGTCAATATATAAGATGTTGTGATCAGTCAGCGCCCGCAGGTAGCCGATCTGCCGCTCCTTTGCGGAGAACACCGATTTTGGGCCGGAGATGATGGCGATCTTTTGGTGCCCGCTGCTTGCCAAAGAGGAGACGGCGCTGTACACCGCTTCTGCATTGTCCACCAAAACCGCATCGGTATCCACCCCCGGGATCACCCGGTCCACCTGCACGGTGGGCACATTATAGGTGGCGGTGAGTTCGTGATATTCCTCGGCGGAGATGTCCTCCGGTACATAAATCAGTCCGTCAATGCCGTGGCTGATCAAAAATTTCAGATTGTCCCGCTCCATACCGTGGTTGGCATCGTAGCAGGAGACCAGGGTGTGGTAGCCGTTTTCCCGAAGCACCTTGTCCAGCGCGGTCAAAAGGCTGCCGTAAAAAGGTGCGCTGATATCCGGAAGCAAAACCCCCACGGTGGGATGCTTCTGGGACTTTAAGCTTCGGGCAAAGGGATTGACACGATAATCCAGCGCCTCAATGGCGTGACGAATCGCGTCCAGATTTTTCCCCCGGACATTGCCACCGTTTATGTACTTGGAGACGGTGGAAATAGACACTCCGGCCATTTGGGCAACGTCTTTAATTGTGGCCATAGCGCCTCCCTCTGCAGGAACGGTAAAAAGCGAAACGATTCGCGTTTTGTTACAGTCTGCGGAAATTCTAACTAACATTATAATATAAAAACAATTTTGTGCTGTCAATACAAAAAGTGAAAAAAATGCTTGATTTTTTTGTGAAAATTTATTATAGTATAGGAAAGAACAGGATGAAATCCAGATGTATTGTGCAATATGCCCAAAAACGAGACGGTTTGATTTTACATAACACAGCCCGATTTGTGAGGGATATACAGTCGAAACGTTTCGTTTATGTGCAATATTTCCAAAGGTCTAGAAACTGTGCTTTGATTTTATGGGAAAGGTGATGTAGCAATGGGTGAAACAATTCTGAAAATGCAAGGCATTCAGAAATATTTCTCCGGCGTGCACGCGCTGAAAGGCGTCGATTTTGAGCTGAAGGCCGGTGAAGTCCACGCGCTGATGGGCGAAAACGGTGCCGGTAAGTCCACACTGATCAAAGTTCTCTGTGGCATACATAAAAATGACGGCGGTACCATTGAATACTTCGGCCAGCAGGTGAGCTTCCACAATATTGCGGAATCTCAAGCAGCCGGTATCAGTGTTATCCACCAGGAACTGAATATGATGAACCACCTGACGGTGGCCCAGAATATGTTTATCGGTCGGGAGTTTATGAGCGCCGGCTTGATCAACGACAAGGAGATGGAGAAGCAGGCCCAGCTTTTGTTTGACAAGATGGGCGTTCGCATCGATCCTTCCGTGAAGCTGGGCGAGCTGACAGTCGGCAAGCAGCAGATGGTCGAGATCGCCAAGGCAGTTTCCCGGGATTGTAAGCTGTTGGTTCTGGATGAGCCCACTGCAGCGCTGACCCTGCCCGAGGTGGAGGAGCTGTTTAACATTATGCGCGACCTGCAGGCAAAGGGCATCGGCATGATCTACATCTCCCACCGTATGGACGAGATCAATCGCATCTCTGACCGGGTTACGGTTATGCGCGATGGTGAATATGTTGGCACTGTCAACACTGCCGAGGTTACCAAGGACGACATCGTTAAGATGATGGTCGGCCGTGTGATCATGGGTGAGCAGAAGGAAAAGTCCAATGTGCCGGCAGACGCACCGGTAGTTCTGGAGGTCAAGCACCTGAACGCCGGCAGAGAAGTCAAGGATGTCAGCTTCAATCTGCGTAAGGGCGAGATCCTGGGTCTGGCAGGCCTGATGGGCGCCGGACGTACAGAGGTTGCCCGTGCTCTTTACGGCGCAGACCCCAAGCAGACCGGTGAGATCTTCCTGGGCGGTAAGAAGGTCAAGATCAAGACTCCCAAGCAGGCTGTTAAGCACGGCATCTGCTATCTGTCTGAAGATCGGAAGCAGTTCGGCCTGATGCTGGATAAGTCCGTTGCAGAGAATACGGCCATTGCTTCTGTGGACGATTTCATTACTGCAGGCATTATTAATGATGCAAAGATGAAGTCCCTCTCTGCAG
This sequence comes from Faecousia sp., assembly GCA_045612985.1. Lineage (GTDB taxonomy): Bacteria > Bacillota > Clostridia > Oscillospirales > Oscillospiraceae > Faecousia. The sequence goes on from JAZLAB010000071.1 coordinate 4,063, forward strand.
AATACAATGAAAAGCTTCGCACCAAGACGCCTTCTATGGAGCAGCTGCTGAAGAACCTCTCCGGCGGCAACCAGCAGAAGGTCATCATCGCCCGTTGGCTGATGAAGAATTCCGACGTTTTCATTTTCGACGAACCCACCCGTGGCATTGACGTGGGCGCGAAAAGTGAGATCTACAAACTGATGGAAGAGCTGGTTGAGCAGGGTAAATCCATTATTATGATCTCTTCTGAACTGCCTGAGGTCCTGCGTATGTCTGACCGCATCGTGGTCATGTGCGAAGGCCGGAAGACCGGTGAGCTGGATATCGCCGAAGCAACTCAGGAAAACATTATGCAACTTGCTACTATGCGGGAGGAGAATTGATATGAGCAATAATAAAAATTCCCTGAACAAAGTCAAAAGCCTTTTGGCTGGCGGCAAGCAGAACTTCGTCATCATTCTGGCGGCTGTGGTTCTGTTTATCGTCTTCTATCTGATCAACCCCGGTTTCGCCAGCAGCGGCAACCTGCTGACTATGACCAAGGCATTGGTTCCCTATGCTATCTTGTCTTTGGGCGTTACCTTCGTTATCGCCACCGGCGGCATTGACCTGTCCATCGGTACTGTGTGCTTTGGCTCTGCGGTTCTGGCAGGCGCCATCTGCAAGACCGGCGTTTCCGTTGACGAAGGCAATCTGGCGATGACTATCCCCATCATTCTGGCTACCGGCTTGGTATTCGGTCTGATCAACGGCCTGCTGGTTGCAAAGTGCAAGATCGCACCCTTCATTGCAACCCTGGGCTCTATGCTGTTCTCCCGCGGCCTGACCGCTGTTGTGGCTGAGGCTGTCCGCGGCACTTCTTCCGCTATCAAATACCCCTCCACCGGTTGGTTCCAGAAGATCTTCACCAACCTGGATGGTTTCCCCATCGGTATCGTTTGGGTCCTGGTGCTGACCATCATCTGCATGGTGGTTATGTACAAGACGAAGGTTGGCCGTTATATCCTGGCCATCGGCTCCAACGAAGAGGCTGCCCGCCTGTCCGGTATCAACACCGACAAGTATAAGATCATTGCTTATGTGATCAGCGGCACCTTCGCAAGCTTGGCTGCTCTGTTCTATGTGGCTGCCAACCCCTCTTTGAACCTGGCTGCAGGTAACGGTATGGAACTGGATGCAGTTGCCGGCGTTTACATCGGCGGTACTTCCACCACCGGCGGCTCTGCCACCATCATTGGCACCATCCTGGGCTCCATGATCCTGGTCATCATCCGTCAGGGCCTGAACCTGGCTATGGCCGGCGGTGTCGGCGTCTCCGCTACCAACGTGACCTACGCTGTTACCGGTGTCATCG
>JAZLAB010000072.1:0-7253 GCA_045612985.1 Faecousia sp.
ATCACCTGCCGTGAGCACGCCGGCGTTACACCTCTGGGTATGAGCTTCTCCGAAATGGCTTCTATGACCGGCGGCGGCGTACAGACCCCCGGCTTTATGGGCCACGGCAAGCACTTCATCTCCTCCAAGAAGTTCATCGCAGCAGAAGGCGGCCCGGGCCGTATCGTCTGGATGCCCAAGATGCTGAAGGATCAGATGCGCGAGCGTCTGGACAAGACCGTTCTGGAAATGTACGGTGTTGAGAACTTCACGGATATGATCGCTGACGAAACCGTCTGCCAGGAAGACCCCGAGCAGCTGCTGGAGTACCTGGGCAATGTGGGCCACCCGGTTCTGGGTATGGAACCCTTTGATATGTAATTAACTTTGAGGCACACTTCCCGAGGGAAGTGTGCCTTAGTTATATTCGCCTTTCGGCGAGTGATATTGCTTCGCAGTGATATTAGCTGTCGCTAGTGATATTGTCCTTCGGACAGTTTTTGTGGCGAATATAATACCACTGAAACCCTTGGGTTTCAATATCACTTTTCCTCTGGAAAAATATCACTGCAAACACCTGTTTGCAATATCACTTTTCCAAAACGATAAGAAATTACATTTTCATCAAGCATTTCCCTTCTCAAAGCATATAGCAAACTATGACACTTTCAAAGTTTGAAGGTGTCATTTTTTGTTTGTCTTGCCAAAAATCCTTTCCGTACAAAAATACTGGTAGACATTTGCAAAATCTCGGTTATACTGTAAAGTGGAGAAAGTTGGATATCTAAAATAAAAAATTAAGCTGTAAAGAAGTCAGCTTCGCGGTAGCACCGCTAAAAAGGAGACATACATTATGACAGTAACCGATTACATTTTACAAGTTATCACCTTGCTGGGTGGCCTCGCCTTGTTCCTGTTCGGTATGGATGTGATGGGCAAAGCCCTGCAGCGTACCGCCGGCGGCAAGCTGCAGACCATTCTGGCAAAAATGAGCTCCACCGTTGTTAAGGGCTGCCTGCTGGGTCTTGCCGTTACGGCGGTGATCCAGTCCTCCTCTGCCACCACTGTTATGGTGGTGGGCTTCGTCAACTCCGGCATTATGACCCTGAATCAGGCAGTGGGCGTCATTCTCGGCTCGAACATCGGCACCACCGTTACATCCTGGATCTTGTCCCTGTCCGGCCTGCAAGGCGACAGCTTCATTATTCAGCTGTTCAAGCCCTCCACCCTTTCCCCCATTCTGGGCGTTGTGGGCATCGTGCTGTTTATGTTCACCAAGAACGAGCGCAAGCAGTCCATCGGCACGATCTTGCTGGGCTTTATGGCGCTGATGACCGGTATGGAGCTGATGAGCGACTCTATGGCATTTTTGAAGGAAGAAGAGTGGTTTGCCAAGCTGATGATCTCCTTCTCTAACCCCATTTTGGGCATTTTGTTTGGCGCGGTGCTCACCGCAGTGATCCAGTCCTCCTCTGCTTCCGTCGGTATTTTGCAGGGTCTGTGCATCACCGGCGCTGTTACTTACGGCTCTGCCATCCCCATTATCCTGGGTCAGAACATCGGCACCTGCGTAACCGCAATGCTGGGCGCAATGGGTGCTAACCGGAACGCCCGCCGCACCGCAATGCTGCACCTGCTCAACAAGATCGTAGGCGCAGTACTGTTTGCTGTGGTGTTCTACGGCTTGGGTCTGTTCATCCCCTGGAAGTTCCTGGCAGATACCACCCGCCCGGTGGATATCGCTATTTTCCACACCGCCTACAATGTGGGCATCACCCTCATTTTGATCCCCTGCCGCCATCTGATGATCAAGGCCGTCTGCAAGCTGATCCCTGACGCAAAGGAAGCGGAGCAGGAAGTTTTGCTGGACGAGCGTCTGCTGGCCACCCCGGCAGTTGCCGTTGCCCAGGCAAAGGACGTTGCCCTGCGGATGGCAAGATGCGGCCAGAAAGCAATGGAATTGGCATCCGGCCTTGTTTTCAGCTATGACGAGAAGCTTATGCAGCAGGTCGTCGACCTGGAAACCGAAACCGACCACTACCAGGACGCCATCGGCTCTTACCTGGTCAAGCTTTCCGGCAAGCGGCTGAGTGTGGAGGATAACCGCATCCTCAATACCCTGCTTTACACCATCAGCGATATGGAGCGCATTGGCGACCACGCCTTAAATGTTGCCGAGGCCGCCCAGGAGATGCACGATAAGGACATTCAGTTCTCCCAGCAGGCCCAGCAGGAGCTGGCAGTGCTGCAGCAGGCAGTCAATGACATCGTCCGCCGTACTGTCAAGGCTTACAGCACCAACGATATGAACCAGGCGATGAAGGTCGAGCCTCAGGAGCAGGTTATCGACGCCCTGGTCAAGGAGATCCGCTCCCGGCACGTCCGGCGGCTGCGGGACGGCAAGTGCAGTGTGGAATACGGCTTCGTGCTGGAAGACCTGCTGACCGCCTACGAGCGCAGCGCCGACCACTGCTCCAACATCGCAGTGGAAATCCTGCAGGTTGCCGAAGGCAAGCTGGAGACCCACGAATATCTGAATGCTTTGAAGGCCGGCGAGCTGGAAGAAAGCGCCAAGTTTACCCAGCGCTTCAACCGCTACAAGGCCCGCTACTCCTTCCCCGAAGAACAATAAAGACCAAAAGCACGGTACGCAGTACCGTGCTTTTTAAATGCAAAACGCAAAGTGCAAAACGCAAAACGGAAATAAGCCTTCTCCTGGAGGACTACGCCCGCAGGCGTGTGCAGAGCGCAACCGCCGAAGGCGGCTCTTGGCGCGGAGAAGAAGGTGTCCGAACGCAGTGAGGACGGATGAGGTGTCATTTGGCTTTGTCTCCACCTCATCAGTCAAAAATCAGAGATTTTTGCCAGCTTCCCCTCAAGGGGAAGCCTTTGAATCGTCGACGAAGTCGACACCACAATTGTCAATTATCAATTGTCAATTATCAATTATCAATTGTCAATTGTCAATTAAAAGAGCGCGCTTTCATTTAAGTCTCTCATCGGAATCGTGTATCTCCGGCAGCAGCTCCAGCTTTGCCATATACTCCAACAGAAATTTGCTCAAATACTCCTTGTTTGCAAACGCATCTTCCTGAGGCGGCCGATGCTCATAATGCTCACACGCCCCTCGAAAAGGATCTTTCCGCTTTGCTTTTTCAAGGGTGCAGTGGCCGCAAAACACCCGGAACACCCGTTGTTTGTCCATTGAATAATGCCGAAAATAATACACACAGCTGTCGCACATCTTCTTCTCCATTGTGATCACCTCAAAAGGCATTGTAGCACACTTTTCGGAAAAATGTTGATTTTAACCTGAATCAGGTTAAACCAATTTTACAAAAGCCTTCCCCTTGAGGGGAAGGTGGCAAAAATCTCTGATTTTTGACGGATGAGGTGTTGTTTAAATTCGTCGACGAAGTCGACACCACAATTGTCAATTATCAATTGTCAATTATCAATTGTCAATTGTCAATTATCAATTGTCAATTGTCAATTAAAAGAGCGTGTTGCCATCGCAACACGCTCTTTTGTTATCCTTTTATCAGACTGCGAAGCAATCCCAGAAGCCGTTCCGAGGTCAGGCTCAAGGCCCGGTCGTCCATCGCCTCCAGCGCCCGGCGCATCATTGCGTTCCATTGCAGCGCCGTCATATGACCGTCCATACCGGTGGTAAGATACGGACAGGCGGGATAGCGCAGCGCGCCAAACTTCTTGGCAAACTCCCGGTCCACACCCAGCGCCAGGGCCTCCGGCGCCAGCCGGAAGAAGTAGTCCGGGTCCTCCGCGCTCAAAATTTCCGCATCCTGCTTGTTAAGCTGCAGCATATAGCGCTTCAGATCCAGTACCTGCTGCCGGTCGGTCTTGCCCAGAGCCGTCCGCCGACCGCCCCAGAACAGCAAAAAGCCTGCCACAAACAGCGCCAGCACCGTCCAAAGGGTGAGCAGGAATTCTCCGGAGATCAGGCCGAACACCAGCCAGATGCCCCCTAGGATCAAGCTCTTCCAGGTTTTCCGCCGGTGGCGCAGGAACACGCCTGCCGCCCAATCCAGCATATGCCAGCCGGCCAGCAGACCTGCCAACGAAAGGGCTACGATCAACAGCCATTTGAGCACCGCGCCGCTGCCCATCACAAAGCCAAGGGCTGCGCCGCCAAACAGTCCGATGCCGGAGGCGATTGCCCGGAACACCTTTTTACTGCCGTTGCGACGGCCGATCAACTCCTGTACGCCGCCGGGATTTTTTCCGGTTTGCTGCCACAGCATCGCAAAGCCATAGCCGGAGGTGTCCACCATCTGCCGCTTTCCAAAAAGCTTGTGGAAGATCCGCCGCTCCCAATCGGCGCGCTCGTTGCCCATATCCATCCGCTTGTGCAGCACCACCTTCTGGCGGCGGTCCAGATGGATCAGCACATAGCCAAGCTGCGCCCAGCTAAACACCAGCATCGGCAGATCCACGCCCTGCAGGCCCAAAATGCTTCCCAAATTGCCGGCGCTGCTGCCCTGGGGCAGCTGGGTAGCCTCGCCCCGCCGGGTGGGGAAGGTCCACAAAAAGGCCAGCCAGTACACCAGCGCCAAAGCGCCGCAAACGATCATTGCGGTAGCGGGGATGCTGTAATCCTCACCTTTAATAATGGACTGGGGGAACATCTTTTCGCTGACCGCCAGATGCAGTGTCAGGGTTTCGTGGTCCTTCATCGGCTTCAGGGCGCTGCCGGAGACCATCGCCCCTTCCGTCTGGAAGGTCAAAGACTGCTCAATGCTTGCCTGGTGGTAGCCGCTGATAAAGGTGGGCAGGGCATCCACCGGACCGGGCAGGGTTACGGAAAAGGTCAGTCCGTCCACCGGGTACTCACAGCCGGACAGCAGCGGCACCTGCATTTCCAGCAGGCCTTCCTCGGTGGTAACGATCACATCGTCCAGGGAGTAGTTGATATGCACCGAGAAATCTCCCGGCATACCGCCGGTGAGCTTTCTTAAGTTGATGTTTCGCACATCGCCGCTTTTGGGGGCGCTGACCCGGCTTCCGTTGAGGGTAACGGAGGTTGCCTTGGCAGGAATGGGAAAATTCAGCTTGTCCACTGCGCTGTCCAAATGGATGGCAGCATTGATAGACACCTGGCAGCTGCCGTTGGTGGCAACGGTGCTGTGGCTTTCCATTTGGGTGATGCTCAAAGCGCTGACGGAAAATGCCAAAGCGCAGCACAGCGCCAACGCGATCATCAGACAAAAAGCCTTTCTCATCCGGATCTTCCCCCTTTCTTTGTATTTTTGGTTTCTTATTTTTGCAAAATGATCGGGCCGTTATTGGCCTTTAAGCCTTCCAAAATGTGCGCCGCGGCAGCCTCGGCAGACAAACTGACCTGCTGACCGGTGCGCATATCCTTCACAGAGCAGACCCCCTGGGCGATCTCGTCCTCACCCAAAAGCACCGCGTAAGGCACGCCCAGCTTGTCCGCGTAGCTCATTTTCTGCTTAAACTTCTTCTGTTCGCCGTAAAGCTGCACCCGGATGCCCTTGCTGCGAAGTGCTTCCGCCAAAGCGATGGCCGGGCCGGCCTCCTGGGTCATAGGCAGCACCAAAGCGTCTGCCGGGGCATTGTGGATGTCGGGGTTTAAAAGGCCCTGCTCGTCCAGAACATAGAAAAGCCGGGTCAGGCCAATGGAGATGCCCACGCCGGGCAGCTGTTTTTCTGTGTAGTAGCCGGCCAGATCGTCATAGCGGCCACCGGAGCAGACAGAGCCGATCTCCGGGTGGTCCAGAAGCGTCGTTTCATACACCGTACCGGTGTAGTAGTCCAGGCCTCTTGCAATGGTCAGATCCACCGCAAAGTTTGCATCCTTCACGCCAAAGGCTGCCAGATTTTCCGTAACTGCCCGTAGTTCGGCAACACCTGCGTCAAACAGCGCATTTTTGCCCGCATAGCCTTCCAGGGCGGAAAGCACCTGGGTATTTGTGCCGCAAATGCCGATAAAGGTCAGAATTTCCTCGGCCTGGTCTTCCGACAGAGCGCAGTCCTCCACCAAAATGGTCCGGACCTTTTCTTTTCCGATCTTGTCCAGCTTGTCCACGGTGCGCATAATGTCGCCGCTCTTTTCCGTCAGACCCAGCATTTCATAAAAGCCGTTTAAGATCTTCCGGTTATTCACCCGGATCTGGAAACGCTCCAGGCCAAAGCCCCGGAACACCCGGTAAATGATGGCCGGGATCTCCGCCTCGTTGAGAATGTCCAGCTTGCCATCGCCGATAATGTCGATGTCCGCCTGGTAAAACTCCCGGAAGCGACCTCTCTGGGCCCGCTCGCCCCGGTAGACCTTGCTGATCTGATACCGGCGGAAGGGGAACGCCAGATCGTTATAATGCAGCGCCACATACTTTGCCAGAGGCACTGTCAGATCGAAGCGCAGCGCCAAGTCGCTGTCGCCCTTTTGGAAACGGTAGATCTGCTTTTCTGTCTCGCCGCCGCCCTTGGCAAGAAGGATCTGGGCATCCTCAATGGCGGGGGTGTCCAGGGGCGCAAAGCCGTAAAGGGCGTAGGTTTTCCGGAGGATGTCCATCATCGCTTCCAGCTTTTGCTGCTTTTGGGGCAGCAGCTCCATAAAACCCGAAAGGGTACGGGGTCTGATTCGTTCCATAGTGTGTTCCTCTCCTACAATCGATAAAAGCGGGCGACACAAGGCCGCCCGGAAAAGTCAATTTAGAACCGGGGTTTCGACCGCATCATCTCGCGCCAATCCAGGTTGCCGCTTTGCAGGCCCATAATGGCAAGCTCTGCGCTGGCAAGATTGGTGGCGATGGGTACGTGCTGCCGGTCGCAATGGCGAATGGTCTCCACCAACAGCTCATCCTCTGCAGGGTCTGCGCCGTTGGGGTCGGAGAACAGCACCACCAGATCCACCTCATTATAGGCGATCCGGGCATTGATCTGCTGGTGGCCGCCCTGCTTATGGGAAAGCAGCAGCGTAACCGGCAAGCCGGTATTTTCCATAATCTGCCGACCGGTGGACGCGGTGGCGCACAGATCGTGCTTTAAAAGAATGCTCTTATAGGCGGTGCAGAACTGCACCATCAGTTCTTTTCTCTTGTCGTGAGCCAAAAATGCAATATTCACTGCGCTTCCTCCTATTACTTCAGTGTTACAGGAACGGTCCGTCCCTGGAGTCGCCGGGCGATCCGCTTGCAGGCGGCGGCTGCGCCCCGGTTGGTGTAGGCCAGCAGCGGCTGCCGGAAGGCTGCCGAAAGGACCACATTGCTGTCATCGGGCACGATACCCAGTAG
>JAZLAB010000073.1:0-10142 GCA_045612985.1 Faecousia sp.
TGGGCTAACCTCCATTGATGTTGTTTGTAGCGGTTGGCGAACCTGCTACAACTCTATCATTGGAGGTTTTCTTTTTCTACCCATAAGTAGAACTCTTTTTAGTCCACCCGCATAGCGGGTGGTTGCCTTTCTAACGAAAGCGAATCGCCTACGGAATTCCCGTAGGCGATTTTTTATGTCTTTTTACCGCTGTCTCAAAAAGTCCTGGCGAAATTGAGAAGGTGTTTTTCCGGTGTGCTTTTTAAACAGTTTGGAAAAGTAATGCACATCCACAATGCCACAGTGCTGCGCTACCGTCTGTATCTGCAAATTGGTAGACTGGAGCAGATGCATCCCGTACTGCAGGCGCTTGTCCCAGATATACTGTGTTACAGTCTTTCCTGTTTCCTTTTTGAACTGGGCAGACAGATAACCCTTGCTGACGCCCAGCTCGTGGGCCAGAATATGCAGATTCATTTCTGTGGAGGGGTCTGCTTCGATCACCGTTACCGCCTGCCGGACCACCGGAGAAAAGTTCTGATTGCGGTGCTTTTTCACCAGGCGACAATACTCCCGGAACATATCCGTCATAAGCTGCCGGCTCTGCTGCACAGAGGTTGTTTTTTCGATCTCTACCGCATATCGGGAAGAAATCTTATCCAGATGGAAGGGATGGACGCCACCTTTTTCTGCCGCCTTTCGCAGCAGGGTATTCATTATAACTGCGTAATTTTTTACGTTCCGGACCGGGTCGGTCTGGCGTTTTTCAAAGGCGTTTTCCGAAATACCGGAAAGCAGCTGCCGGACCTTATGCTCATAGCCCATCATCACTGCGTCCATCATTTCGTTTTCGAACATATACCTTCTTTCCATATTTTTCATATTCAAGAAGGTGTCGTCGATCTCCCGCTCACTGATCACCGTTACAGGCTCCGGCAGCCGGGCCTGCTGCTGTACATCCACGATCTCGTAAGCGCCCTGCCACAGCCGCTCGCAAAAAGCATCCAGAAGCAAAAACAGCGCGCTGTCCTCCGGCAGCACCGGAACGGATGCAAAGAAATCGCGGATCACCCGCTGCTGCTGGGGAAGCACGCCGTTTTGCTCGCTGATCTCCAGCACTTTTTCTGCAGCAATGGGCTGATGCAGGTAAGGACCGATCATCACCGCGTTTTCTCCTTTTTGCGCAGGCAGGGCAAATACCATATATAATAAGGTAAACTGATCCTGAAAGCGGTAAAGCTTTTGGGGCGCTGCGCCGCGAAAAAGAGACGCAAAGGACGCCTCCGGGGAAAGACCGGTGATGAAGGGCCGGATCATCTCGTCCATAAATTGGTGGATCGGCGTTTGCGCCGGCGCCACCACGATACTCACGCGGCTTTTGTGAAAGGTTTCCCGGAGCAATTCGAATTCATTTTCCTGTAACATTTTCTCACCACCCTGACCAATTCTACTGTTTAATTTACCACAGGTTTTTGGTAAATACAACAACAAAATTTCACAGAACATAAAGATTATATAAATTTACATTAATTTTGTACTCACGAAAAAACGCGGTGTGTTTTATACTATAATCAGCACAAAATTGTACCTAACATTTTTAAGAAATGAGGAGAAAATTATGGCAAAAAAAGCACCTAAATTGGATGCCAACGGCTACCGCAAGTTTGGTATTCGCGACAGCATCGCTTATGCAGCCGGCGATCTGGGCTGTAACATGAGCTTTGCCCTGAAGGGCACAATGGCATTGTTCTGGACCCAGGTCATGGGTATGGGATTGTGGTACTCCCTGCTGCTGGTGATCGTGCAGGTCTGGGACGCCATCAACGATCCGCTGATCGGCTCTATGATCGACGCAGATAAGCGCAAGTACAAGAAGAACAAATTCCTTACTTACATCTGGGCCGGTTCTATCGGTTTGATCGTAGGCGGCGCATGCTGCTTTATCCCCGTACCTCAGGCACCTGTGCTGGCAAAGGCCATCATCTTTGTTGCCGGTTACGTAGTATGGGATGCTTTCTACACCGTAGCAAACGTTCCTTACGGCAGCCTGCTGTCTTTGATCTCCAACGATCCCGCTGACCGGGCAAGCCTCTCCGCATGGCGCTCCATCGGCTCTATGATCGGCAATATGCTGCCTATGGTCATTCTTCCCTTCCTGATCTACAATCCCGACAAGTCCCTCAACGGACCTATGGTCTTTGTTGCTGCGCTGGTGATGGGCGTTCTGGGCTTCATCTGCTTCCAGTTTATGATCCGCAACACCGAGATCCGTGTGGATACCGAGGTTACTGTCAGCGAAGAGCAGCCCAAGTTCAATGTCCTCCAGGCTATGGGCAACTTCCTGCGCAACCGTCCCGCCGTAGGCGCTACCCTGGCGGCTATGGGTATGTTCATCGGTATGCAGGGCGCTACCACCGCTGTTTCCGTTGTTTTCCAGATTTACTTCAAGAACCCCGAGATCTCCGGTATCGTGCAGCTGTTTGCTATGATCCCCATTGTGGTCTTCACACCCCTGGCCCGTAAGATGGTTACCAAGTACGGCAAGAAGGAGCTGTCCATCGTCGGCGCTGTTGCCTCCATCATCGGCGGTCTGTGCCTGTTTATCATCACCCCCAACAACACCGGCCTGGATCTGATCATCTATATCATCTGCCAGCTGGTGTACTCCCTGGGTCTGGGCATCTACTCCACTGTCTCCTGGGCTATGATGGGCGATGCCATCGACTACAACGAGTGGAAGACCGGCAAGCGCGAGGAAGGCACTGTTTACTCTCTGCACTCCTTCTTCCGTAAGCTGGCCCAGGGCGTTGGCCCCGCTGTGGCGCTTGTCATTATGAACAGCCTCGGCTATGTGAACAATGCTGTTGACGCCAGCGGCGCTGCTTACATCGACGTTACCCTGCTGAGCTGGGATGTGGCTGTAAACCTGCGTGTTCTGGTTGCTGCTCTGTTCCTGGTCTCTGCAATTATGCAGTTTATCGGCCTGGCACTTGTCTACAACCTGGACAAGAAGACCCTGGCTAAGATGAACGAAGAGCTGGCTGCCCGTCGCGGCGAAACCATTGCTGAATAAGCTTCTGTAATTCTATTTTTCACCCTGCCAAACGGCAGGGTGAAATTTAACAAAGCATTTACCACTTTCCCGCTGGTTATGATATAATCAGCATACAACCTAAAGGAGGTTACTTACTATGAGACAAATCATTAGCCTGAACCGCAAATGGTCCTTCTCCAAGCAGGCAACCGCAGTTCCCACTGCCATTGATAACAAGTGGGATTTCGTCAACATCCCCCACTGCTGGAACGCCATTGACGGCCAGGACGGCGACAACGACTATTTCCGCGGCACAGCCTACTACGCCAAGTCCATCAACAAGATGGATCTGCCCACTGCCGACCGGTACTATCTGGAGATCAACGGCGCAAACTCCTCTGCAGATGTGTACCTCAACGGCAAGAATCTTGCCCACCACGACGGCGGCTACTCCACCTGGAGAGTGGATCTGACCGACGCGCTGGAAGCAATGAACCTTTTGGTCATCGCGGTAGACAACTCCGCCAATGAGACTGTTTACCCCCAGATGGCAGACTTCACCTTCTACGGCGGCATTTACCGGGATGTGAATCTGATCTGCGTTTCCGAGTCCCACTTTGACCTTGACTACTACGGCGGCCCCGGCATCCAGATCACTCCCACTGTGGAAGGCAGCAATGCCAATGTTGAGGTGAACGTATTCGTAACCAACAGCAAGCTGGGTCAGTCTATCCGCTACACCATTTACGATGCCCAGGAAAATGTGGTCGCTTCCATTGAGAACGCAGACACCAAGGCATCCTTCACCATCGAAAATGTACATCTGTGGAACGGCCGCAAGGATCCGTACCTGTACTGCTGCGAGGCAGAGCTGCTGGAAGACGGCCAGGTGATCGACAGTGTTTGCAGCCGCTTTGGCTGCCGCACCTTCCAGATCGATCCGGACAACGGTTTCATCCTCAACGGCAAGGAATATCCCCTGCGGGGCGTTTCCCGCCACCAGGACCGCTGGGGTCTGGGCAACGCATTGCTTCCCGAGCATCACGAGGAGGACATCGAACTGATCTGTGAAATGGGCGCAACCACCATCCGTCTTGCCCACTATCAGCACGACCAGTATTTCTACGATCTGTGCGACGAAACGGGCCTGGTGATTTGGGCAGAGATCCCCTACATCTCCAAGCATATGCCCACCGGCCGGGAAAACACCATCTCCCAGATGAAGGAACTGATCGTTCAGAACTACAATCACCCCTGTATCGTGGTTTGGGGTCTTTCCAACGAGATCAGCATCGGTGGCTCTGACGAGGACCTGCTGGAAAACCACCGCATCCTCAACGATCTGTGCCACGAAATGGACAAGACCAGACTGACCACCATCGCTGCCGTTTCTATGTGCAAGATGGAAGATCCTTACCTGCAGATCCCCGATGTGGTTTCCTACAACCATTACTTCGGCTGGTACGGTGGCGACACCGCTATGAATGGTCCCTGGTTTGACAAGTTCCACAAGATGCATCCCTCCATTCCCATCGGCTGCTCCGAGTACGGCTGTGAGGCGCTGAACTGGCACACCTCCGATCCCCGTCAGGGCGACTACACCGAGGAATATCAGGCATACTACCACGAAGAGCTGATCAAGCAGCTGTTCACCCGCAAATATATGTGGGCGACCCACGTGTGGAATATGTTCGACTTCGGTGCCGATGCCCGTAACGAGGGCGGCGAAAACGGCCAGAACCACAAGGGTCTGGTAACCTTCGACCGTAAGTACAAGAAGGATTCCTTCTACGCTTACAAGGCATGGCTGTCCGACGAGCCTTTCGTACATCTGTGCGGCAAGCGGTATGTTGACCGGGTAGAGGATACCACCAAGGTAACTGTCTACTCCAACCTGCCGGAGGTTGAGCTGTTCGCTAATGGCGTATCTCTGGGCAAGAAGGCCGCTGCTGACCACTTCTTCTACTTTGATGTTCCCAATGCAGGAGAAACCAAGCTGGTGGCTATGGCCGGTGATTACACCGATAGCAGCATCATCCGTAAGGTGGACACCTTTAACGAAAGCTACCGTCTGGTGGAAAAGGGCGCGATCCTCAACTGGTTCGATATCGAGACCAAGGAAGGCTATCTGTCCCTCAACGACAAGATGGGTGATGTCATCTCCACTGTCCAGGGCAAGCTGCTGTTTATGGGTATGTTTGCCAAGATGATGGGCGGCAAGAAGGGCAAGGGCGGCGAAGAGCCCAAGATGGAAGCCATGGGCTTTGAGATCAATGCGGATATGATGAGCATGATGAACGGCTTTACCGTTCTGCGTCTGTTCACCCTGATGGGTGGTATGATGGACGTAAAGTTCACCAAGGAGCAGCTCCTGGACCTGAACGCCAAGCTCAACAAGATCAAAGCACCCAAGAAAAAGTAATTTAACATAAATACCCCCAGGTTGTCTATGACAGCCTGGGGTTGCTTTGACTGGTAGGCCCAAGGCAATCCCCCTCTGCTTATTATGCAGAGGGGGAACTTTTTACAAAGCCTTCATAAAGTTTTCTTTGTTTTCCTTGGCGGTGGTGGTAGGTCTGCCCAGATCGGCTCTTGCGCCGATGGAGGATTTCACTTCAATAAAGGTCAGATAGTCAGCTTCCTTTGCTTTCTGCAATGCGCTGTCCAAATCGGCAAAATTGTCAACGCTTACCGCTTTCGGATAACCACAGCCCAGAGCGATCTGTACCAGGTCGATTCGCTCGGCTACCGTGGGCAGGCCACCGACGGTTTCGTGAGCGCCGTTGTTGATGACGATGTGGACCAGATTGCCCGGCTTATTTGCACCTACCAGAGCCATCGCGCCCATATGCATCAGCACCGCGCCATCGCCATCGATACACCAAATCTTTCTGTCCTTTTTGCAAAGAGCAATTTCCAAAGCAATGGAGCTGCTGTGTCCCATAGAGCCTACCGTCAAAAAATCCCGGCTGTGGTCCTGTCCCAGAGCCTCCCGAATCTCGAACAACTCCCGGGATGCCTTACCGGTGGTGGATATGATGGGGTCCTCACCGGTGAAGCCCACAATGTGCCGGACAATGTCCTCCCGGCCCATTTGGTACTCGTTGGCGTAGCGCACCTTTTCCGGGTTTTCCAGCGCGCCTTTTTTGACTACCAAAGCGGTCTGCTTGCCCTTTGCCCAAAGAGCTTTCCACGCTTCCAGCTGGGTGTTGAGAGCTTCCTCAGTAGTCGTCTTTTCAATGACAAAATAGGCAATATCCATATCCTCCAGCAGCTTCAGAGTAACCTCGCCCTGATAGATATGCTGGGGCTCGTCGTGAACACCCGGCTCACCCCGCCAGCCTACAACGAACAGACAGGGAATACCGTAAACCTTATCATTCATCAACGATGCCACCGGATTTACCACATTTCCCTGGCCGCTGTTTTGCATATACACCACCGGCACCTTTCCGGTGGCCAAATGGTAACCCGCCGCCAATGCAGTGGCGCTACCTTCATTGGGAGCAATGATGTGCTTTTCTCCTACGCCGTAGTTTTGCATCAAATAATCACACAGTGGCCGCAGAAGGGAGTCCGGCACACCTGTAAAAAATTCAAATCGTTTCAGAAAATCAAGCTTCACTTATGTTTCCTCCTATTTTCTCATACAAACGGTAAATGGTCTGCTCTGTAAGCTGTACCGGATTGTTTTTCAGCCGGGTGGGATTGACGGAAGATGCCAAAACCGCAAGCTGCTCCGGAGCAATGTTTGGTCTTTGGATTTCCAGCTGGGTAAGGAGATCGTTAAAATAAGCTACCGCAGCCTTCGGTGTTTTCTGTCCAAAGCTTTCGGCAATCTCCAAAAAAGTCTTTTCCAGATATGCCTGTCCCCGGCTGTCAATGCAGTTTTCCGGGTGGTCAATCATATAATCGAAAATCACCGGCAGGCCAATGGCCACCGCATGACCGTGGGGAATGTCAAACAGAGAGGTCATTTTATAGCTCATTGCGTGAGCGGCCGTGGTCTGGGTAATGTTGATGGCTCTTCCGGCGAAATTCGCACCTTCCAGCACTTTTTCCGCAGCTTTTTGGTCATTTTCAGAGAAAAATGCCTCATAATTTCCCAAAAGCAGGGAGATCGCCTTTTTCGCATATTCCTTGCTTTGGTCTGTGGAATTTACAGACCACCAGGACTCCACCGCCTGACACAGCGCATCCAGCATCGTACATTTCTTCTGATACAGCGGCAGTGTTTTTAACACCACCGGATCCAGAATCGCCACATCCGGTAAAATGCTGTCGTGGGCCACAGACTGCTTTGCCCCTTGATAGTAAATCACTGCAAACCGGGTAGACTCACTGCCGGTACCGGCGGTGGTAGGAATGGCCACCAGGGGAATACGGGAATCCAGATATTCCTGCTGCAGATAATTTTCTCCCGGCTGCATTTTACAAAACAGCTTGATGCACTTGGCAACATCCAATGCGCTGCCGCCACCGACAGCCACCAACGCATCGCAGTTTTCCCTGTTAAAAAGCGCTACGCCCTTTTCCACCTGCGCATATTGGGGGTTCGGGGAAAAGTCAGAAAACCGCACATAGGGCACATCCAACCCTTCAAACACGCCCTTCAGTCCGGAATGGTCAAAGCTGCCGCCGCACACAAGCATAAATTTCCGGCACTGCAAGCTTTCCAAAACAGATTGCATCTGCCCGGCGCTGCCGTATCCGCCTATAATCTTCTGCACAGTTATTCCTCCGGAATCAGGTTGATGATTTCCTTAATGCTCATACACATATCGTCCGCTTCCTTGGCCCGGCTGTTCTCCAAAATAGTCTGAGCCACCTTCTGCATAGCCGGGAAGCCACTTCTGGTCAGCTGGTTGGCGTAAATAACCACATTGACACCTCGAGCCTTAAATTCTTCCTCGGTAACCATATTGAAGGAAGTAGGCACAACCACAATGGGGGTAACGGTGTTTTGGGCGCGGAATTTTTCCACAAACTCAAAGATCTCTGCCGGGTCCTTCTTCCGGGAGTGGATCATAATGGCATCGGCACCCGCCTCAGAGAAAGCGAAGGCACGCTCCAGCGCATCTTCCATACCCCGCTCCAGAATCAAGCTTTCAATTCTGGCGCAGATCATAAAGTCCTTGGTCTTTTGGGCGGCCTTACCTGCCTTGATCTTTTCGCAGAAATTCTCGATGGAATCCTGGGTCTGCTGCACCTCTGTGCCGAACAGAGAGTTCTTTTTAAGACCCGTCTTATCCTCGATAATGATCATAGAAACGCCCATACGCTCCAGACTTCTGACGGTGTAGACAAAATGCTCCGTCAATCCGCCGGTATCTCCGTCAAAGATAATGGGCTTGGTGGTAACCTCCATAATGTCGTCGATGGTTCTGAACCGGGAGGTCATATCCACCAACTCGATATCCGGCTTGCCCTTGGCGGTAGAGTCGCAAAGGCTGGAAACCCACATCGCATCAAACTGGCGGGTCTTTCCATCTTTATAGATCGCAGTCTTTTCCGCGATCAGGCCGGTGATGCCACTATGGGCCTCCAATACGCTGACGCAGCCCTTCATATCGATCAACCGTTTGAGCATAGCTCTCCTCACATCCGGCGTGCCCAACTGCAGTCTTGCCCGCTTGTCCAGCTCCTCATACTTGTCATTTTTGGCATAGGGATACTCCACAAGCTGTCCGCCGTACTCTGCCAAAAGGCTTACCACCTCGTCCCGGATAGCCTTTTGGAAGCCGGTCCGCCAGTCGTCGCCATGGACAACATAGGTGGGCTTTAGTAAGCGAATGTTTTCCGCGTAGCTCAAATCCTTCTGCTCCACCACCTTGTAGACACCGCTGATGTTTTCAAAGACGGACTTTCTTTCCTCGTAAGGAATCAGCGGTACCCGCTTGTAGCTGGCCACACCTGCATCAGACAAAACACCGATAATCAGCTTGCCCAGCTTTTCTGCCTTGCGGATAATGGCGATATGACCGCTGTGGATCATATCGGTGGAGAAACACATATAAACCGTTCTGTTGTCTACCTCCCGAACCTTCCCGCTGACCACCGCCAGATCCTCGGGAGTATCGATCTCCGCGCACAACCGCTCCTGCACATCCAGGGGCAAAATGTTGCAGTTCTGGGAAATCTCATTGAGGGCATTTTCTGCATAGCAGGTCCGTCTGTCGCTTTCGCAGAAGGCAACAATATGATCCAGCCATACCCGCCAATCTTCCCTCTTCAGCTTGTAAAGAGGCTGGCAAGCCATGGCGCTGTCAAAAAACTCGATGCCCACCTTTGTAACCTTGCCATCGCGCACAATGGCCTTGAAATCCTTTTCCGGAAGCTCCAATGTTGAGCTGACGGTTACACAGCTTTCTTCCTTTTCCAAAACATCTTCAAAAACAGAGTTCTCGAAAACCAGGTCGCCGTGCATCATTACGATGTCGTCGTTTAAAAATTCCTTGGCACAGTAAATGGAGTAAATATAGTTGGTCTTATCATAAATGGGATTCTTGACAAACCGGTAGGTCAGGGGCAGCTTCAGAGAGTTACAGTAGTCCACCAGCACTTCGTCAAAATATCCGGTGGTCATAACCACCTCAGTAATGCCGGCAGCAGCGATCTGGCGCAGCTGTCTGGACAAAATCGTTTCACTTTTGGAAATAGAGGTCATACACTTGGGATGCTCATCTGTGAGCGCACCCATTCTGCGACCCATACCGGAATTCAGAATTAAGGCTTTCATAATAATCCTTCTTTCATTGTCTTTTCTGTTGCAACGCAACCAACGAACATTATACATAAAGATATATGAAAAAGCAACATTTTTATATGAAAGTTCTATTATTTATAACATATTGGCTTAATTTCTTCATTTTGTTGATTTTTTATACTCACAAAGTACCTTTATACGTAGCACAGGGTCGTATTGCCGAAAAGTTGGGGGCAAGGGAATTGCTCCCCTGCCCCCTTTGTAATTGCTCATTTGCCGGCGGAACACACAGAACAACCATGCTGCGATGCCGCACACACGCCCAATGAACCCTTTTTATGCTATACTGTAAGTGCGGGGCAAGACCGAGGGACGGTTTGTCGCATAAGCACGCCAAATAGAACATGGTCTGGCTTTCTTTGA
>JAZLAB010000074.1:0-2708 GCA_045612985.1 Faecousia sp.
AAGGAGATGTCGAGATATCTTTAGAGGCGGCAAAGGTATTTGCCTCTTCAAATATCTTACTTCTCGGAAACGAGCCTCAGTCGGTCGGACCGCAAAACGCGCCAATGGCGGTACATCTTGCACTACTGTCTGCTGATGTTATCTTGCTTGAGGGGATTCGTTTGGCAGAGGTGTCCGAGGGTATCTATTTCTTAAATGCTGCTCCGCTGAATTTGGCGGGTGCAGATGGTTCACCGTGCAGAGCGGTGTTGATAGATGCTGAAAGGTAAACTCCAATATGTCGAACTGACAGCAACAGCGGGTTGCTTGTAAAGCAATAAACCCAATGATACAATAGCTGTATCACATATGTCCTCATCTGTACCTACGAGCAGGACGGCGCAAACCCCGAGCTTGTGATCTATAAGAAACGCTGATGTGACGGATCGTGTCGTGACTTGATCGGGCTTTGGCGTTATAATGGTATCACAAAAGCAAGGAGGAACCATTATGACCTTGGGCGAAAAATTGAAAAAGTTGAGAGCCGATAACGGTTTCACGCAAGAAGAGCTTGCGGAAAAGCTCTACGTTACGCGAACAGCAATCTCAAAATGGGAATCGAACAGGGGCTACCCCAACATAGATGCATTAAAAGCAATTTCAAAATTCTTTTCGGTATCCATCGATGAGCTTCTCTCATCCGACGAACTGCTCACAATCGCCGAGGAAGACAGCAGGCAAAAAGAAACCCGCTTTAAGGATTTCGTTTACGCCCTGCTGGATTTGAGTGTTGCTATGCTTCTTTTTCTGCCGTTCTTTGCCGAGAATAGGTCAGGTGTGATTCAAAGCGTTTCCCTTATCAAGCTTGATGGCATTCAGCTTTATTTGAAGACGGCATATTTTGCGGTTGTGACGGTCACATTTTTTGTGGGCGTTCTTGCCTTTGCATTGCAAAACTGCCAAAAGACCGTTTGGCTGAAAAGCAAAACGAATCTTTCCTTGCTGCTGGGTATGGCAGCGGTGCTGCTCTTTGTGGTCAGCTCCCAACCCTATGCCGCCGTGTTTGCATTTGTATTATTAGCAATCAAGGTTTTCATCCTCATAAAACGCCGATGATACGAAACGTACCATGGTTGTGACGAGCCGTTTCTTGCCTCTGCGGATACCTTCCTTTATGCTGTATTTGCCAATACACAAAAGGAAGGTAAAAACTATGAAAAATGCAGACAAAAAGAAGTTTCTAATTGGGGCGGGCTTTCTTGCAGCATTTGTATTATGGACTGTCCTTGTGAGTTTTGTTGACGTTCGTGCAATCGGTCCCAATGGGTCAAGTGTAGGTTTTGCTACGTTGAATGGATATATTCACGAACGCATAGGTGTGAATATCCCCTTGTACACGATCACCGATTGGCTCGGTCTTATACCCATCGGTGTAGCATTTGGCTTTGCCGTGCTTGGTCTTGCACAGTGGATTAAAAGAAAAAGTCTTTTGAAAGTGGATCGAAGCTTGTTGGCGCTTGGCGGCTTTTACGTCGTCGTGCTGGCGGCATACATCTTCTTTGAAGCGGTCGTTATCAATTACAGACCCACGCTCATTGACGGTTATCTGGAAGCTTCTTATCCGTCCTCCACGACTATGCTGGTTATGTGCGTGATGCCCACGGCAATGCTGCAGCTGCGCGCCCGTATCAAAAACCGTGTGTTCAGACGGTGGGTGCTGATTGCGATTGCCTTATTCACCGCATTTATGGTGATCGGCAGGCTCCTGTCAGGCGTGCATTGGTTATCCGATATCATCGGAGGTGCACTCATTAGTGCCGGACTCGTGATGATCTATGCTTCCGTAAGCGTGCATAAATAAGAGAAAGCCTCTGAGAAATCTCTCGACTTCTCAGAGGCTAATTTTACGTTTATCTGACTACGGAAGAATGACTATGTATCAACTTTCGCTGTCATGCCAATAAAAGGTTTTGTTCAGAAACATCACAGCCGCCATCAAGATCAACATGCCGCCGGATACCGCCATCAACAATCGCATGGATGTTCTGTCTGCCAGCAGACCGAATACGACCATGCCGATGGGCAGGAAGCTGGAATAAGCCGCACCGTACAAGCCGAATATCCGTCCTGCCATTTCCGGTGTGCTGTTCTCCTGCAACAGTGTGGTGGAAGCTGTCTGCACCGTGGTCAGCGCAACTCCGTAAACGGCCATCAGTGCCAGATACACATAAAAGCTGTTTATCACTCCCATGAGGATAGCCAGCAATCCAAAGACCATCATTCCTACCAGGAACGTCTTGGTATGTCGTTTGAATCCACCCCAAGTACCGATCAGCAAGCCGCCTGCCATCATACCCAAAAAGCCGATGACTTCTACCAGTGTCATATGGAAATAGGTATCCCCATAATAACGGCTGACAAACAGCGTTGCGAGAAATCCTGCGGGAACACACAGGAAAATGAACAGACCAAAAAGCATAATCAGTTTCCCGAGAAAACGCTCCTTGACAGCGTAACGAATTCCCTCCTGCATCTCAGCAAAAACCGGCGCGGTTTCCGCTTTTCTTTCAAAGGGGATGGCAATCGCTCCCAGCAGGCCAATACCTACCATAGCGGTTACTACATCCACCATCAGCGCGCCACGGAAGCTGCCCCATGTGAGAATACTGCCTGCAATGGCCGGTGCAGCGAACTGAACTACCGATTGAACAGTTGCATTGATACCGTTA
>JAZLAB010000075.1:0-2330 GCA_045612985.1 Faecousia sp.
CCACCCGGGTTCCCGGAGAGGATTGCATTTCCCCTATGTATCTGGAGAATCCAAAGCGCCTGTGCGACATTACTGCAGAGGCTTTACGTATGCTGCACAGCGTGGACCCCTCCGGCTGCCCCATCAACCGCACGGAGCGCTATCTGGCGATCGCCGAAAAATCCCTGTCCCAGCAAATTTACGAAGAAGACCTGTTCCCGGATAACTGGGGCTACCGCAGCCCGGAGGAAGCCTTCGCCGTGATGCGGGAATTTGCGCCCTGCCTCAAAAGCGACACCCTGATCCACGGCGACTACTGCCTGCCCAACATTTTGCTGGAGGATTGGCGCTTCAGCGGCTTTATCGATCTGGACAGCGGCGGCATCGGCGACAGGCACATCGACCTGTTCTGGGGCGCATGGACGCTGCAGTTCAATCTCAAAACCGATGCCTTCCGTGACCGTTTCCTGGATGCCTACGGCCGGGACGGTTTTGAGGAAGAAATGTTCCGGGCCATCGCCGCCTTTGAGGTGTTTGGATAATCTGTCATAATAATAAAAATCCCGCCAAAGGGCCAATGTCATTAAGTTAGTGGCATAGCCTTGAGGGCAAACAAAAGAAAAATGAGAGTATCCAAGACAGAAGTCTGTTTTGGATACTCTTTTTTGCAATTTGGGCATGACAAGAAAGCGGATTGTGGAATCCGCTTTAAAAAAGCTATCCAAAGCACGCAATTTATGCTACTCTATAGGTGAAGCTAACCGCGTGCTTAACGGTCATTTTGCGAGGCCTGCTTCTGCCGGGGCGAATGGGAGAAATATGCCTGCGAATGAGAGCTTCAACATCTGGTGGAGATACATTACCAAGAAAGAATTGTCTACAAACATGTACCGCAGCTGAAAAGTTTGCTTCATAAGCGTACTTACAGTCTGCTTTCTGGATGATTACGGGCGAGGTAATCAACTCAGTAAAGTTGTACATGATCAGTTTGGCAAAGACTTCCTGGTATATGTACTCCACCTTTTTTGCATGAAAGTGGAGCAAGCCGACAGTATATTTGATTTGACGAAAAGAGGTTTCAATTCCCCAGCGCATATTATAGAGCTTTTTCAGTTCTTCCGGAGGAAACGTAAAGGGATCCAGATTGGTGATAACGGTTTCATAAGTGTCCTCGGTAATTTTGAAACGGGCAATACGAAAATGCAGCTCATAAAAGATCGTGGGATCGTGTTTACGGTTTTTCTTTGGAAGATAATCAAAAGATACTGTAGAAGGAATATAGCGGTACTTATTTCTGTCCTTGCACAACCGTTTGACTTCGTTGGTGCCTTTAGTCGTTAAAGACAGATTAATAGGCAGGTCGAATTCGTCCTTATCAGGCAGTGTTAATCCGGCAGCAATGCCTCTGGAATGCAAAACATCCTGTGCGCGAATGAGGAAGTTCCAACGCTTTTCCTGCATGTGCGCCATAAGATTGAACCCCTCGTATCCTCTGTCAGCAATCAGCAGAACATTATTAAGAGAAGAACGGTCGACCATAGAACAAAGGGTATTTCTCTCATTTACTTTTCTCTGACCAACCAAGGATGCATCGATATAGGTATTCCTAAGCAAATCATACATAGCATCCAAATGAAGCATATTATAAGCTGTCTGTCCATTGACTCCCGGAAAATAGGAGTCCGTATGATTTGGGTTAGTTGGGATCTGGATGTCAGATCCATCTGCTGCTATCAGCCGCAGCCCCTTATACAGCTTAGGAAAATCTGTTTTCTTGACAAACAGTTTGAACAGCATAGGAAAGGCTTCATCGCTTATTTTACTTCTTTGCTGTACGAAAGCGGAAGAAGATGCTATATCTGCAGAGCAACCAAAGTATTTTAGCAATTCTGACGTTAAAGTACCTCCCTCCATGGAAAGCAGGCAGGAAATAACCTTTGAAAACGGCAATTTCCTGTCTCGTGAAAAGTAAACTCCCGGTTTCTTCGAAAACATCCAGGAAACCTCGCTGAGCTGAGAAATAGATGCATCCAATTTGTGTTTTACTGATGTTGCAGTAGTTTTCATTTATGTGCCTCCTTGCAATTTAGGGTGGGGTTACCTCTAATTACAAAGGCCTTTTTGCTAATCGCAATTAGCAAAAAGGCCGCACATTTTTCCTCGTTTGTCAAGCATTATTTCTAAAATTGTTACGAAAAAAGCTGGATCCCACATTTCTGTGAGATCCAGCTTTTCTTAACTTAATGACATTGCCCGAAAGGGAGGCGTTTGTGCGTTAATGACAGAAGCGGGGAATGATGTCATCCCGGATCACCTGCACCAGGCGATCCAATTCTTCCTCAGTGGTGTCC
>JAZLAB010000076.1:0-32914 GCA_045612985.1 Faecousia sp.
TGATCTGCCCTTCCTGATGCCCGTTGAGGACGTCTTCACCATCTCCGGCCGTGGTACTGTTGCTACCGGTCGTGTTGAGCGTGGCCAGATCAACAAGAACGACAAGATCGAGATCGTCGGTCTGCAGGAAGAGAAGAAGGAAACTGTTGTTACCGATATCGAAATGTTCCACAAGCTGCTGGACTACGCAGAAGCTGGTGATAACATCGGTGCTCTGCTGCGTGGCGTTGACAAGAAGGAAATCGAGCGCGGCCAGGTTCTCTGCAAGCCCGGTTCCATCAACCCCCTGACCAAGTTTGCCGGCCAGGTTTACGTCCTGTCCAAGGAAGAAGGCGGCCGTCATACTCCTTTCTTCAACAACTATCGTCCTCAGTTCTACTTCCGTACCACTGACGTTACCGGTATCATCTCCCTGCCCGAGGGCGTTGAGATGTGCATGCCCGGCGACAACATTGTTATGAATGTTGAGCTGATCACCCCCATCGCTATTGAGAAGGGCCTGCGTTTCGCTATCCGTGAGGGTGGCC
Source organism: Faecousia sp. (assembly GCA_045612985.1). Lineage (GTDB taxonomy): Bacteria > Bacillota > Clostridia > Oscillospirales > Oscillospiraceae > Faecousia. Next base: position 528 of record JAZLAB010000076.1, read on the forward strand.
GTACCGTCGGTTCCGGCGTTGTTACCGAGATCTTCGGTTAATTAACGACTTAAATCAATAAAAGGATCCCCTGGCTTTTTGCCGGGGGATTTTTGCATAAAAAGTACCGTAAAAGGCGCGTTTTCAGCCTTTTACGGTGCTTTTTATATGTGTTTAATAGGAACGGTTTGCAGCAGGTCTAGGCCGAATTCTTCCACCAAAAACATGGCTGCAGCTTCTGCGGAAATTTCGGAAACGGATTCCGGTGTATGTGCGTCAATACCCAGAACTACCGGGCAACCTTCTTCGGCAGCGATCTGCCAGAAAGTCTTGTTGGGATAATGACGCTTCTCCCGGACACCCAGCAAGTTGAGCTCCAGAGGGGTTTGGGTGTCCCTCGCACTGCGGCAAAGTTCTCGCATATGATACACATAGCATTCTTTGGACCCGGTGAAATGGATCAAGTCCGGATGGGCTATATAGGTGAATATGCCGGTCTCCATAGCGTAAATCGTCTGGGCGCAGTAACGTTGCAAGAACTTTTCGTCTTTTGTGGGTGCGCCGCAGTAGGACTCGTTTTCTTCATTGCCGACCCAGTGCTGACCAAGGATCATATACTCTACACCTGCATCCTGCAGCCGGGGAACAAGCTCCTTCCAGGTAACCGGATAATACTCGGCTTCCACACCCAAGGGAATTTCAATTTTTTCGGCAAATTCTGTCTGCAAAGCGCGGATATCGTTACAGTAATCGTCCAGTTCCTCCGGAAACATCCGCATACTGCTGTAATAGCTTCCGGGGAAATACTGGGGCGTGTGATCGGAAAAACCAAAGATTTTTAACCCTCTGGCAATGGCATTTTCCACGTATTCTCTTTCTGCGCCCCGGGCGTGTCGGCACCGGGTGGTGTGGGTGTGATAATTGGCGATCATAACAGCTCCTAAAAAAAGTCCACAGAAAACTGTGGACAGTATTTTTATTTTGCGACGCAGGTCTGTAAGCCGGGTTCTGTTTTAACAGCCATCTATCTAGCCCCGCGATCGCTCGCGGGATCAAGCCACCTCCTCGAAGCGGTCGGGCAAACCTATATGCTTCTCCACGGCGTTGCTCCGGATAGAGTTTACATCGTAAAACCTATGTTACCATAGGCCGGGTGGGCTCTTACCCCACCTTTTCACCCTTGCATCGTCAATTCACACATACAAACGCTCCCTTTATCACAAGCGATAAAGGTCACACTGTATGTGGAATTTCCTCTCCCCATCAAACCCGCTTGCGCTGGGCTTTGATGGGGACCCCCGTTAAGGGGGAGCGGTATATCTCTGTTGCACTTGTCCTGGGGTCGCCCCCGGCAGGCGTTACCTGTTATCCTTGCCCTATGGAGCCCGGACTTTCCTCACCTGGACGCTTTCGCGGTCCAGCCGCGGCTGTTCAACCTGGTCGCGAAAATATTGTACCGCAAGGGGCGCAGAATGTCAAATGTCTTGCAAAATCTTCTGTTAGGGGATATACTATAAGGAAGAAGAAAAGCAAGGAGGGCGTCAGCAATGCCCACAAAAGTAGATGCATATTTTGAAAAGCTCCGTGGCAAGCAGATCGCGGTACTGGGTCTGGGTGTCAGTAACCGGCCCTTGGTACGGATGCTGCTGTCCTACGGCTGCACCGTAACCGGCTGCGACAGAACACCCAGAGAAAAGACGGACCAGGAAGTGCTGCAGCTGGAAAAGGACGGCTGCACACTGCGCTTAGGAGACAGTTATCTGGAGGACTTATCTGCTGATCTGGTATTCCGGACACCGGGTATGCATCCGGACAATCCTGCGCTGGTACAGCTGCGGCAAAAAGGCGCAAAGATCACCAGCGAAATGCAGGTGTTTTTTGAACTTTGCCCTTGCAAAATCATCGCAGTAACCGGCTCTGACGGGAAAACCACAACAACTACATTAATTTCTGAACTTTTAAAAGCAGAGGGAAAGAAGGTCTGGTTGGGCGGCAATATCGGCACGCCCTTGCTGCCGGTGTGCCAGCAGATGACAAAGGATGATATTGCTGTGGTAGAGCTCAGCTCCTTCCAGCTGATGGATATGACCAGAAGCAGCCACATTGCTGTGGTTACAAACCTTGCCCCCAATCACCTGGATGTCCATAAGGATATGCAGGAGTATGTGGATGCAAAAAAGAACATTTTCAAATATCAATCCCCAGAGGATCTTTTGATCGTCAATGCCGATAACGCTATCACCAGGGAATTGGTCGGTAATGGCAGCACCCGGCAGTTTGCCAGAGTGGGCAAGCTGGAAAAGGGTGTGTGCCTGCAAGGGGATATGATCTGCCGGGACGGCGCACCGGTGCTAAGCAAAAAGGATATTCTGCTTCCCGGTGAACACAATGTGGAAAACTATATGGCTGCCATTTTGGCGGTAGAAGGTATGGTCTCCGATGAGACGATCTGCAAGGTTGCCAAAACCTTTGGGGGCGTGGAGCACCGGATCGAGCTGGTGCGCATCAAAGACGGCGTGCGGTTTTATAATGACTCCATCGCATCCTCTCCCAGCCGCACCATTGCAGGACTGAAAAGCTTCCCGGAAAAGGTGTTACTCATTGCCGGTGGCTATGACAAGCACATTCCCTATGATGTCCTTGGTCCGGAGATTTGCAAAAGTGTAAAGACCCTCTTTGTCAACGGCGCAACCGGAAACAAGATCCGCACGGCGGTGGAAAACGCGCCCGGGTATCAGCCCGGTTTTCCGGAGATCGTGGACTGCGCAGACTTTACCGATGCTGTTGCGCAGGCCGCTAAAGTGGCAAAGGAAGGCGATGTGGTGCTGATGAGTCCTGCCAGCGCGGCCTTTGACCAGTTTAAGAACTTTATGGAGCGGGGAAAGTATTTCAAAAAGCTCGTAATGGAGTTGTAATTGTATGAAGATTCAAAACATTACAAAGCAGGCCAGAAAAGTGTTGCCGCTGAAGCACTGCGGCGCAGTGATCGTGGCGGCTGGTACTGCCTCCCGAATGGGCGGCATTGATAAAGTGATGGCCCTTTTGGGCGGAGAGCCGATGATTCTGCACAGTGTGCGGACCTTTTCCCAGTGCGATGCCATCAAGGAGATCGTCATTGTTACCAGAGAGGACCTGGTGGAAGCCATCCAGGCGCTGTGCAAGCCCTTTCCCAAGGTGCGCGCTGTTACAGTTGGCGGAAGCACCCGGCAGGTGTCGGTTTTGGCAGGTTTGAGCGCTCTTTCCCGGAAAGCGCAGCTGGCGGCGATCCACGATGGCGCCCGCCCACTGATTACCTGGCAGGTAATTGACAGGGCCGTTCGTGCCGCCAATACCTACAGCGCAGCGGCCCCCGGCGTGGCGGTGAAGGACACCATCAAGGTGGCAAAGGGCGGCGTCGTGGTGCAGACCCCGGACAGGGATAAATTGCGTGCCATCCAGACGCCCCAGGTCTTCGATGTGGACCTACTCCGGGCAGCGCTGAAAAAGGCCCAGCAGGAAAACACTCCTGTAACGGACGACTGCAGCGCGGTGGAAAATCTGGGAATGACCGTAAAGCTCGTTACCGGCGATGAGCGCAACATCAAGGTAACCACACCGATGGATCTAACGATCGCCCAACTGTTATGGGAGGAACAAAAATGAGAATAGGACACGGCTATGATGTTCACCGCCTGGTTTCCGGCAGAGCGCTGATTTTAGGCGGTGTAACCATTCCTTACGAATTGGGCCTGGAGGGCCATTCCGACGCGGATGTGCTGCTTCACGCAGTATCGGACGCCCTTTTGGGCGCGGCAGCTTTGGGAGATATCGGTAAACACTTTCCGGACACCGATCCTGCCTATAAAGGGGCAGATTCGGGAAAACTCCTGGAAATTGTGGGGCAGAAAGTTGCAAAAGCCGGCTATCGCATTTCCAATATCGATGTAACGATGATCGCCCAAAAACCCAAGCTGAAGGACTACATTCCCCAAATGGTCAGCAACATTGCCGCCTGCCTGCAACTTGATGCAGGTCGTGTCAATGTAAAGGCCACCACAGAGGAACACCTGGGCTTTACCGGCGACGGCAGCGGTATGGCCTGCCACGCAGTTTGCCTTTTAGAAGAATAAAGCGTCATAAAACGCACGATTTCGACCTCCCGGGCATAGGTTAGCCCGGGAGGTTATTTTTATGAAATATTGTTTGATTACCTTTCGCTCGGTAACCCCTGCCCAACGGGCAGAATCGATGCTGCGGCGCGCCGGGCTGGAGTGCAGCGTCCAGCGTACACCCCGTTGGATGGAGGAACAGGGCTGCGGATATAGCTTGCGGGTGAAATTTCAGGACGCGATGCACTGCGCCCAGCTGTTGCGAAGCGGTGGGGTGTCTTTTCGGAAGATCTATCTTTACCGGGACAAGGGCGCTGTGGAGGAACTGGCGTTATGATCTATCTGGATAACGGCGCTACTTCCTTTCATAAGCCGTTAGAGGTAGCGGATGCGGTGCGAAACGCGATGTTTACCTGCGCCAACCCGGGCCGGGGTGGCTACGGCGCTGCGATGCGGGCGGCCAACGTCGTCTATCGCTGCCGGGAAAATGCGGCAAAGCTCTTTTCCTGCCAGCCGGAGCAGGTGGTGTTTACCGGCAACTGTACCCACGGACTGAATATTGCCATTGCCACCTTGGTCAGACCCGGCAGCCGGGTGGTGATCTCCGGTTTTGAACACAACGCGGTTACCCGCACCCTGCACGGTCTGGGCGCGGAAATCCTGGTTGCCGGCAGAAAGCTCTTTGATTGGGAAGATACCCTCCGGGAATTTGAAAAGGCGCTGCGCCGGGGCGCGGATGCGGCGGTGTTTACCCAGACTTCCAATGTGTTTGGGTATATTTTGCCCATAGAGCAGATGGCGCAGCTTTGCAGGCGCTATGGCGTTCCCTTTGTGATCGATGCGGCCCAATCCGCCGGAACGATCCCCATCGATTTTCAAAGGTTGGGCGCGGATTATATCGCGATGCCGGGTCATAAAGGCCTTCTCGGTCCACAGGGGACGGGAATATTGCTGTGCAGCCGTCTCCCCAAACCGCTGCTTTACGGCGGCACCGGAAGTAGCTCCAAAAATCAAAATATGCCGGATTTTCTGCCGGATGCGATGGAGGCCGGGACACTGAATGTGCCGGGAATTGCCGGCTTAAATGCGGCGCTGGAATACTTGCTGAAATCGGACATTCCTGCCATTGCCCGAAGAGAAAAGGCGGAGGCGGATTTTTGCGCCGCTGCGCTTAACAAAATGGGCTTTCGGGTGTTCTCCGGCGAGCATCAAAGCGGCGTGCTTTCCTTTGTGTCGGAAGAAGATTGCGAAGAAACGGCAGCAATGCTTGCAGCAAAGGGAATTGCGGTGCGCGCAGGACTGCACTGCGCGCCGCTGGCCCACGAAAGCGCAGGCACTTTGGACACCGGAACGGTGCGCATCAGCTTTGGATATGATGCCGCCAGAAAACAGAGCCTGGCGCTGATAAAAGCCCTGGGAAAATCATAAAATTTTTGTGAATTACTATTGCTATATAGGCGCCAATCCGCTATAATAGGATAGATAATAGGCTAGTTATGCCGATTTACAAAAATGCCGTAAAAAAGGGGTTGAAAGCGATTATGGATACATTGCGATCTGTACTGGAAAATCTTCCTGCGCTGCAGTGGCAAGACTGTCTGGATGTGATTGTTGTCGCGTTTTTGATTTACAAACTGCTGCCGATTTTCCGGAGCACCGGAACAGCACGAATTGCTTGGGTTGTGGTGATCGTGTTAGGTCTTACCTGGCTGACGGATGTACTGCGGCTGAACACCCTGAATTTTATTTTGGACCAACTTCTGGCGGTTGGATTGATCGCCATCGTCGTATTGTTCCAGCCGGAGCTGCGGCGTATGATCGATCATATGAGCAACATTAAGCTCAAGGAATTTTTAAACATCAGAAAAAAAGAACAGGATATGCAGCTGGTCATTTCTCAGACGGTCAAGGCCTGTGAAAGTATGAGCCGTGAGCGGGTGGGTGCGCTGATCGTATTTGCCCGCAACAGCCGACTGGAAGAATATTTCAAAACCGGCACGATCATCGATGCCCAGGTAACCGAGCAGCTGATCCGCAATGTTTTCTTCCCCAAAGCAATGCTCCACGATGGCGCGATGATCGTTCGGGACGGACGGATTATAGCTGCCGGCTGTGTGCTTCCGCTATCTGATACCAGCCGCCTCAGCGCAGAGCTGGGCACACGCCACCGGGCTGCGGTGGGTATGAGCGAGGTTTCCGATGCTGTAGTCGTGGTGGTTTCCGAAGAGACCGGCGCCATTTCCGTGGCTGTGGGCGGTATGCTGAAAAGACATTTGGCGCCCCAGACCTTGGAGCGTCTGCTTTCCAATGAGCTTTGCCCGGAGGAAGCACCCCAGGAGGATAACCTGGTACTTAAGCTGAAGCAAAAGCTGCAGAAAAAAGAAAAGGGGGACGAGCGGGATGAAACGTAAAATCTTAAAAGCGCTTGGCTCTCTGGCAATTGCGTTGGCTTTGTGGGGCTATGTGGTTACGGTCGTAAGTACCGATGCTGACAGAGTTTATAACGATGTTCCCATTGTTTTCCAGGGCGAGTCCCTTTTACGGGAAAGAGGCCTTATGATCATCACCCAGGAGATCCCCACGGTTTCCCTGCATCTGGAGGGCAACCGTTCTGATCTGGACAAGCTCAGCAGCTCCAACATTACCCTGACGGCAGATCTTTCCAGGATCTATGACCCCGGCACGCATAACCTGCGGTTTGCAACCTCCTACCCTGGTGATGTTGCTGCAGGCGCGATCTCTGTGCTTAGCCAAAATCCGGTAGCCATCACCGTCCAGGTGGAGGAAAGACTGAGTAAATCCGTTCCTGTGGAAATTCGCTACAAGGGTGAGTTGGCAGAAGAATTTATTGCGGATGTGGAAAACGAGGTCCTTAGCGCTGAATCCGTGGAAATTGCAGGACCGAAATCTGTAGTGGATCAAATCACCACGGCGCGGATCGATGTGGACTTGAGCGATCGTACGGAGAGCATCGGCGAAGCCTACGCCTATACGCTTTGCAATCAGAAGGGGGAGGCGGTGGATGCCAAGCTGATCACCACCAATGTGGAAAACATTATGGTGTCTATCCGTATTGCAAGAATTAAGGAATTGAAGCTGAAAGTGCCCACTATTGAGGGCGGCGGCGCCACAAAGAACACGACAGAAATTTTGATCTCCCCCGAGACAATCCGTGTTTCCGGCAGTGAAAGCCAGCTGGCAGCGATTGAAGAACTGGAGCTGGGAAGCATTGACTTGAGCACTCTGACAAAAGACTCTGTGCTGACATTCCCCATAAAGCTGCCTGAGGACGTGGAAAATGAGACCGGTGTTACGGAAGCAACGGTTACGGTCCGTTTTAAGGACCTTGCCACCAAGACCCTGAAGGTTTCCAACTTCAACCTGGTCAATGTGCCGAAGGGAATGAGCGCGAAAATGATCACCCAGGCGCTGGAAGTTAAAATGCGCGGAACGAAAGCCCAGGTGGATAAGCTGAAAACCTCCAATGTTACCGCGGTGATCGACTTTACAGACACAAAGACCGGAACAGTAAAGATTAACGCGCAAATCACCAGCAGTGTTTCCGGCGTGGGTGCGGTTGGCACCTATACCGTCTCCGCAACAGTGAAGGAGAATGGATAATCTTACAAAAAGGGGATAATGACCTTGATTAAAAGTATGACCGGCTATGGCCGGGCTGTGGAAACCGTAAACGGCAGAGAGTTTACAGTAGAAATTCGTTCTGTCAATAACCGTTATCTGGATTGCAGCGTGCGTCTGCCCCGTATTCTTTCCTTTGCAGAGGATACGGTGAAGCAGGCGGTAAAGGGCGCTGTTTCCAGAGGTAAGGTGGATGTATTTATTTCCTTGCGCACAGAAGGCGGCGAGGAGGCAAATGTCAGTTTGAATGCGCCGGTGCTGCAGGGCTATCTGACGGCTATGCGTCAAATGGTTTCTGAGTTTGGCGTTACAGATGATATCAGCGTTTCCACTGTGTCCCGGCTGCCGGAGGTTTTTGTTATTGAAAAGCCGGAGGTAGATGAGCAGCTGCTGCTTGCAGACCTTCTGTCTGTGGTAGGAAAAGCGCTGGAAGCCTATGATGCAATGCGTACTGTGGAAGGACAGGCATTGGATCGGGATCTGCGCAGCCGCGGCCAGAGCATTCTGGAAATGGTCGCCCAGGTGGAGCAGGGCAACGGTCAGACCGTTGCTGACTACCGGGCAAGACTGGAAGCAAAGCTCCGGGAGGTTCTGGAGGATAAGGCCATCGACGAAAGCCGTATTCTGACAGAGGCTGCCATCTTTGCGGACAAGGTTGCTGTGGATGAAGAAACTGTGCGTCTGCGTAGCCATCTGGAGCAGATGAACACAATGCTCTCCGGCAGCGGCGCGGTGGGCAGAAAGCTGGACTTTTTGCTCCAGGAGATGAACCGGGAAACCAACACCATCGGCTCCAAGTGCACAGATGTGAAGCTGGCGCGGATCGTGGTGGATATGAAGGCAGAACTGGAAAAGATTCGGGAGCAGACCCAGAACATTGAGTAAGAGGCGCTTATGAAATTTATCAACATTGGTTTTGGAAGCTTGGTGGCAGCAAACCGCGTTTTGGCGGTGGTCGACCCGGACTCCGCCCCCATCAAGCGGGTGGTGCAGGAAGCAAAGGAGCGGGCGATGCTGGTAGACGCGTCCTACGGTCGAAAGACCCAATCGGTGATTTTGATGGATACCGATCACGTGATCTTGTCTGCGCTGAATACCGAGGTGATCGGACAGCGTTGGTCGGAGCAGACCGGTAAGGAGGCGGAAGAATGAACGGCAAGTTGTTTGTGTTTTCCGGCGCCTCCGGTGTGGGCAAAAGCACGGTGCTGGCAAAGGTGATGAAGGCCCGGCAGGACCTGCATTTTTCCGTTTCTGCCACGACCCGCGCCCCCCGACCCGGTGAGGTCGACGGCCAGAGCTATTTCTTTGTTTCCAAAAAAGCTTTTGAGCAGATGATCCAAGAGGATGCATTTTTGGAATATGACGCCCATATGGGCAACTACTACGGCACACCCAAAAATCAGCTGGAAAAACTGCAGTGTGGCAGCCTTGTGCTGGATATCGAGCCCAACGGCGCCTTTAATGTTCGCAAGCGTTGGCCTGAAGCAGTTCTGATTTTCATTGCGCCCCCCTCGTTGGAGGAGCTGGAGCGCCGGCTGCGTGGCCGGGGCGATACCCCGGAGGAGCAGATCCGTCTTCGTATGGACAGAGTCCGCTGGGAGATGGAGCAGTCCAGGCAGTATAACTACACAGTTATAAATGAACAGGTAGATACCTGCGCAAAGCAGATTCTAAATATCATCGAAAAAGAAATTGGTGAATAAACCAAGAATTTGGAGGAAATATCTTATGCTTTACCCCCCTGTAGCAGATTTGCTGAAAAATGTTTACAGCCGTTACCTTCTGGTGAATGTGGTTGCCCAGCGGGCAAGACAGATCGCCGAGGAGGCAGAGGCCAACCAGGAAGAACTGACAGAAAAGCCGGTAACCCTGGCAATCCGCGAGGTTGCTGACGGCAAGCTGACAGCATCCCTGAAGGAAGAGTACGCAAAATAATTGGAAGGAGTGGGCTGTATGATCGCTAAAATTGCTGTTTCTGCAGCAAACTTTGCCATTGACAAGCCCTACTCTTACTTTATTCCGGACAATATCCCGCTAAAGCCCGGTATGCGTGTGCAGGTTCCCTTTGGCAGAAGCAACCGGGCTGCGGAAGGTGTTGTGCTGGCTGTGGAGGAAGGAGAGCAGGGCGCGTTAAAAGCAGTAAGCTGCGCGCTGGACAAAGAGCCTGTCCTCTCCGGCAAAATGCTGCGCTTGGCGGCGTTTTTGCAGCAGCGGTATTTTTGCACCTTCTATGAAGCGGTGCGGGCGATGCTGCCTGCAGGTTTGTGGTTTCAGACCAAAGACAGCTACTGCTTGACAGAGGATCTGTCCTGGCAGGAAAAAATGCCAAAGGATGTGAGCGCAGCCACGATTTTGCAGCTGTTGCAAGATGGCGGCGGCTGCAGCGACGGAGAGATCCTGCGTTCCGCTGTGGCGGATGCGGAGGCCTTTGAAAAGGCAGTAAAGTATCTTCTGCGGAAAAAGTGGATCACCGTCCAACAGGATTTTTCCCAGCGGACAAATGACAAAACGGAAAAGATCGCCACCCTGGCAGTGCCTACGGAGGCAGCCCACGCCTATGCAGTAAGCCGGCCTAAGTCGGCTGCAATGCAAAGAGCGGTTTTGGAGCTGATCTGCGCAGTGGGCAGCGCGCCGGTAAAGGAGATCTGCTATTACACCGGCGCAAAACCGGCTACCGTCAAGCGTTTGGCGGAACTTGGCTATCTGGAGCTGACGGAAAAACCGATCCTCCGCTGCCGGGAGATCCGCCCGGCGCAAATCAGCGGAGAGCTGATCCTCAACGATGCCCAGCAGACGGTTTTTGACGGTCTGTGCGCCCAGTTGGAGAGAGAAGACCCGGGCAAGGCGCTGCTTTACGGCGTTACCGGCTCCGGAAAGACCTCGGTTTACATCCATTTGATCCGCAAATGTCTGGCTGCCGGGCAGCAGGCAATGCTTTTGGTGCCGGAAATCGCTTTGACGCCCCAGCTGCTGGGCTTGCTGGCGGCCTACTTTGGCAATCAGGTGGCGGTGCTGCACAGCAGCCTGCCGGCCACAGAGCGATATGACCAGTGGAAGCGGATCCGCTCCGGTGAGGCCGGAGTGGTGGTTGGCACCCGCTCGGCGGTGTTTGCCCCCTGCAAAAATTTGAAGCTGATCATTCTGGACGAGGAACAGGAGCATTCCTACAAATCGGAAAATGCCCCCCGTTACGATGCCAGAGAGGTGGCGTTGTGGCGCGGTGCAAAGGAAAAGGCGCTGGTGCTGCTGGGCTCTGCCACGCCCTCTGTGGAAACGATGTTTTATGCCAAGTCCGGTATTTATCAGCTATATACACTCAAAGAAAGATATAACGGAAAACCGCTGCCGAAGGTAGAGATCGTGGATATGCGACAAGAGCCGAAAATGGGCAACGATCTTTCCGTCAGCTACCGGCTGCAGGACGCTATTGGTCAAACCTGTGAAAATGGGAAACAGACCGTTCTCTTCCTCAACCGGCGGGGCAACAGCCGGGCGCTGGTGTGTGTGGACTGCCGGGAGTCTCCGGAATGTCCCCGGTGCAACGCAAGGCTGACCTATCACAGCGCCAACGAGCGGCTGATGTGCCACTACTGCGGATACTCCCAGCGGACAAGCGATCGCTGCGAAAAGTGCGGCGGCGCGCTGAAGCGGGTAGGCACCGGCACCCAAAAGGTGCAGCAGGAGCTGGAAAGTGTTTTCCCGGGTATGAAGATCCAGCGTATGGACACCGACACAGTCAGCGCGGTGAACACCCACGAAAAGATACTGGATAAATTCAAACAGGAGAAGATTCCGGTACTCCTTGGCACCCAGATGGTGGCCAAGGGCCTGAATTTGCCGGATGTAACTCTGGTGGGTGTGCTGGATGCGGACTTAAGTCTGTATACCGACAATTACCGCGCCGCGGAAACGACCTTTAATATGCTCACACAGGTAGTGGGCAGAGCAGGCCGGGGCGATACCGCCGGCCACGCAATGATCCAGACGATGGTACCCCAGCACCGGATCATTACATTGGCTGCCCAGCAGGACTACGAAGGCTTTTACGAGCTGGAAATTCAAATGCGTAAAATGCAAAAGCGCCCGCCCTTTGGCGACCTGGCAACGGTAACCTTTACCGGCGAAGACGAAGGCAAGCTTTTGCGTGGCGCTGTGAAGTTCCGGGATAGCTTGCTTTCCTGTCTGCAGCAGCCACAGTATCAAAAAAACCAATGTACCGTACTGGGGCCCGCCCCTTGCCCGGTACCGAAGATCAATTATAATTACCGTTACCGTCTGACTCTGCAAGGACATATGGATAAAGACCTGCGGCTGCTGGTGGCGCACTTGCTGCGGCAGTTCTCTCTGGACCGGGAGAATAAGGGCGTGAGCGCATTTGTGGATGTGAACGGTTACGATTAAAAGGATGGTTTGTTATGGGACTGCGTAAAATATTAACAGATGCAGAGCCTGCCTTGCATAAGGTTTGCAAGCCGGTGGAAAAATTTGACGGACGGCTGCACAGCTTGCTTGCGGATATGAAGGAGACCCTGATCGATTCCCAGGGAGTCGGTCTGGCTGCACCGCAGGTGGGAATTCTGCGCAGAGTCGTTTTGGTGGACACCGGAGAGCAGATTCTGGAGCTGATCAATCCCACCCTGGTGGAAACAGACGGGGAGCAGGAGGGCGCAGAAGGCTGCCTGAGCGTACCCGGCCGATACGGCCTTGTAAAGCGCCCTTACTGGGCAAAGGTACGGGCCCAGGACCGGAACGGAGAATGGTTTGAGGCAGAGGGAGAGGAACTGATCGCCCGGTGCTTCTGCCACGAGCTGGACCATTTGGATGGTATTATTTACACGGAAGTAATGGAGCGGTTCCTCACCGATGAGGAGCTGGGCTTCGAGGACTAAATTGACGGAGGAACTTGGATGCGTGTCGTTTTTATGGGAACGCCCGACATTGCGGCTACCTGTTTGAAGAAAATAATTGCAGATGGTTTTCAGGTGGTGGGCGTCTACACGCAGCCGGACCGGCCGAAAAACCGGGGAATGAAGCTGGCTTTTTCTCCGGTGAAGGAAGTGGCGCTTGCCCACGAGATCCCGGTGTACCAGCCGGAAAACTTTAAAGAACCGGAAACGGTGCAAGCGCTTAAGGATCTGCAGCCAGATGTGGTGGCGGTGGTGGCTTACGGTCGAATCCTGCCCCAGAATGTGCTGGATATCCCGGCAAAGGGCTGCATCAACATCCACGCCAGTATTTTGCCCAGCTACCGTGGCTCTGCCCCTTATCAGTGGGCGGTGCTGGACGGCCTTACCGAAACTGGTGTTACGGCGATGTATCTGTGCCGGGAAATGGATGCGGGCGATATGATCGCCGTTTCCAAGACACCCATTGGCCCGGAGGAGACCGCCGGAGAGCTTTTGGACCGTTTAGCGGTTTTGGGCGCGGAGCTGTTAAGCCAAACCCTTAAAAGTATTGAAAATAATACAGTTGTTGCAACGGCCCAGGACCACAGCCTGGCCACCTACGCGCCGATGCTGGACAAAACTATGTGTCCTATCGATTGGAACAAGACCGCCCAGCAGGTGCATAACCATGTTCGGGGTATGAATCCCTGGCCGGTGGCGACCACGCAGATCGGCGGTAACCGTTTCAAGATTTACTCCACAGTGATCGTGGACGGCAAGCCGGGCGCTGCTCCCGGAACGATTCTGGGCCTGACAAAGACCGGCCTGCAGATCGCCTGCGCAGAGGGCGCAGTAGAGATCCGGGTACTCCAGGCAGAAGGTGGCAAACGGATGGCTGCGCCGGATTATTTCCGGGGACATCCTCTGGAGGTCTGATATGGGCGCCAGAGAAACGGCCCTCAATGTGCTGATTGCCTGCCGGAAGAACGGCGCCTGGTCCAACAGCATTTTGAAGGAATACACCCACCGGGATAAGCTGGACCGGAGAGAAGCAGCCCTGGCGGCGCATTTGTGCTACGGTGTGCTGCAAAACCGGGCAAAGCTGGACTTTTATCTGAAACAGCTGCTTACCGGAAAGATAAAGGATCTGCACCCGGTGGTGCACGATATTTTGCAGCTTGGTTTATACCAGATCTATGAAATGGACAAAATCCCTGCCAACGCGGCGGTGAATGAGTCTGTAACCTTAACAAAGAAATACTGCCGGAAAAATCCCCGGGCGGCATCCTTTGTCAATGCAGTGCTGCGAAATGCGGTACGCACTAAAGGAACGCTGCAAGCACCGAAAAATCTATGCGACAAATATTCCCACCCCCAGAAGCTGATCGATTTGCTGGAAGGCTATGTGGGAAAGGAAAAGCTGGAGCCTATGCTGCAGGCAAATAATGACCAAGTACCCACAGTGGTGCAGGTCAATACTCTGAAAACCACGCAGGCGCAGCTAAAACAGATTCTCACCGAGGAAGGAATTACTGCAGAAGCCCACCGGTGGCTTCCCAACTGTTTTTTGCTGACAGGCGCAGGCAACTTAGAGCGGCTGGACGCTTTCCAAAAGGGACTTTTTTATGTGCAGGATGCAGCTGCCCGCTTAAGTGTTTTGTGCGCACAGATCCCACAGGGGGCGCAGGTGCTGGATTGCTGCGCTGCCCCCGGCGGCAAAAGCTTTGCAGCGGCAATGGATGGGGCGGGGAAGCTCTTTTCCTGCGATATTCACCCTCACAAGATATCTTTGATCGAAGCCGGCGCCTGGCGGCTGGGAATTGATAATCTGACCGCCTCCTTGCAGGACGCATCGAAAAACCAACCGGATTGGAATGGAAAAATGGATGTGGTGATCGCCGATGTGCCTTGCTCCGGCTATGGCATTATCCGCAAGAAGCCGGACATTCGCTACAAAGACCCGGAAACAATGAAGACGCTGCCCCAGCTGCAGCTGGCGATCCTGAAAAACCAGGCCCGGTATGTAAAGACCGGCGGCGTGCTGATGTACTCTACCTGCACATTGGTCCGAGAGGAAAATGAGGGTGTGGTGGAAGCCTTTTTGCAGGAAAACAGGGATTTTTGTTTAGAGCCCCTGGACCTGCCGGATGTATTTCCCAAAAACGAAAGCGGTATGCTGGCCTTGGTGCCGGGCTGCTATGACACAGACGGCTTCTTTATCAGCCGTTTGAGAAGGAAGTAATATGAGCCAACTTAAATCCATGACCCTGGCCCAGATCGGACAGGTAATGAAAGATATGGGACAGCCTGCCTTCCGGGGCAAACAGGTATTTACCTGGCTACACAGCGGGGTGCGCAGCTACGAGGAAATGACCAATCTGCCCAAGACCCTGCGGGATCAGCTGGCAGAAAAATATCCTCTGCATATACCGAAGGTAGTCCGCAAGCAGGAATCGAAAAAAGATGGCACGATCAAATACTTATGGGAGCTTTCCGACGGTAACTGTGTGGAAACGGTGCTGATGCGCTATCATTACGGCAATACCGTATGCATTTCCACAGAGGTAGGCTGCCGGATGGGCTGCGCCTTCTGCGCCTCCACTCTGGGTGGCCTGGTGCGGAAACTGGAGCCTTTTGAAATGCTGGATCAGGTACTGTTTACCCAGATCGAATCCGGTCTTCCCATTTCCCACATCGTCTTGATGGGCATTGGCGAGCCCCTGGACAATTTTGACAATGTGATGCGCTTTCTGGAGCTGGTAAACAGCCCGGAGGGAATGCACATTTCTATGCGCCACATCAGTCTTTCCACCTGCGGCCTTGTGCCGGGGATCGACAAGCTGGCCCAAAAGAAATTGCAGCTGACGCTGTCCATTTCTTTGCACGCACCCACGGACGAGATTCGCGATACCATTATGCCGGTGAACAAGGCGTATCCCTCGGAGGAGCTGCTCGCAGCCTGCCGGCGCTATTACGAAAAGACAGGCCGCCGCATTTCCTTTGAATATGCGATGATAGACGGTGTCAATGACACACCGGAGGCGGCGAAAATACTACTCAAACGGTTAAAAGGACTGCCTACCCATATGAATCTGATCCCTTTGAATCACGTGGAAGAAAGTCCTTTGAAGCCCAGCCCCCGTCAAGCGGTGCAGCAGTTCCAGAAACTGCTGGAAGACGGTGGCATTCCCGCCACGGTGCGCCGCACCTTAGGCAGCGATATCGATGCCTCCTGCGGACAGCTGCGGCGGAAATATAAGAAGGAAAACAAGCAATAATACTGCGAAAGGAGTGTTGCTTTATGCAGTATTGGGGCATAACAGACCCCGGTTGTACCCGGACACAAAATCAGGATACATATCAGTTTGAAGTGCTGGATAAAAACACGCTGCTGTGCATCGTCTGCGACGGTATGGGTGGCGCAAAGTCCGGCAATGTTGCCAGTACTTTGGCGGCAGATGTATTCGCGCAAGAGGTCAAGCGAACCTGGAGCCCGGATATGGACCCGGATGCAGTAGACCAAATGCTGCAAGGGGCAGTGAAGCTGGCAAATTTTACGGTCTATGACCAGGGCCAGCAGTTTGAGGAGTTTACCGGTATGGGAACGACCCTGGTGGCAGCGCTGATCCATAAGAAATTCTGCAGCATTGTCAATGTTGGCGACAGTCGGGCATACAGTATAAACCACGATGGCGTCCGCCAGCTGACAAAGGATCACTCCTTGGTGCAGATGATGCTTGCCCGGGGCGAGATCACACCGGAGCAGGCCAGACGGTATCCCGGAAAGAATCTGATCACCCGGGCCATCGGCACAGAAACTGTGGTACAGTGCGATGTTTTCCACCGCAGATTGGAAAGTGGCGAATGCTTGCTGCTGTGTACAGACGGTCTTTCAAACACTGTTGACGAGCAGGAGATCCTTTTTGAGGTGGTACACGGTCTGAACAAGCAAAGCAGCTGCGAACGGCTGCTGGAAATTGCAAAGAATCGCGGCGCGCCGGATAATGTTACCTGCGTATTAGTGCAAATTTGATCCGGTGCGAAAGGAGTTAAGATTATGGATAAGTATATTGGACGCCTGCTGGATAACCGGTACGAGATCCTGGAGGTCATCGGCACCGGCGGTATGGCTGTTGTATATAAAGCCCGCTGCCACAGACTCAACCGTCTGGTAGCGATCAAGATATTGAAGGACGACTATCTGGAGGATGAGGAGTTCCGCCGCCGTTTCCATTCGGAAAGCCAGGCCGTTGCGATGCTCAGCCATCCCAACATCGTTTCCATCTACGATGTTTCTACTTCCGTTACGGCAGATTACATCGTTATGGAGCTGATCGACGGCATCACACTCAAGCAGTATATGGAGAAGAAGGGCGTTCTTAACTGGAAGGAAACGCTCCACTTTGCCATCCAGATCTCGAAAGCCTTGGAACACGCCCATAGCCGGGGAATCGTTCACCGGGACATTAAGCCCCACAATGTAATGGTGCTGAAAAACGGTGCGGTAAAGGTTACGGACTTTGGCATCGCCCGGATGATGTCCAAGGGCAACACCCTTACAAAGGAAGCGCTGGGCTCTGTGCATTACATATCCCCGGAGCAGGCAAAGGGCGGCCGCGTAGACAGTCGTTCGGACATCTACTCTTTGGGTACTGTGATGTATGAGATGATGAGCGGACGGCCTCCCTATGACGGAGAATCTCCCGTGGCGGTGGCCATTCAGCACATCAACGGCGGCGCAGCAATGCCCTCCACACTCAATCCCAACATCCCCGGCGGTCTGGAGCAGATCATTATGAAGGCAATGGCTCACGAGCCTGCCCAGCGGTATGCTTCTGCCACCCAGATGCTGGCAGATCTGGATGAGTTCCGGAAGAGCCCTGCCATTTTGTTCGATTACAATACCCCGCCTACCGATGCGGTAACCAATATGCCCAAGCAGCCGCTGACACTGGACAACACCCAGAAGCCTACCACCGCAGAGCGGGTGGCCCGGGAGCCGGGTCAGCGCCCGGCAAGAAGAACCCCCGGCGGCAAGCCCTCCGAACGGCGGCGCACGCCTTCCAAGGAGGAGGAACACCGTAGCAAGGTGGCAACCATTGCCGTCATTGCCTGTTCTGTAGTTATGGTGGTGGCAGTGGTGATTTTCCTTGTTGTGCTGTTTAGTGGCGGCAATGACAAGGCAGAACAGATCGATGTACCCAATCTGGTGGGCAAGATCTATTCAGAGCTTCCGGAATACGCGGATGTTACGGTGAAGATCGACAAAGAGATCCACCACGATTCCAAGCCCGGTCAGATTTTGGAGCAAGAGCCTGCTGCCGGCACCCAGATGAACAAAAACGGCACTATCTATGTGGTGATCAGTATGGGCAAGGAGCTGAAGGCCGGCATTATGCCCGATATTATTGAGTGGGAGCAGGCCCAGGCGGAGAAGGCTCTGGACAATCTGGAAATGAATCTGCAGATCCTGGTGGAAGAAGAGCATCACGATACCATTGCTGCCGGAAATGTGATCCGCACAGAGCCGGAGGCAGAAACAGATCTGCTGGAGGGCCAGACGGTTACGATCTTTGTCAGCAAGGGTATGGAGATCAAAACATCCATTATGCCCGATGTGGTAGGAAGCAAAAAGGATGTAGCGCAAAAGATCCTTACAGACCAGAATCTGGCGCTGGATATCGTGGTCGAGGAAATTTATGACTCCACAGTGGCGGCAGGTAATGTTGTCCGCACAGAGCCCAAGAGCGAAGAGGAGCTTAAGACCGGCCAGAAGGTAACCCTTTATATTTCCAAGGGTCAGCATCTGGAGAAGATAAAGAATCTTGTTGGTCTGTCCATTAACAGCGCGGTAGCAGTGCTGAAGGAAGACGGCTTTAACAATTACGAAATCGTGTCTGCGGCAAGCACCGAGCAGCGGGATACCGTCATTGCAATGAAGGTAAACGGCAAAGACATTAAACCCGGCGATGAGCTGGATGTAACCTCACTGATTCAGCTTCATGTCTCTTTAGGACCGAATGTCAATGTGATTACGAAAAACGTTACCATTTCCCTGAAGGGAATGACTGCCAACAGCAGCTGCTATGTAACCATCAAGCGGGAAGGCTCTATCGTATTCAGCGGTGAGGTTCCCAAGGGACAGGAAACGGTGGAGCTGGAAAAGCAGACCGGTACCGGCACCGTAACCTACAGCGTCATCATCGGTGAGGACGGCTGGGAGCAGCAGGTGGCGTTTTGATGCAAATGACCACAGGACGAATTGTCCGCAGTTTAAGCGGCTTTTATGAGGTGCAGACGGAAAATGCTGTGATCACCTGTCGCGGTCGCGGCGCGCTGCGCCGGGCGGGAGAAAGTCCCCTTACCGGGGATATGGTGGAAATATCCGTAGAAGGCGGAAAAGGTATGGTCCAGAAGGTGTTACCCCGAAAGAACCGCTTCATCCGTCCGGCAGTGGCCAATGTGGATGCATTGGTGATCTTTGCGGCCAACACCAATCCTGTAACAGAGCCCTTTCTCATTGACCGGGTGGCGGCTATCGCCGGCGATCAGGAAGTGCCGGTGTATGTGTGCGTGAATAAATGCGACCTGGATCCTGCCACCGATTTGGTGCGGATCTATACAAAGGCAGGCTTTCCGGTGATTCGGGCCAGCGCCCAGACCGGTGAAGGTGTGGACCAGCTCCACGACCTTCTGAAAGGAAAACTGACCGCCTTTACCGGCAATACCGGCGTTGGAAAAAGCAGTATGCTCAACGCCCTTTGCCCGGAGCTTTCCCTTGCCACCGGCGAGGTTTCTGAAAAGCTGGGCCGGGGACGGCATACAACGCGGCATGTGGAGCTTTTCTGCTTGGGAGAAAATACCTATGTGGCAGACACACCGGGCTTTTCCTCCTTTGATACAGAGCAGATGGATGTACTGCTGAAGGAAAACCTCCAGTACGCCTTCCCGGATTTTGCGCCTTACTTGGGTAGGTGCCAGTTCCACGACTGCTCTCATCGGGCAGAGCCCGGCTGCTGCGTGCGGTCAGCGGTGGAGGCGGGAGAAATTGAAAAAACCCGCTACCAAAGCTATCTGCGCCTCTATGAAAAGGCAGAGCAATATAAGCCCTGGGAAATCGGGAAATAACACAAAGCACCCGGACTACTGTCCGGGTGCTTTTAATTGCTGATATAATCCAATAGAGGTGGTAACACCAAGCTCTTGCGCCTCCTGCAATAAGCGGTCAAGATCATCCCGGTTGCGCTGCAAGGTAAAAATGACGCAATCGTCTTTGATTTGTGTGCAGTACTGACAGTGGAGTTTCTTTTCTGTGAATTTCGGCTCAAAATCCTCTGCCACCTGGCAAGTGTCTATTTGGCAGCCCTTTTCTGTGAGGGTCAGTATTTCCTGGGCCGTTGCCGCCTCTAACCAGATCTCCCGCCCCTGCCAGGGGAGAAGATAGTCTTTCAAAGGTCTGCGCAGGGGCGGTGGCGGCAGAAAAACAGGACAGGATAAATCTTCGGCATAAAGGTCAGATACCCCCACAGGGCAGCCTAGCGCCTGCACAAGGGCTTTTGCAATGCTGTAGGTTTCTTCACAGGCGCTGCGCTGAAAATCCAGCAGCACCTTGCTCACCGAAAGTCTTTGGACCAGCTCTGTAAGCTGCTGGACGATCTTTCCGGCATCGTGCCCGTGGGGCGGGGTGTAATCGTTGAGGATCACCATACTGCCTGGGGGAAGATCGGCAGGTAAATTAGTAAGACCTGAGCTGTAGCAGGAAAAATGGCAGGCCATCCAACCAATTTTTGGCGGCAAGGCCGTTTGATTGGAAAATTCTGCCGCCGTCATAGCCAGATAAAGGTTTATGGACATAGACAAACACCGCCTCCCGTGTTATACTATCATTGTTATTATTCTATGATTTGGAGAGCGAGCATATGTGCTGTTTGCTTTTACCGGATATGATTGTGGACCGTGTTACACAAATCACCCCGGCGCTACTGGAAAAACGCAATATTTCTCTGCTGATGCTGGATTTTGACAACACCATCGTCCCTTACACCACAGATGTTCCTACGAAGGAATTTTGCCATTGGCTGCAGATGATGCAGGCATCAAGCATCGCGCTTTGTGTGGTTTCCAACAGCCGCAAACCCAGAGTTCAGCTGTTTTGTAAGAAGTATGGCATCGACTGCATCACCCACGCGGCAAAGCCTTTTTCCAAGGGAATTCGGGAATGTCTGAAAAAGTACGGCTTAAAATCTTCCCAGGCGGCGCTGGTAGGGGATCAGATCTACACAGACACCCTGGGCGGTAACTGCGCCGGTGTGCAGACGATTTTGGTCCGGGCCATCAACAATCATAATTTCTGGCTGAAATTACGCCATTTACTGGAAAAACCATTTATTTTTGCCGCGAGAAAAAGGAGAATCGACTATGAATAATTTGGAAAAGTACTGCTCTTTGCTGGGAAACGGCGTGGACGGTTTGCTGCTGAGCAGCCGCTACAGTCGCCACTATGCTGCCGAGTTTGACATTGCCGAGGGCTTTGCCATCGTTACCAAAGCCGGCTGCTACTATTTCACCGACAGCCGCTATATCGAGTCTGCCCAGAACGGCATCCACAATTTTCAGGTGGTGGAGACCAACCGGGCCAACCCCTACAGTAAGCTCCTCAACGATGCCATCGCAGAGTTTGGCGTGGAAACACTGGGCTTTGAAGAAGAATACCTGACTGTGGAAGAGTTTACCGGCCTTGAAAAGGATCTGAAGGCAAAGCTTGTGCCAATGGGTAAGCAGATCAACAAGTTCCGGGAAGTGAAACAGCAGTGGGAGCTGGAGCGGATGCGTAAGGCCCAGGAGATCACCGACCAGGCATTCACAGAAGTCCTGGGGCGGATTCAGCCCGGTATGACCGAAAAGCAGCTGCAGGCGGAGCTGATCTACTGCCTGTACAAAAACGGCGGCGACGGTCTTTCCTTTGACCCCATTGTGGTCTCCGGCCCGAACACCAGTCTGCCTCACGGCGTGGCAGGGGACCGTGTGATCCGCGAAGGCGATTTCATTACGATGGATTTTGGCGCGCTGTATCAAGGCTACTGCGCGGATATGACCCGCACCGTTGCTGTTGGCTATGCCACAGAGGAAATGGAAAAGGTTTATAACACTGTTTTGCAGGCCCAGCTTGCAGGCATTGCTGCCACAAAGGCCGGGGTAACCGGTGCTCAGGTGGACGGCGCTGCCCGGAAGGTGATCACCGATGCGGGCTACGGCGAGTTTTTTGGCCACGGCTACGGACACAGCATCGGTATGCAGGTCCACGAAGCGCCCAACTGCAATCCCAGCGGCGAAACACCGATGCAGGTGAATATGGTCTGCTCCGCAGAGCCGGGCATCTATCTGCCGGGGAAATTCGGTGTTCGCATCGAAGATTTGGTGGTTTTCAAGGAAGATGGCTGCGAAAATCTTACCCATAGCCCCAAGAACTTGATTATTGTGTAAAAATATTCGTATTTACTCTTGCAATTGCACATATTTTAGGTTAAAATATACGGGATAAAATTTGTAAATTTTGCCCCCTTGGGGCGTATTCTTAGGAGGAAAAGACAATGATTTCAGTTAGTGATTTTAGAAACGGCATTACCTTCGATATGGATGGCAAGGTTATGCAGATCGTTGAGTTCCAGCACGTTAAGCCCGGCAAGGGCGCAGCCTTCGTTCGCGTTAAGATGAAGAACGTGATCACCGGCGGCGTAACGGAAACTACCTTCAACCCCAACGACAAGTACCCCACCGCTTACATTGAGCGCAAGAAGATGGAGTACTCCTACAGCGACGGCGATCTGTACTACTTTATGGACTCCGAGACCTACGATCTGGTGCCCATCGACAAGAGCGCTTTGGACGATTCCTTCCGCTTTGTTAAGGAGAACGACACCTGCACCGTTATGAGCTACAAGGGTAACGTCTGCGGCATTGAGCCTCCCCGCTTCGTGGAGCTGGAGGTTACCGCTACCGAGCCTGGCTTCGCCGGCAACACCGCTACCAACACCCTCAAGCCCGCTACTTTGGAGACCGGCGCTGAGGTGAAGGTGCCTCTGTTCATCAATGAGGGCGAGAGAATCCAGATCGACACCACCACCGGTGAATATCTGGGCCGTGCAAAATAAGGAGAAAAGTATGACACTTTCTGAAAAGGCTGCCTACCTGAAGGGCTATATGGACGGCTTGGAAATGGACACGGAAAAGGCCGAGGGCAAGATGATCGCCTCCATCGTGGACCTGCTGTGCGATGTTACCAAGCGCCTGTCTGAGGTGGAAGAGACCACCATCGCCATTTCTGACGAGCTGGACGAGATCGAAGAGGATCTGGACGCCATCGAGGATTACATCCTGGACGAAGAGGATGAGGACGACTACGACGATTTCGACGACGATTTCGATGATGATGATGATGACTATGACGAGGAAGGCTTTGATTTCGGTGATGAGGAAACCACCATTTACGAAGTAAAGTGCGCCTGCGGCAACATCATTGATTTCGATGAGGAAACTCTGGAGGAAGGCTCTATCACTTGCCCCGAGTGCGGCGAGCTGCTGGAGTTCAGCCTGGAAGACGAGGACGAAGGATTATCCTTTTAAAGCAAAACATACCGCTCTGCCAACGGAGCGGTATGTTTTTTACGCAATATAAACCCGTGTCCGGTTGGACACGGGTTTTTCTTTATCCCTGACGCAGAATGCGCTTTCTTGCAATGTTGATGGTGCCTTCGTTCATATGGTTGATCCAGGAAAGGCTCTTGCCACAACCAAAGGCTACGCAGCATTCCGGGTTGTCTGCAACGGTGCAGTTGATGCCGGTGTGCTTGGTAAGATATTCGGCCATACCTGCCAGCTGGCTGCTGCCACCGGTGAGGGTGATGCCATTTTGGGCGATGTCGCCCACCAGCTCCGGAGAGGTGTCCTGCAAAACAGAAAGGACCTCGTCGCCGATGGCCCGGGCATATCTGGTCAGGACATTGTAGATCTCGCTGGACAGAATGGAAAACTCCCGGGGTGTTCCGGTTTTCACTTCTCTGCCCTTGTCCAGCATGCTGATGTCCTCCCGGCGGGGAGAAACACAGCCGATCTGGATCTTAATATCCTCAGCAGTAACCCGGCCAATGATCACGCCGTACTTGGAGCGAATGTAACGGGCAATGGCTTCATCAAAGGTGTTGCCGGCCATCTTCATAGAGGAGGAGATGGCAACATCATTCATGGTCAAAACGGCGATGTCCGTTGTGCCGCCGCCAATGTCGATGACCATATGACCATTGGGACCGCTGATGTCCAGACCTGCGCCCAGCGCAGCGGCCAAAGGCTCTTCGATCAGGTAAACCCGGCGGGCGCCTGCCTCAAAGGTGGCGTTGATCACAGCCCGTTCTTCCATCTCGGTAATGCCACTGGGCACGCTGAGGATGACTCTGGGCTTGGGGGAGAACAGAGAGGACTTGGAAGCAGACTGGAACAGGATCTGCAGCATCTTAACGGTCATTTCGTGGTCAGATACGACGCCATCCTTCAGCGGGTACATAGCAACCACATTGCCGGGGGTTCTGCCCAGCATATTCCGGGCGGCAGCGCCCACCTGCAGCACCTTTCCGGTGTTTCTGTCCACAGCCACAACAGAGGGCTCGCGAATCACCAGGCCCTTGTCCGCTGCGTTGATGAGTACATTGGATGTGCCCAAATCAACACCAAAGTCATTAGAGGAAAAATTAAAACGCATATTATTCACCTGCTTTTTTATCATTAGATGTGGCAGCGATGGCAGCAAAGAGAACTTGCTCTGCGCCACCGGTCATTAGCATTTTTGCGCATTCCGATGCGGTGGCGCCGGTGGTGATCACATCATCCACCAGCAAGACCCGTTTGTCCGCGATCGCGTTGGGATTTCTTACTTGGTAAGCGCCTAAAACATTGGCTCGCCGTTGGGCAGAATCCAAAATCGTGGATTGGGGGCGCGTGTGGCGAATTTTCTTTAGGGTAGATACAACCGGAACACCCAGCTCCTTTGCGATGGCCTTTGCCAAAAGCTCCGCTTGGTCGTAACCTCTGGAAAAGTGGCGCAGGGAGGAGATAGGAACCCAAGTGATCAGGTCCGGCGCTTCCGGGTATTTCTCCAGCAGCTTAAAAGACAGCAGCCGTCCGTAGGAAACAGCATTGCTTCTGCAGTTATAAAACTTAAACCGCTGGATGCTTTTTCTAACAGTATCTTTATAATACCACATTGCTGTCCATTGTGCAACAAAAGGAATGGATCTTTTTGTGTTGGGCAGTTCCGGCGTGTTTTTCCGGCAGCTACAGCATAGATCCGTTTCTTTACTTGTTAAAAGTTTTCTGCACAAAACACACTTTGGAGGAAAGAGAAAGGAAAGCATTCGTTATTTTCCCCCGTTTTGCAGACGCAGCTTCAGCCCAGTGTAGCGGCGGCCTACTTTGGCGTTCTGGGTCATCACCGCGACAGTTTCCTCCCGGCCAACAGTGATCATCAGTTCTCTGGCCCGGGTGATGGCGGTGTAAAGAATGCTGCGGTTAAGAAGATAGGCAGAGCCGCCCCAGGCAGCCAAAATCACAGCCCGGTATTCGCTGCCCTGGCTTTTATGCACAGTCATCGCGTAGGCAAGCTCCAGCTCACCCAGCTGCTCAAATTCATAAACTGCCTCCCGATCATCAAAGACTACGGTCAGCTGCTCCAAAGAAGGATTAATTTCCCGGATCGTACCCACATCTCCGTTGAAAATGCCTTCCCCAACGGCGCTGCCGTCGGTTTTTGTCCAGAGGATGTCATAGTTATTGCGAATTTGCATCACCCGGTCGCCCTCCCGGAAAATAAACTCTCCAAAGGGGCGCTCCTTCTTTTCGGGGGAGGGAGGATTCAGACTTTGCTGCAATAGCTTATTGAGATTTACAGTGCCGGCGATGCCCTTTTTCGTGGGAGTCAGCACCTGGATCTGGTCGGAAGGAATGCCCATATTTTTGGGCAGTCTGGTGGCGCAAAGACCCACGATGGTCTGGGCAACCGCTTCCTCCGAGCCAGCGCCCAGGAAGAAGAAATCGCTTTTCACATCTGTAAGCACAGGCATTTGTCCTTGGTTGACCCGGTGGGCATTCATAACGATCAGACTTTCCTGGGCCTGCCGGAAGATCTCCGTCAGCCGGATGCTGGGGAGCATATTGCTCCGGAGAATGTCGCTTAAGGGAAAGCCTGGGCCTACCGGAGGAAGCTGATCCGGATCACCGACAAGAATGAGTCTGCATTTTTCCGGCAGCGCCTGCATCAGGCTGTATAGCAGTGAGATGTCCACCATAGACATTTCGTCCACGATCACCGCATCGGTTTGCAGTGGGTTGGATGCATCCCGGCAAAACACCAGCTTGCCGGTGTGGCGGTCAATGCCTGCCTCCAAAAGCCGGTGGATGGTGCAAGCCTCCTGTCCGGTAACCTCTGTCAGCCGCTTGGCAGCCCGGCCGGTGGGCGCAGCCAGCAAACAGTTAAGACCCATTTGGTCGTAAAGCTGCAAAATGCCGTTTAAAATGGTGGTTTTGCCGGTACCGGGGCCACCGGTGATGATCAAAAGACCGGAACTGCTGGCAAGGGAAATGGCATCTATTTGCTGCTGGGAGTAGGAAATGCCGCTTTTTTTGGCAACCTGCGCCAGGAATTTTTCCAGCGTGGAGGGCGTTTTGTATTCCTTGTCTGCAAGGGCGATCAGCCGCTTGGTGCAGTAAACCTCCGCATCATAAAGATCCGGAAGATAGATCACATCAATGCCCGCCAGATGCTCTTTTGCCAGCCGGTTGCAGCCAAGCAGCCGCTCCAAACAAGCGATCACCGTATCTGCCGACACAGACAAAAGGTTTGCGGTAGCATCGACCAGCTTTTGCTCCGGCAGGAAGCTGTGTCCGGCAGAAAGGTTATACCTTAGTTCAAACAGAACGCCGGCCTCTACCCGCCGGGGATCATCGCCGCTGACACCCAGCTCTATGGCAAACTGATCCACAGCCCCAAAGGGCGCATCCAGCTCCTGGTCCATCAATAGATAAGGATCGTCATAAAGCATATCGACGGTGCTGTCTCCGTAAAGCTTGTAGGTTTTCACCGCCAGCTCCGCAGGCAGCCGGTGGAGCATAAAAAACTCCATAATGTGTCGCAGGCCCATTTGCTGCCGGAAAGCTTCGCCCATTTGTGCGGCCTTTGCAGCGGAAATGCCGGGAACCTCTGCCAGACGGTGAGGCTCCCGCTCCAAAACGCGCAGCGTATCTTCTCCAAAACGAGAAACGATCTTTGCGGCCATTCGCGGGCCGATCCCCTTGATGATCCGCCCGGACAGATAATTCTGAATTTCCTGGGCGCTCTGGGGCATCAGCCGCTCCAGAAACTCCGCCTCAAACTGGCGGCCGTAGGTGGGATGGTTTTTCCACTTTCCGGTTACCATCAGCCGCTCGCCCATCGTGGGCATCGGGATCGTGCCGACGACAGTCGCAGTTTGCCCATCCTGGCAAAGAAGGCGCAAAATTGCATAACCATTGTCATAGTTTTGATAGACAATGGCGCCGATAGCACCTTGCAAAATTTCCATTTCTGTCATAGCCGATCTCCTGTAAAAATACTGCTTGTATTTTACTATAAAATGGGGAAAAAGAAAAGGGGGAATCTACATTCCCCCTTAAATTTTTACAATTCTGCGCAGGTCTCCCGGTGCTTCCGGTGCCTGTGTGGCAAACAGACCGTAAAGGTCGCTGCAGCGGTTTTCCAGTTGCTGGTATGGGTGCTCCTGCTTTTGCCCAATGTTGGGAAAACAGCCGGTCTTCCGGGCCAGCTTTAAGATCTCCCGACCTTTTTCGTTCAGCGCCAAAACCCGCACATAAGGGATGGGCGCATCCAGATCCTGCTGGGTAATTCCCAGAAACGCACACATTACCATCCGGTCTAAACGGGAGCGGGTGTAGCGCTTGGACTTGGTGGCGGTTAGAATATCCTCCAAAGTGGCTTTTTCCTTTGCGGCGTGCATCAGCTTTCGCCAAAGACCCTCCGAGCCAAAGGGGAGGGAAGCGAAGTCCTCTTCTGTCATTGTCCGCAGCTTGGCAAGAATTGCCCGCTCACCGGCTTTGGTGGTGTGTAAAGTCGCGCCGGCAAAGCACTCCCGGGTCTGGGCCGGAACATAGGCTTGCCAATCACCGCCTGCTTCCAGCTGCTGCCGCAATGCGGTGGCGGAGGGATTTTCCGGGTCGACAGCAGTATCGTGATAATCCCCCTGGCGCAAAATGGGAAGTGGCTGCATTTTGCTGTTTTGCGCCAGAATTGCTTTGCAGTACTCCACCGCCAATATGTTATTGGGCTTTGTGAGAATTTGTCCGTCAATGCCCATTGCCTCCAGCGCCTTTTGCCGTGCAGCAGGGAAGGAAAGGCCTGTTTCCAAAGCCTCGTGAAGGGCATCGGGAAACCGGGGAGAGAGCAACGCCTTTGCAGCGCCCATAAGAGTGTCAAGATCCTCTGTTTCCGCGCCAAAGCACAAATCGCTGCAAAACGGACCGAGAATGCTGACACCTTTGCTTGCAAAGCCCTCTGCCGAGTCCAGCGCAGCGGTAACCGGCAGCTCCAGCACCAAATCTGCGCCGCTTAAAAGGGCAGCCTTGGCCCGGCGCATTTTGTCAAATACCGCCGGCGCGCCCCGCTGCACAAAGTTGCCGCTCATCAGACAGACAATGCCGTTTTCCGGTCCTTGCAGCGCGCGGATGGTGTCTATTTGCTTTTTATGTCCCAGATGCAGGGGGTTGTATTCACATATAATTCCGGTGATTTTCAAAAATAACCCGCCTTTCCGGTAAAAATTTCGATTTCAGGGGTTGAGAAATTTTGGAATTTATTATACAATAAGTTTACATATGGTTATCTTATCACAAAATGAAAGAAAATCAAATTATTTTAGGAGGAAAAACCTATGAACATTTTGATCATCAACGCAGGCAGCTCCAGCCTTAAGTACCAGCTGATGGACCCCGAGACTGGTGTTGTCTCTGCAAAGGGCCTGTGCGAGCGTATTGGCATTGACGGCCGCCTGAACCACAAGGTCGGCGAGAACAAGGTGGTTAAGGACATTCCTATGCCCACCCACTCCGAGGCCATTGCTGCTACTCTGGAGATCCTGCAGGATGCAGAGCATGGCGTGATCAAGTCCGTTGACGAGATCGATGCTGTTGGCCACCGTGTGCTCCACGGCGGTATGGAATTCTTTGATTCCTGCGTCATCAACGACGAGGTTATCAAGGCTATCAAGAAGTGCATTCCTCTCGGACCTCTCCACAACCCTGCAAACCTGATGGGTATCGAGGCTTGCCAGGCGGTTATGCCCAACACTCCCCAGGTTGCTGTGTTTGACACCGCTTTCCACATGACTATGCCTCCCAAGGCATACCGTTATGCCATCCCCACCGAGTACTATGAGAACGACTCCATCCGTCGTTACGGCTTCCACGGCACTTCCCACAAGTATGTGGCAAAGCGCACCGCACAGCTGGTTGGCAAGACCGAGTTCAAGATGGTCAACTGCCACCTGGGCAACGGCTCTTCCATGTCTGCTGTTAAGGACGGCAAGTGCCAGGACACCACTATGGGCCTGACCCCTCTGGCCGGCGTGCCTATGGGTACCCGCTCCGGTGATATCGACGCCGCTGTTGTGCAGTTCATCTGCAACAAGTACAATATGAGCGTTGACGAGTGCCTGAATATGCTCAACAAGAAGTCCGGTATGCTGGCAATGTCCGGTGTTTCCTCCGACTTCCGTGATCTGGAAGACGGCGCAAAGAACGGTAACGAAGATTGCGCTCTGGCTCGCGACAAGTTCTGCTACGAGGTCGCCAAGTATGTTGGCGCTTACGCCGCTGCCCTCAACGGCATTGATGTGCTGACCTTCACCGCCGGTGTTGGCGAAAACGACTGCGCTGTCCGTGCTGCAGTTTGTGAGTATCTGGGCTTTATGGGCGTTAAGATCGACGCAGAGCTGAATAAGGCTCGCGGCAAGGAACTGATGATCTCCACTCCCGACTCCAAGGTGCAGGTCTGGGTCGTTCCCACCAACGAGGAACTGATGATCGCCCAGGACACCGCCGAGCTGGCAAAGAAGTAATTGGATAAATTAAAAGCAGGGCAGAGAAATCTGCCCTGCTTTTTTATGCATAAAATAGGTATTGACAAACAGATGTTATAAATGTTATATTTGTTATATCTTGTTAAAATGATAACATTTGGAGGCCCCTATGTACAGCATTCGGCAGGAGCAGATACGGGAATATATCGAGGAAAAGAATATTGTAACCATTAAGGAATTGCGGGAGCTTTTTCCGGAAGTAACGCTGATGACCATCCACCGGGATCTGGATGTCCTGGAGAAAAGCGGCAGCATTATTAAGTTCCGGGGCGGCGCAAAATCCGTGCGACTCACCGGCGATCCGGAGTTTAATGTGCGTATGCGGGAGAACAACGCAGGTAAGATGGCAATGGCCAAAAAGGCGTTGGAGCTGATCCAGCCCCATTCCGCTGTCTTTTTGGATGCCAGCACCACAAACCTCTCTTTGGTGAAGAATTTGCCGGACATCAATGTGAATATTTTTACCACCGGCCCCAGTATTGCGTTAGAGCTGTGCCGTCTGCACAACCCGGTGGTAACCTTGTGCTGCGGCACGATCAACCGGAAAAATCTGGCATTATACGGACAAAACACCCTGGAAATGCTGGAAAAGATCAACATCGATCTTGCTTTTATCGGCGTGTCCGGCTGCTCTGTGGACGCAGGCTTTACCTGCGGCACAGAAGGGGATATGCTGGTAAAGCGTTTGGTTATCAGCAAGGCCCGGACCAGTGTGGTGATGTGCGGACAGGAGAAATTTAACTGCTTGATGCCCTATACCTTTGCCAATCTTTCGGATGTGGATTATGTGATCACAGACGCTCCGGCACCGGAAAATTTTGTCCAGGCGGCGAAAGAAAATAATGTAATTTTGCTTTAAGGGCAAAACCCGGAAAAACTGTTTGTTTTTCCGGGTTTTTCTTTAGAAAATCCAAAATAGATATTGACTGGATTGTTAGAATAAGTTATAATTAACAAGCTATAACATAACAAGGAGGATATATCATGGCAAATGCTGTCATCATGCCCAAAGCCGGTATTACAGTGGAGAGCTGTATCATTGGTGAGTGGGTGAAAAAAGTCGGCGATCCTGTTAAGGTCGGCGATGTACTGTTTACTTATGAAACTGACAAGGCTTCCTTCGAATGCGAGTCCACTGCAGAGGGTACTCTGCTGGAGATCTTCTTCGAGGAAGGCGACGAGGTTCCCTGCCTGGTGAACGTCTGTGCCGTCGGTAACCCCGGCGAGGATTGCTCCGCTCTGAAGGGCGGCAGCGCCGCTGCACAGGAAGAGGCACCCGCTGCTGCAGCCACCGCTGCACCTGCTGCTGCCGCTGCTGCACCTGCCAACACCAAGGCAAGAGCTGTTATTATGCCCAAGGCCGGTATCACTGTGGAAAGCTGCATCATTGGCGAGTGGCTCAAGCAGGTTGGTGACCAGGTCAAGATCGGCGACGTTCTGTTTACTTACGAAACTGACAAGGCTTCCTTCGAGTGCGAGTCCACCGAGGATGGCGAACTGCTGGCGATCTTCTTTGAAGAGGGCGACGAAGTTCCCTGCCTGGAAAATGTTTGCGCTGTCGGTCCTAAGGGCGAGCCCACCGACTGCCTGAAGCCCGGCACTGCTCCCGCAGTTGTGGAAGAGGCTGCTCCTGTTGCCGCTGCTGCACCTGCTGCTGAAGCTGCTGCACCTGCTGCACAGATCGTGCCCGGCGCTCCCGTATCTCCCAGAGCTGCCAAGCTGGCAAAGGCTGCCGGCGTGGATGCATCCCTGGCTGTTGGTACCGGTCCGGAAGGCCGTATCATTGAAAGAGATGTCCAGAAGCTCATCGACCAGGGCGTTCCCGCTGCCAAGACTGTGGCAGCCTGCGACGGTCCTGCTTACGAGGATGTGAAGTTCAGCGGTATCCGCCGCGCTATCAGCAAGTCTATGACAACTTCTCTGTCCACTATGGCGCAGCTGACCCACACCACCTCCTTCGATGCCACCGCGATCCTCAACTACCGCAAGGCGCTGAAGGCCGCCGGCGACGAGTATGCAGGCATTACCCTGGGCGACATCATTCTGTATGCTGTTTCCCGCACTGTGCTCAACCACCCCGACCTGAATGCCAATATGCTGGACGACAACTCCATCCGTCTGGTCAAGCACGTCAACCTGGGCGTTGCTGTTGACACACCTCGCGGTCTGATGGTTCCCACTATCTTCAATGCTGACCAGATGAGCCTGCTGGAGATCTCCAAGGCTGTTAAGCAGCTGGCTGCAGAGTGCCGCGAAGGCAACATCAGCCCCGACAAGCTCTCCGGCGGCAGCTTCACTGTCTCCAACCTGGGCAACCTGGGCGTTGAGTCCTTTACTCCCGTGATCAATCCTCCCCAGACCGGTATCCTGGGCGTTTGCGGCACTGTTGATCGCGTACGCAAGGCTGCCGACGGCTCCATTACCGTGTACCCGGCTATGGGCCTCAGCCTGACTTATGACCACCGCGCTGTGGACGGAACTCCTGCTGCTCGGTTCCAGAAGGAACTGTGCCAGAATCTGGAGAACTTCACCACACTGCTTGCCAAGTAATTAAGGAGGTACAGATTTATGCCTAAGAGTTTATTTGTAGATCCTTCTGTGGTGCGCGCACCCGGTAAGGT
>JAZLAB010000077.1:0-39413 GCA_045612985.1 Faecousia sp.
ATCAGTTAAAAGTAGAGTGCAAGGTAGTGGATGTCCATATTGTTCGCATAATGCGGTCTTACCTGGTTTTAATGACCTTGAAAATAAGTTCCCTAACATTGCTGCCGAGTGGTCTGAACGAAACTTCCCGGTTCTTCCTAACCAAGTTACAGCATTTAAAAACCAAAAAGCTTGGTGGAAATGCAAAACTTGTGGCCATGAATGGGAAACGTTAATATCCACACGTTCTGGTGGTAGTAAATGTCCATATTGTAGTGGTTTAAAATTGCTAAAGGGATTTAACGATTTTAAGACTACACACCCATCTATAGCTGAGGAATGGTCTGAAAAAAATTATCCATTAAAACCTGATATGATAAATGAAAAATCAACAAAAAATGTTTGGTGGAAATGTAAGACTTGCGGATATGAATATAAGGCGGTAATTAAATCCCGAGTGAGAGGCTTAATTTGTCCCGTATGTGCGGATAGAGTTGTTTGTATTGGTGTTAATGATCTTAAAACTACGGATCCACATCTTTTAGAAGAGTGGGACTATGAAAAAAATATAGAGGTTTCTCCGACGGAAATTACTCGTAATTCGATGAGATTTGTCTGGTGGAAATGTGAAACCGGTCATTCGTGGCGAGCAAGAATATTTGAAAGGACAATAAATAATGAAAGATGCCGTTGTTGTGAACAAGAATTTCAAAACATTTTTTATCAACTTGTTGTTATGCTTTATGCTAATCGTAAAGGCCTTAAAGTAGTTGTTGATTCAGATGAAACAATAGGTGTAAATTTATCGACTTTTGTTCCGGAAATAAGATTAGTTGTTGAGTTGATTGAAACAAGCGAAAAGAAAAAGCGTCAACAAGCAGTTAAAGAACATATATGTAATTGTAATAATATTAAATATGTAGGAATTCGTTCAACTCGGGATATGTATAAAACTATTTCTTCTGTGAAAGAGGCTTTTAGAAAGTGTCATATATATATTAGCTCAGATGATGAAAGCGATATACAATTCTTGAGAGAATGGTTTTTTGCAAATAGAAAAAGCTTAAAAGGTCTTGAATTGTAAAACAAAATATAGTATAATACCCGTAAAGAAAATTTAAGTATTCGTAAATAATGCTAGTCTGTATGCCAACTTAAACCACAACTTAAACCAATTTTATTTACGTGGTGGACGATTATGAACACTTATGGAACTATGATATAGTTGGTTCTTGTTATTATGGAAGGTTATGAACACTTATGAACACTTATACGAAACTAGGCATTGAAATCCCCACGATGAAGCCCCTGGACTAAATAACAAGTTATAAGAACTTATAAGAAGATATAAGAACTTATCCATTTCTTCTTACCACAGTTTTCTAACAAATAACACCCTATGACCTTTGTCGGTCATAGGGTGTTATTGTATCTTGTGTTGGAATGTGGCAATTTAATAGAAACCTACTCCCAAATGTATTCTATTTTGTCGGGAGCAATTTCCATCTTGCCGCCCCAAAGTTTTTTTTAATCTTAACATAAAAATCTAAAGTCATTTGATTAAAACAATCTACGGAATAACCGAACATAATAAGTTCTTTCCCGTTCAAAGGGTCTACCGTATCATAAAAATCTTTCTCTTTTTTACCATATTTCAAACTCAAATTAACAAATTCAGTGTTGTGATATTTAATGGTTAGTTTGTGATATCCATCAAACCAATATGTAACGGGTGGGGTATCAAAATAGTTTTGTAAATTATCAAATGTTAAAACAAGAGTGTTTTGTTCAAAGGATGCAATAAACGAACAATCATGCATAGGATGTGCCTTGGAAAACAATTCGCTCTTTTCGCTAATTGATAATGATTCTGTTTTCATCAAATCAACTCCTTTTTAGACAAGTTGATTTTACCACAATTTTACCACAGTTTCAAAACAAATTATGAGAATTTATAAGAAGATATAAGAATAACTTGATTTTTACTGTTTTATAATGACAAGTTGTAAAAGGTTATAAGAACATATAGAACTTTTTCAAACTCATTTTTGGCGTCTCCCCACAATGAAACCATTGGATTAAGAGTAATATTAACCCCCGGTGTGTCGCAAGATACGCCGGGGTGTTTTTCTGTGCGGACGGTTGAAAAGGGCGCTGCGCTGTGCTAAACTAAAAAAGAGGAGGGCGGGACGATGAAAAAGAAGAAAATCATTGTTTTGTGTATTGCTGCGACAATCGTTCTAGCGCTTCTTGTTTGGACGATTTGGGGAAATACAGCATTGGAGGTAAACACCTATACTGTGTCCGGGAAAGGACTTCCCAGCGCCTTTGACGACTACCGTATTGCGCAGATTTCAGATCTTCATAACGCCGAGTTTGGAAAAAACAACGAAAAGCTATTGGCTTTGCTGAAAGAATCCAAGCCGGATATGATCGCCATTACCGGTGATTTGATCGACAGCCGGAACACGGATGTGGATACGGCGCTGCCTTTTGTGAAGGAAGCGGTGAAGATCGCCCCTTGCTACTATGTTACCGGAAACCACGAGGCAAGGGTTACAGAGTATTTTGAATTGCAACAAGGGCTGGCTGCCCTGGGTGTGGATGTGTTGGATGAT
This sequence comes from Faecousia sp., assembly GCA_045612985.1. Classification (GTDB taxonomy): domain Bacteria; phylum Bacillota; class Clostridia; order Oscillospirales; family Oscillospiraceae; genus Faecousia. The sequence goes on from JAZLAB010000077.1 coordinate 2,598, forward strand.
GAGTAGATGCTGTTGGAGCGGGAAGGGGAAGGAATTTCCGTTATCGGCTTGAACGATCCCAGCTTTCAGATGGGATACGATCCTGCACAGTTGGTAGACAGCCGGTTGCGGAATATGACCGACAGAGCAGATTATACGGTGCTGCTCAGCCACAGACCGGAGCTGTTTGATGTTTATGTGGAAAATGGTATCGATCTTGTCTTGACCGGACACGCCCACGGCGGCCAGTTTCGGTTACCATTTGTTGGCGGTCTGTTCGCACCAGATCAAGGGCTGCTTCCGGAATATGATGCAGGACTATATACCGAAGGTAACACCAATATGATCGTCAGTAGAGGCATAGGAAACAGTGCATTTCCACTGCGATTCAATAACCGCCCGGAAATCGTTCTAATAGAATTGCGGATCAGTCAGTAAAAACGCCCTATGGCCAAAAAGCCATAGGGCGTTTGATTTATACTGCCAAAAGAAAGTATTCGGTTATGGTTTCCGGGGACTGGGTCATCCCATTGTCGATCCACCATCTGACGGTCTCCACGAATGTAGCGGCGATGTGATCGATCCAAAAGCTTTCCGGCAGGTGTTCGCTTTTTCGTGCTGCAAACAGCGGCAGTTGGCTGGCTGCCAATTTCTGCAGATTGCGCTTAAAATACTGCAAAAACAGATCGTTATTCGGGCAGGCCAGCAACCCTAAAATGTTGTTGTCATTTTTTTGCAGGTGCTGAAAAAGGTGCAAAAATACGCTATCCGGCGCGTCGCAATCGAATATATGCTTGTGTTCCGGGTGGCCGTGATTTGTGGCATCGAAAATGTGGCAAAACAGCTCCTCACACAGCTGCTGCAGAAGAAAGTCCTTTGTTTCAAAATGGGAATAGAAGGTGGCTCTGCCCACATCTGCTTTTTCAATGATCTGGCCAATGGTGATTTGGCTGTAATCCTTTTTTGACAGCAGCGCGATAAAGGCGTTAAATATTGCTTCCCGTGTTTTTCTTTGGCGTCTGTCCATAAAAGCCTCCGTACAATTTTCTGAAAATGTTCCGTATCATACATCCGGGTTGAACTGCATATTGTTTTTTGCTGTGCAGCCCCATACAATAATGAACAGATAGTTCGGTACAGAACTTACTGTATCACAAGTGAAGGGATAAATCAATAGGAGGAGCTATGAAGACGGAGAAGAATATTCTGATCGCATTTGTGCTGAATTTGGCATTTTCCATATTCGAGTTTTTTGGCGGCGTGTTTACCGGCAGTGTGGCGATTATATCCGACGCCATTCACGATATTGGCGATGCGGCCAGCATTGGCATCTCTTACTTTCTGGAGAGAAAGAGCAAAAAGCAGCCGGACGAGACTTATACTTACGGTTATGCCCGGTATTCGGTCATCGGCGGCGTGATCACCACACTGATCTTGCTGTTTGGCTCGGTGATGGTCATTTACAATGCTGTTGGCAGGATCATTGCCCCCCAGCCAATTTACTACGATGGAATGATTCTCTTTGCAATTGTAGGCGCACTGGTGAATTTTGGCGCGGCATTTTTCACCCGGGAGGGGGATTCTCTGAACCAGAAAGCGGTGAATTTGCATATGCTGGAGGATGTGCTTGGCTGGATCGTGGTGCTCATCGGCGCGGTTGTGATGCGTTTTACGGATTTTGCGCTGATCGACCCACTGATGTCCATTGGCGTGGCGGTGTTTATCTTCATCAATGCAATGAGAAACTTAAAGACGGCGCTGGACCTGTTCTTGGAGAAAACACCCCGCGGCGTTGACCTAACGGAGCTTAAAGCGCACATTTTGTCTGTGGAAGGAGTGCTGGATGTGCATCATATCCACCTTTGGAGTATGGACGGACAAAACAATTTTGCCACGATGCATATCGTGGCGAGAGGAAATCCCCACCAAATCAAGGATGCGGTCAAAGTGGAGCTAAAGGAGCACGGAATCGGCCACGCGACACTGGAATTGGAGGAAGAGGCAGAGCGTTGCCACGAACGCCACTGTCATGTGGAGTTTAACCAATCCAGTGGGCATCATCATCACCATCATTACCACTAAACAAAAGGACTATGGTTAGCCATAGTCCTTTGTCGTTTTGTAGGGCAAACAGAGGCATAGGGCAAGTTTATGTTGAAATTTCTGCAGGAATGTGCTACAATACTGGCGGAATCCAACACGGCATCAATTTGCTGCGTATTAACTTTGTGTTGAGGTTAAAAATGGAAAAGAAAGAACGATATAAAAGATTGCTCATATTTGGCTTGTCAGCTTTGGAAATCATTGTCTTGACGGGCTTTTTTGCGGCAATGTGGTTTTGGTGCTTCGCAAATAACAGACAGGCGATTCATCAGGTGTTTATGAAGGGCAACTATGTTGTGATCGGCATCCACGCGCTGCTGCTGGTCCTCTTTTTCCGGATCTTTGACGGCTTTAAGATCGGTTATCTGCGAATCTATGAGGTGCTGTTTTCCCAGATCCTTTCTGTGGTCTGCGTGAATGCGGTGTCTTATCTGCAGCTGTGTCTTATCGGTCGCTGGCGTTTTTTGCAGCATATTGGCCCGACACTGATCCTTACTGTGGCAGATTTGCTGTTTGTTTTGGTTTGTGTAATAGCTACCAGATGGCTCTATCTGCGGCTTTATCCCTCCCGGAAGATGGTTCTGGTTTACGGCAAGTATGACCCCAAAATGCTGATCCATAAGATCGCCGGCAGAGGAGATAAGTATTCCATCCGGGAAGCGGTTTCCTATACGGAAGGCTACGAGAAGATCATTGGCAAGATCGAGCAGTACGGCTGCGTTATGCTGATGGACATTCCCTGCTCCATCCGAAACAAGATCCTGAAGTATTGTTTCTACCACAATATCCGCGTGTATACCGTTCCCAAGATCTCGGATATTATGATTATGAGCGCAACGGACATCCACCTGTTTGATACATCCCTTTTGTTGATGCGCAACAAGGACCTGTCCATTGAGCAGGCGTTTTTGAAGCGTGCCTTTGACATCGTGATGTCTGTTTTGGCGCTGATTATTGCATCGCCGTTTTTCCTGATCATTGCCCTCTGCGTAAAGGGCTACGACGGTGGTCCGGTGTTCTTCCGGCAGGAGCGTCTGACCAAGGATGGCAAGGTGTTCAAGGTCTATAAGTTCCGCAGTATGCGGGTGGAAAATGAGAAGAAGGAATACTGCCTGACCCGGAAAAATGATGACCGGATCACTCCTGTGGGCAAGATCCTGCGTAACATCCACTTTGATGAGCTGCCCCAGCTGATCAATATCCTCAAGGGCGAGATGTCCTTCGTAGGTCCTCGTCCCGAGTGTCCGGGCCTTGCGGCAGAGTACAAAGAGAGCATCCCGGAATTTGATTTCCGACTGAAGATGAAGGCTGGCCTGACCGGCTTTGCCCAGGTGTACGGCAAGTACAACACCACCCCCTATGACAAACTGAAGCTGGATCTGACGTATATTGAAAATTATTCCTTCTTGCTGGATCTGAAGCTGCTGATCCTTACCTTTAAGATCCTTTTCCAAAAGGAAAACACAGAGGGTATCGAGCAGTGGCAGACCACCGCAGCTGTAGAGAATAAGCTGGATGCGTCGGAAGAAATAAAGGTGTAAAAATGGAAAAACTGCAGGTTAGCGTCGTGATGCCGGCCTACAACTGCGCAAAGACCATCGCCCAAGCCATTGATTCTGTTTTGATACAGGAAGTGCCGCTGGAGCTGATCGTAGTCAATGACTGCTCTCCGGAAGATCTGGATGGCGTGATGGCCCAATATAAGGATGACAGCCGGGTTGTTTACGTGAAAAATGAAAGCAACCTGGGAGCAGCAGCCAGCCGCAATAAGGCAGTAACCCTGGCCAAAGGACAGTATGTTGCTTTCCTGGATTCGGACGATTATTGGCTGCCTGGCAAGCTGGAAAAGCAGCTGCAGGCAATAAAAGATTCCGGCGCGGTCCTTTGCTGCACGGCAAGAGAATTGATGACCCCGGAGGGGGAGCTGACCGGGCGCATCATTCCGGTAAGCCAAAAGATCACCTACCGGGATCTGTTACTGCAAAACAGCATCGGCTGTTCTTCTGTGCTGATGCTGGCGGATGTGGCAAAGGCATATCCTATGCACCACGAGGACAGCCACGAGGATTACATTATGTGGCTGGAGGTGCTTAAAAAGCACGGCTTTGCCTGCGGCATTAACGAGCCGCTGCTGAAATACCGGCTCAGCACCACAGGAAAATCCGGCAATAAGCTCAAAGCAGCGAAAATGACCTTTAAGGTCTACCGCTATATGGGCTTTGGACTGCTGAAATCCTGTCTGTGCTTTATAAGCTACGCGCTGCACGGTGTAATGAAATATGCCCTTAGCTATCTGCGCAAATAAACAATATAAAAGCCTCTTGCGATTTAATCGCAAGAGGCTTTTGGTTTACCAGGTGAAGAAGGAACGGTTAAAATTACTTTGGGGGTTGACCATTGCGCTGAAGGCGGCGATGTCCTCATCGTGAGCAATTTTGATGTTGTTGATGTTTCCATCTACAAAATTGATGTCATAACCCAGATTATAAAGGAGCATAGTGCAGCAGGATTCGGACAAATTGTGCTTTGCGGCTTTGGCAAAGACCTCTTTCAGCAGGGAAAGTCGATGGGCTTCCGGGGACTGGATAGAAATGATTGCATCCCGGTCGATGTAGCTGACCTTGTTGCCCTTTGTAGAGAACTGCACATATTCCTTCATCGCGTGGCAGATGGTTGCGCTGGAGCGCTCGTTGCAGGCCTGCAGCAAGGTGGAAATGGTCTCCAGGTTGACAAGGGGACGGGTAGATTCCTGAATGAAAACAATGTCCTCGTTGCTGTATTTATTGGAGATGTAATCCACAGCAATTTTAAGCGATTCTACACCGGAGTTTCCTGCGGTGATCAGATATTTAAGCTTTGTGATACCGTACTGGTTGGCATAGGCCTGGACAATGCTCTCCCAGCCTTTTAGACAGACCACATAAATATCGTCGATAGAGGGGTGGTGCTGATAGGCGTCCATACTGTAAACGATCAGGGGCTTGCCGTGAATGTTTACAAACTGGTTAGGCACATTTTGCCGGGTCCGTACAGACGTACCACCGGCAAGAATGATGGCGATGCATTTACCTTTGGCTTTGGCAGGGAGGGGTGTGGGCGCGGTTTCCTGGACAGGTACTGCATCTTCACTGATCAGCGCATCTACTGTTGTATTCAAAACAGCAGCGAATTTTTGCAGTTTTTTATGAGATACATCGTTTTCTCCCGCTTCGATCTTTGCAATGGTGGAGCGGGTCTTATATCCCATAGTGATGGCAAGGTCGTGCTGAGACATATGCAGCTCGATGCGGCGCTTTTTAATATTGGAACCAACAGACAAAAAAATCACCCTCTTACAGAACTCTTTGTTGATTATAAATCAATATGAAGGGATAATCAAGTATAATTTTTCTTTTTTTGTCGAAAAAAGTTTACAAAAGTGTGATTAAAAGTATAATAGTCAAGGTATGGAACGAAAGGAGTTTCACAAATGAAAGCGATTATTTTTAATTCTGGCTATGGCAACCGTATGGGTGATTTTACCAAGACCCATCATAAATCTATGGCTCAGCTGAAAAACGGAGAGACCATTTTTCACCGTCAGCTCAGGATTTTGCGGGAAGAGGGCATCAAGGATATTGTTGTAACCACCGGCCCCTTTGAAGACCAATTGAAGGCAGAGGCTGCGGATTTTCCGGATTTGAATTTCCGGTTTGTTCGCAATGAAATCTTTGATAAGACGAACTATATCTACTCTATGTATCTGGCCCGGGAATTTATCGACGATGATATGATCTTCCTGCATGGCGACTTGGTGTTCAATCGCAAGCTGGTACACGATGTGCTGGGTTGCGGTGCTGAAAGCACGGCCACGGTTAACTTTACCAAAGCACTGCCGGAAAAGGATTTCAAGGGCAGGGTTCGGGACGGTAAAGTTCTGGAAGTGTCTATTAAGATTTTTGACGAAGACTGCTTTGCATTCCAGCCTTTTTACAAGCTGAGTAAGGCTACAGCATCTGCCTGGGTAGGCAAGGTTGTAGAGTTCATTCACAAGGGCGAGGATAAGTGCTATGCAGAAAATGCCCTGAACGAGATATTCCCCGCACTGAATGTACAGGCCTTCTCTTATGAGGGATATTATATCGACGAGATCGACAATCTGGATGATCACGCCCGGGTTACGGCAGATATCCTGCCCTATGACGAGGCAGACAGCAAAATTTTCGGATAAAAAATGATACAAAACACGGCATCCTGGCTTGTTAGGGTGCCGTGTTTTTTGCCTATTGAAAAAGATGGCGAATTATGTTATACTGTCTAGGATATTATGGAATTACTATGTGCTTTGATGTGAGGACTAGGTATTATGATAAAACGATTTTTCACAGATCTGAAAAAATACTTCCACTATTCCATCGTGGCAGCCAAATCCCAACTGAAATCTGAGGTGGCCGGATCTTACTTAAACTGGATCTGGTGGGTTTTGGATCCTGTGTGCTTTATGCTGATCTATACCTTCATTTTTGGGTATGTGTTCAAATCCAATGAACAGTATTTCCCGGTGTACATTTTCATCGGTTTGTCTATGTGGGATTTCTTCAATAAAACCGTGCAGGGCAGTGTGAAGATGATCAAGGCAAACAAGTCTATCGTCTCCAAGATCTATTTTCCCAAGTATATCCTGCTGCTGACCCGGTGCTGGGTCAATGGTTTTAAGATGCTGGTTTCTTTCGGTATCGTGGTGGCGATGATGATCGTGTTTCAGGTGCCTATTACCTGGAATGTGCTGTATGTTATCCCGGTGATCTTAACCTTGTTTGTCTTCACCTTTGGCTGCAGCTGCTTCTTGATGCATTACGGTGTCTATATCCGGGACCTTTCCAATGTGGTTACCATTGCAACGAGAATGCTTTTCTATATTACCGGTATTTTCTACAATCTGGAAACCAGAATCAAAGTCTATGGCGTTTTGCTCAATCGTTATAACCCGCTGGCATTTTTGCTGTCGAGTATGCGCAAATGTCTGATCTACAGCAGCGCGCCGGATCTTCTGTTCCTGCTGATCTGGTTTGTGATCGGTATGCTTCTTTTTGTTTTGGGCATCCGGAAGATCTATAAAGAAGAAAACAGCTACGTCAAGGCAATTTGACGGATTAAGAGGAATTTGTTTATGTGTGAGTATGCAATTGAAGTTGAGAATCTCTCAATTCATTATAAGACACTGCAGAAGATGTCTATCAAGCAGAGCCTGCTGAAGGGAATGCGTAACCAAGCCAATATCTTTGAAGCAGTTAAGAACATCAGCTTCAAGGTGGAAAAGGGCGAGATTCTGGGCATTGTAGGTAAAAACGGCAGTGGCAAGTCCACGATACTTCGGGCCATTGCTGGCATTTTCTCTCCCAACAAAGGCACCATCGATCTGCATGGCAATTCCATTTCTCTGCTTTCCATTGGTGTCGGTTTTCAGGCGGAGCTGTCCGGACGGGAGAACATTCTACTCTCCGGTATGCTGTTGGGCTTTTCTGAAAAAGAGATCCGCGCCCGGATGGACGAGATCATCGAATTTTCCGAGCTGGGCAAATTCATTGAAAACCCAGTCCGTACCTATTCCAGCGGTATGTACTCCAAGCTGGCTTTTTCCATCACTGCCATTTTGGAAACGGATATTATCCTCATTGACGAGGTTTTGAGCGTAGGCGACTCCCGGTTCAAGAAGAAGAGCTATGCGAAGATGAAGGAACTGATCTCTGACAAGAACAGAACTGTCGTCATCGTTTCCCACGATACAAAGACTGTGGCAAACCTTTGCACAAAGGTTTTGTGGATCAATGACGGCGAGTTCGTCAAAATGGGTCCCACCGCAGAGGTTCTTGCAGAGTACGAAAAGTTTATGGCATAATGCAATACCCATATTAGTGTCTAAAGGAGATAGAAAAAATGAAAGACGTAAAAGTATCAGTTATTGTTCCTGTATATAATGTAGAACAGCATCTTGAAAAATGCTTGGATTCTCTTGTTAGCCAAACACTGGAGGATATCGAGATTTTGGTAGTAAACGATGGTTCTCCGGACAATTCTCAGGCAATTATCGATGACTATGCCACCCGATATCCGGATAAAATTCGTCCTTTTGTCAAGGAAAACGGTGGTCTTTCCGATGCCCGTAACTACGGTGTTGCCCGAGCCAGAGGCGAATACATCGCGTTTGTTGATAGCGATGATTATGTAGATATGGATATGTTTGAGAAAATGTATCAAAAAGCGGTTATAACCGGTGCACAAGTAGTTTGTTGCCCCCTTTCACATGAGTTTAAAAATTATACGCGAAAAGTATTTTATAACGATGAATTCTTTGGCAAAGATGTTCGAAATAGTCCCAAAATTCTCACATACGGCAATTCCTTTGCCCACAACAAAATTTATCAGCGCGCTTTTTGGCAGAAACACAATTTTCAGTTCCCCATGCGGCAGTGGTTTGAGGATAGCTACCTGATTTACAACGTGATGCTGGCTGCCAACAAGGTGGAATTGGTGAACATTCCGTTTATGCATTATGTGCATTTTCGTGAGGAATCTATTACCAACAGTTTTGATATGCGTGTGTTTGACATTTTCAAAAGTGTTGAAAACATTGTTGCGTATTATAAGGAACAAGGTGCATTTGATGCGGCCGAGAAGGAATTGGAGCATATTTGTATTCGCCATATAGTTGCGCGTATCAAGTTGCTCCGACGAGCACCGAGTTGTAAGGTCGGATTGGACTACATCCGGAAGATGAGGGCGTTTCTGAACCGGAATTTCCCCAAATGGAAAAAAGATCCCTATGTAAAGGCACCGTCAAATGCTTCCCTGCACAAAAAAATCTCAACGTTTATGCTGCATTCAGGTGTTATGTTGAGGGTATATATAATGTCACCCCAATGGTTGGTTTCTGCTGCGCGCACTTTGGTACATGGGGCTAGTAAAATAGCCAAAAGGGCAAAAAAAGTATTGATAGGTAAGGCGCGAAGAGAAAAGAAGATTGAGGCTGAAAAGGAAAATAAACGATACTATATCCAACGGGACGGTATGGAAGTGCTCAATGAGGTTCAGACGATCCTTTCTGAGTTGGGGATTACCAGCTTTGCTGATTTTGGAACTTGTTTGGGTTTGGTCCGCGAAGGTCGACTACTTAAGCACGACTTGGATATGGATGTCGGCGTTATTGCCAAGCCGGCGGATCGAGATAAAATCCGATTGACTTTGGAGCGCCGTGGTTTTAGACTGTGGCGGCAGTATTGCTATCAGGGCAATGCTGTAGAAGAGTCTTATCATTATCGCGACATCAAGGTTGACCTTAATTTTTACGAAATGACCGATGAGTATTCACGCACCTGGTTGTTTTACCAAAAACCTGGACATGAGTACGAAAACAGCTGGACACGACATGTTGTACAGATGACTTATTCACCTATTCGCGGCGTAAAGTACCAGGAGTTTAATGGGTCTATGATTGCCTTGCCGGAGGATCCGGAGCTGTTAATGACGGAAAAATATGGTCCAACGTGGCGCACACCTGATACCGGTTGGATTTATTGGGAATCCCCGGCGGCGGTAAAACTGGACGAGATCGGTAGTTTCAAGACAGTTAGCTACAAAGGCTTGTCGTATGTCGATAAGACAGAGCGCGTATAGAGAAAAGGAACATAAAGTAAGAGGTTTCATCTCAGCGCTTAAAGACCGTAGAGAATCAATCTGATAAAGAGGTTTGTTTTATGGCGAAAACGATAGGTTTATTTCTACGCAATGTGGCCAAAATGGTGATTCAAGGCCTAATATTGCCTACGGCCTACCGAGTGGCGCTGAAGCGGCATCCGGGCGAGAAGACCCTATATGTGTTTGCGGATGCACATCATACAAAATTGCCTTTTAGCTTGCAGGCAATGTATGAATATATCTGCGATCAGGGAATCACGCCTGTTTGCCATTTTTATGATTATACCCACGAAGGCAGCATGAAAAGTCTGCGACACGCCATTTCCTTTATGGATATTTTGGCACAGGCAAAATATGTTTTTATCTGCAATACATTCTTGCCGGTATCTTCGCCGAAGCTGTCAACGGATACCAAGGTGGTGCAGCTGTGCCACTTTTCCGGTCCTTTTAAGAAGATCGGCTATGCCACAACAGACGATGTGCCGGCGTACTATAAGGGCAATGTATTCCGCAACTATAGCTTGGTAACTGCCAGCTCGGAAACCTATGTACCCCTTTTGCAGAAGGCTATGTGCCAGCCGGACGGGGTGGTACAGCCGCTGGGCGTCAGCCGGTCAGATGTGTTTTTTGACGAGAGACGGACAAAAAAATGCCGTGAGGAATTTTTTAGCCGTTACCCCGAAGCACAAGGGAAGAAGGTCCTTCTTTGGGCCCCCACCTTCCGGGGGAAGGCGGCAGCTCCCAACGCACTGGGCAATGCAGAAATTGCCGATCTGCAAGAAAAATTGGGCCAGGATTGGTTTGTCTTGATTAAGCACCATCCTCACGATGACGCGGTGGCCACCGATCCCAGATACCGCTCCAATTGTGATATTGCAACAGAGCAGCTTTTGCCGGTAGTGGACCTGCTGATTACGGATTACTCTACGGTAGTATTGGATTATTTGGCCTTTAACAAGCCGTTTATCCTTTACGCACCGGATCTGGAGGAATATGAGGCAAAACGGGGCTTCTTTATTCCGTACCGGCAGATCACCAAAAACTTTACCCAAGATGCTGCGCAGCTGGAAAGGATGATCCCGGAGGTTTACCGGCAGTGGCAAGAGGGCGATCAGGAAGAGATCGAGCGCTGTAAAAAGATATTTACATCAGCCTGCGACGGAAATGCAACGGCGAGGATTTTTGCATATCTGCACCAAAATGGATAGGGGCTGAAAAGAGGAGAACAGAAAGAATGGAGCCGAGCGCATCACTGAAAATATGGGCAGATGCCTGCAATAATGCAGGCATCTGTTGGTCTGTTTGTAAAGAAACTTTGCTGTGCATAGCGGGTTATCACAGCCTTCCGGAAAGCGTTGCCTGTCCGCAGGTAGCTGTCTTTGGAAAGGACCTGCCAAAGCTTATGGAGCAGGTATTTCCCAAATTGCCGGAGCAGTGGGTGCTGGAAAAAGCATCTTTTGGCACAGATGATCGCAACCTGGGTTTTGTCCAAGAGGGAATGCCTGTTTTGCAGCTGAATGTGCTTTACGGCGTTGCAGGGGAAGAAGAACTGGCCGCGGCAAAAGAACAGATGGGAAAGATCGCAAAAGCTTTGCACAGAAAAAACTGGTATCATGAGCTTTACACAAAGCTTTTTGGACAGGTATACCTGAAACTGTTTGGCGGTTTGGCTGCAAAAGGCATTGAAAATACTGCGGAAAAGACATTTCCCAAGATGGTGGCTTTTGCGACTGAATACAGTTCAGATGCGCCTTTTTACTGTGATATTTTTACGGATAAAGAAGAAGTGGTCTTCCCGGCATCCGGTGTTGCGGAAACAATTATGCTGCATTGCGGGAATGCCCAATTTCCGGCCTTTTCCGGTTACGAAGCGTATTTGACCGCAGTTTACGGCGATTATCAAAATGGTCTTACCGATGACATCGGCTGCGGCTTGACCGTTGCGGAAAAGCAAGAGCTGAAACAGCACCAGGCTCACTGCGAGCAGGCGCTGGCATTTATCCAGCAGCTGAGCGAGGAATTCGGTCTGCGGTATTATTTGTTGGCAGGCAGCGTCCTCGGCTGCGTACGCCATAAAGGCTTTATTCCCTGGGACGACGATGTGGACCTGGGCATCCGCATTGAGGACCTGGCCCGGTTTGAAGAAGTGGTGAAGCAGGAGCTTCCCAAGCGCCTTCCGGAGGGCTTTGCGCTGGTGCAGTCCGGCCCAAATAATCCTTACCCCAGAATGTTCTCCAAGATCTGCTACGAGGGCCGCTGCTGTATGGATCTTTGGCCCCTGGTTCCCACTTATATTAGCGGCTTCAGGGCGGTTGTTCTTTGGTGCTTTGCCAAGATCATTACGAAGGTTCACTACTATAAGATCGGCCATCCGGTTACCAGATTCCTGAAAATCGTAAAACCCATAGCTGCTGTTCTTTCTGATAAAACAATTATGGCGCTGGCCCGCCATAATGAGCGAAAGTACGCTCGTAGAAAAGCACCGGCTTATATCAACCTTTACAGCATCTACACCCGCCAGAAGGAAACGATTCGCCGGGAGTGGCTGGATACAGATACGAGGATGGAATTTAATGGTCTGACCGTTCCTGTGGTTGGCTGTACAGAGGAATATTTGGCCCATATGTACGGTGATTTTACCTGGTTCCCGCCTCCCTGGAAGCGGGCATCCCGCCACAGCACAAGATTCCAGTCAGCCTCCGGCGAACTGCCGGAAGAGGAGTAAATAAAATAGCAGGGCTTGCCTGTCTTTTCGGACAGTAAGCCCTGTTTTTATTTGTGCGCATATTGTTGCCAAAGAAAAATTATCGAAAAACAATAACAAAATTATTGACAAACGATAATTCTGTGATATGATGATGGCAGAATAAGACATTGGAGGATGTTTTTATGTGGAACAAAGATAAGTCGGTGCTCGCATCTATTGTTACCTGTTTTGCCTTTGGGGTGGTTTTGACAGCAGCGGTGCTTTGGGGACCCTGGGCAGCAAAATTGTGGTTTATTACATTCCGGGGAATGAACGAAAACAGCGCTGAATTGCAGAGACTTTTGACGACCTTCGCCGTCTGCTTTTATACCTGTGTGCCCTGCGCTTATACAGCGCTATTCTTCCTTTTAAAGCTTTTGTTCAACATCAAAAGGGAAGAGACCTTTGTGAAGGAAAATGTCAAGTGCCTTCGCTGGATTTCCTGGTGCTGTCTGGTCGTAGCGCTGATCACCGGCGTTGGCGGGTGCGTTTACACACCCTTCTGGTTTATTGCAATTGCTGCGGCTTTTGTGGGCCTTTTGCTCCGGGTGGTCAAGAATGTGATGCACAGCGCTGTGAAAATTAAAAAAGAAAACGAACTTACGATTTAAGGCAGGGCAGGAACTATGATTGTAATTGATTTGGATGTTATGCTGGCAATGCGGAAAATGACATCATTGGAGCTGGCGGAGAAAATCGGGATCACCCCTGCAAACCTTTCCATATTGAAAACAGGAAAGGCCAAAGCCATCCGCTTTTCTACCCTTGCGGCCATTTGTCAGGCGCTTGATTGTCAGCCGGGAGATATTATTAAATACACCGACGAGGAGGAAAAACTATGAGCGCGGAAAACTATCCGTATTCACAGCTGCCGCCCAGTAAAAAAAAGCCACTGTTTTCGCTTACAAAAAAAGACGGGATCTTTGCAATTCTGGCTGTAGCTTTCAGTATTTTTACTACTGTATTTGGCGTTTTTGAAGGCTTTAATCTGGGATATGCGAGCTCGTCAGTGCTTATGGCGGCGCTTTTATTTGCCTATGCTGCCCGGGGAGGAAGGGCCTCCTTTTGGCCTGCCCTTTGCGGCGTGCTGGCGTTGGCCCTAAATGTCGTTTTTGTGTGTACCAGTAACGGCAGTGTGCGGTTTTTCGGTGTGATCGTAAGCATTCTGCTCATATTGGTGTGCCTGGATGGATTTGTAAACGGTGCGGCCAAAACCAATCGGCAAACTTTAGGCGTTTTTTATACAGCAATCTGCACGGTGGGGAATATGGCTGTAGCAATAAAATCCCTTTTCTCCGGAGACGGAGAGAGGAAAACAGCAGGCAAGGTGCTTGTGGGTCTTATATGCGCCATCCCGGTGATCATTATTGTGATGCCACTGCTGATCTCCTCTGACGAGGCGTTCCGGGGGATGATGCAGCAGATATTTGGCAACAGGGCAACAATCATTGGAAAGGTGATCTTCGGACTAGTACTTTCCTTGTTTGTGATATCTTACGGCTTTTCGATGCGTGCAAGACGCGTTCAGAAGCTCCGGGAAAGTAAATTTTCCGGCATTGAAAGTGCCTATGTCATTTCCTTTTTGTCTGCTGTCAGCGTGTGTTATTTACTGTATCTGTTTTCCCAGCTTGCTTATTTCTTCAGCGCTTTTCGAGGCTTTTTGCCCGATGGGGAGATCACCTATGCTCAATATGCCCGCAAAGGCTTCTTTGAGATGTGTGTGATCGCAATGATCAATTTCGTGATCGTGTTTTTTGCGCTGCTGCTGCCGAAAAAGAAAAACGGAACGGTTAGCAATGGAGTGAAAGGACTGGCAACCTTTGTGGCGGTGTTTACGCTGATCATCATCGCTACGGCCATCTCCAAAATGGTGCTCTATATAGACACCTACGGTATGACCATTCTGCGTCTTACTACCAGCGCATTTATGATTTTCTTGGCGGTGGTTTTTGTAAGTGTGATTCTGCGGATCTATATAAGCAGGATCAATGTGGTGAAAACTGCGCTGATCACGGCAGGCAGCGTTTTACTGGTGTTGGGTCTGCTGAATGTGAATGCAGTCTGCGCAAGGTACAATTATGAAAGCTATGTCAGCGGAAAACTGAAAACCATCGATGTGTCTTCTATGTACTATTTGGGAGATGAGGGAATTGTTTATCTAACCAAATTGGCAGATGACCCAAATCCAGCGGTGGCGGAAAAGGCGCAAAACTATTTGGAGCAGGCGTATCTGTTCGATTATTTTGATAATGTTGTAAAGCCGGAGGATTTTACGGCAGAGAATATGAAAAAGAACAAGAAAAGCAGCGGATTTGGCAGCTTCAGTTTGCCAAAATCCAAAGCCTATGCCGAGCTTTACCAATTTATAGAGGAGCATCCCTCGTTTGTAAAAACTCGCTTTTAAAGAACACAGAAAAAGACCTATGACATCTGTCATAGGTCTTTTTCATTTTTATGATTGTTTAAGTATTCCAGAGGGGAGAGTCCGGTTTTCTTTTTGAAGATACGGCTGAAATAGGAAACGTCGCTGAAATTCAGCGCGTCGCTGATTTCCGAGACGGTAAGGCTTTCCGATGCCAGGAGCTGTTTGGCCCGGAGGATCTTTTGATTCAACCGGAATTCCACCGGGGACATTCCCGCATAGGCAGCAAATTGCCGGCGGAATGTGTTTGCGCTGACACCGCACAGCTCTGCGATCTGCTCAATGCTTAACAGCTGCTCACCGTCGTTTTCCAGATAGGCAATACCCTTGGCGATTTTTGCAAAATCCGATTGGAGCATTAAATCGGAAACCTCACCTTTTTGCAGATAGTGAAAGATCTGGTAAAGACCGGATTTCAAACCGATGACAGATGCTTTGGCAGAGGCAAATTCAATCGCCGTCCGGTAAAAAAGCTTTTGGAAGGTCTTCTTGGAATCCTTGCCCATCACGGTAACGGTGTCAGAAAGGGCAAAGGGCGCTTCATCAACGGACAGTTGAAAGTTGATCAAAATGGTGGAAAGCTGCTCCTGCTTGTTGAAAAAGGCAACTTTATAACAGGCACCGACAGGAATGTAAACCACATCCCCCCGGACCGCGCTGCAGGTGCTGCCGTCGGGGAAGGTGTAAAGTCCGTCGCAGCCGGTGAACAACAAAAAGCTGTGTTCTTTTTTAGGGGAGGAGAGGGTGTTGAAGACATCCCCTTCCTGCCAGTACTGAAGCAGGGGGATGATCTTTGTGATGGAAAAATCCATTTGGCTCAATCTTTGCAGACCGATAATTTCCATAGCGTATTCCTTCTTTCAAAAATGATTGGAAGGTGCAAATGATATTTGCAAAAGAAAGCATCTTATTTCTTAAATAATAGGGGAATTTACCAAAATTGTCAAGAAGTGTATGGTGGAAAAGTGCAAATAATATGGTGGAAAAGTGTATGGTAATTCTAAATAAAATCAAGTATGATTAATTTGTTGGAATATGGTAAGAAACTAAACTGCGAATTAGGGAGGAAAACACTATGGAAACCTTAAATGTTACCGTATGGAATGAGTATGTTCACGAGCAGAGCCAGGAAGAGATCCGTCAGATCTATCCCGAAGGCATTCACGGCGCCATTGCCAAGATGCTGGGCGCAGATGCTCGCTACAACATCACCACTGCAACTTTGGAAATGCCGGAACACGGCTTGACCCAGGAAGTGCTGGACAACACCGATGTGCTGATCTGGTGGGGCCACCTTGCTCACAGTAAGGTTGACGACGAGATCGTTGACCGGGTGGTCAAGCGGGTTTGGGACGGTATGGGTCTGATCGTGCTGCACTCCGGCCACCTGTCCAAGCCTTTCGTCCGTTTGATGGGTACTTGCTGCCGCTCCAAGTGGAGAGAGAACGACGAGCTGGAGCGCGTCTGGGTCATTGAGCCGGGCCATCCCATTGCTCACAACCTGCCTGAGTACATCGAGCTGCCCCAGGAAGAGACCTACGGCGAGCGCTTTGAAGTGCCTGCTCCCGATGAGCTGGTGTTCATCAGCTGGTTCTCCGGCGGTGAAGTCTTCCGCTCCGGCTGCTGCTACAAGCGCGGTCTGGGTAAGATCTTCTACTTCCGTCCCGGCCACGAGGCATATCCCACTTACTACCGTGAAGACATCACCCAGGTGCTGAAGAACGCTGTGGAATGGGCAAAGCCCTCTGGCGGCCCCAAGCCCACTTTGGGTCATTACGAGCCTATTGAAAAGGTAGCAGACAAGTTTGAGGGTATGTCCGACGAGCTGCGTAAGCACACTTACATTAAGGACTGATTTTATGCACCATTTTGGTATTATCGGCTATGGCGGTATGGCATCATACCACCATTTGCGCATCGAAAAGCCGGAGCAGATCCGGTTTAAGGCCGCCTTTGATCTTTCGGCGGCCCGGTTGGAAAAGGCAAAAAAGGATGGCCTGATTGCCTATGATAACCTGGATGCTCTTTTGGCCGACAATGACATCGACACGATTTTGGTGGCAACGCCGAATGATACCCACAAGGAATATGCCGTTGCCGCAATGGAGGCAGGCAAAAATGTCATTTGCGAGAAGCCTGTGGCGCTGAATGCCCAAGAGCTTGCCCAGATGCTGGAAGTGGCGGAAAAGCACGGTGTGATCTTCACCGCCCACCAGAATCGCCGTATGGATGAAGACTACCGGATCATTAAAAAGATTTACGATGAGAGCCTGCTGGGAGATGTTTTCCGCATCGAATCCCGTGTGCAAGGATCCCGGGGCATTGCCGACACCTGGCGCAGACGCAAGGATAAGGGCGGCGGTATGCTCTATGACTGGGGCGTACATCTTATCGACCAGATCCTATGCCTGGTGGACAGCCCGGTGGTATCGGTATTCGCGGAATTTCAGCAGATCACCCAGACCGAGGTGGATGACAATGTGCGTCTGACCATGACCTTCCAAAACGGAGTGTCTGCTTTGGTAGAGATCGGTCTGTGCAACTACATTATGCTGCCCCTTTGGTATATGGCGGGAAAAACCGGCACAGCGCAAATTGATTACTGGGATTTAAGCGGTAAAATGCATCTTCTCATCGACAACGACATCAAGTTTGAAAATGAGATACCCAGCACCTTGGTCGGTCCGTCCATTACCCTTGCTCCCCGGGCCCAGGACACGATGCAGATTGTGCCGTTGCCTAAGGCAGATGTGGACAAGGCGTTCTTTTATAAGAATTTCCTGGATGTGCTGGACAGCGGCGCGGAGCTTTGCATTAAGCCCCGGGAGATCATGCGCTGTATGCAGATTATGGATCTGGCATTTTTGTCCGGCAAGGAAAAACGCGTGATTACTTGCAATATTTAGGAGGAATAGTCATGGTTAGAATTGGTATTATCGGTGTGGGCGGCATTGTTCAGGGCGTCCACATCCCCGGCATTCAAAAGGCAAAGGGCGGCAAGATCGTTGCCATTTGCGACACCAACCCTGAGACCTTGAAAAAAGTTGGCGATCTTCTGGACATTCCGGAAAAGTATCGCTTTGAAAATCATCTGGACTTGATCGCCTGCGAGGAAGTGGATGCAGTGGAGATCTGCACCCCCAACCATCTGCATGTGCCTATGTCTTTGGATGTAATGAAGACCGGAAAGCCCTTCCAGGTGGAAAAGCCCCTTTCCATCAACAAGGAGATCGCAGCCACTCTGGGTGAGGCTTTGAAGGAAAACTTTGTTCCCAATATGATGTGCTTTTCCTACCGTTACTGCTCTGCAGTGCGTTATGCAAAGGACATTATCCAGCAGGGTCTGCTGGGCGATGTGATCCACATCAATGTGGAATACTTAAAGGACAGCGCCCTTTGGAAAGGTCGCGGTATGGAGTGGCGCTTTGAAAAGAAATGCGCCGGTACTGGCGTGCTGGGCGATTTGGGTGTACACCTGATCGATATGGCCCAGTTCCTGGTGGGCAAGATGATCCGGGTCTGCAGCAAGGCTGTGATCGTTGTGAAAGAACGACCCATTCCCGGCACAGACAAAATGGGCAAGGTAGAGACCGACGATTTCTGCAATTTCCTTGCAGACTTTGAAGGCGGCGCTGCCGGCGTGTTCTCCGTAACCCGCTGCGCCATCGGCCAGGGTAACACCATTAAGTACGCCATTTACGGCACCAAAGGTATGATCGCCTTTGATCTGAATAAACCTGACGAGCTTTCCGTTTGTATCGGCGATGTGGATGTGGATACCCGCGGTCAGCATACCGTTAAAGTGCCCAAGAAGTATCAGGTTTCCCAGGAGCAGACCTTTATCGATATGGTCAACGGAAAAGAATGTCAGTATCTGCCTACTGTGGAAGACGGCATTGAATGCCAGAGAATTCTGGATACTTTGCTGGAATCTTCCGAAAAGAGATGCTGGATGGATCTGTAAGAGAGGAGAATTATTATGTTTAACTATCGTGTAAAAATTGGTTTGATCCCTATGCGCCGCAACACCACCGACCGTCCCCGGGGCGCCAGCTGGAACTGGTATTCCCCCGAGCAAAGATGCATCCAGGTAGTGGGCTATATCAAAGAGCATTTTTCCCAGGATGTGGACTTTGTGGACACCAAGGGTCTGGGCATCAATGATCTGATCTATGACGGCAAGACCGCCAAGCAGGCCATTGAGCGTATGAAGCAGGAAAATGTGGATGCTATTATGATCATCAACTGCAACTTCGGCAACGAAGAAGCAGGCGCTGACATTGCAAAAGCCATTGGCAAGCCTGTGCTGATCTATGCCCCTCTGGATGAGGAGTACAGCCCTGACGGCACCCGTACCACCGACTCCCAGTGCGGGCTGTTTGGCCTTTCCCGTCAGCTGCAGCGGCTGAAGGTGCCCTTCTCCCACGTGCCCAGCTGCCGTGTGGATGAGCCGGAATTTGAGGCTGCCTTTATGAAGTTTGTCCGTGTCAGCTGTATGGTCAAGAACTTCAAGGGTATGCGTATCGGCCAGGTTGGCCCTCGTCCTGCACCTTTCTACTCCGTTATTTACAACGAAAGCGAGCTGCTGGAGAAGTTTGGTATCCGGGTGGTTATGATCAACTTTGCTGTGTTCCAGCAGCGGATGCAGACCACCCCCGAGACCCACAAGGAAGAGGTGGCCAAGTTTGCTGAATATTTCCGTAAAAACTATCAGCACGACGACCTGACACCCCAGTATGTGGATGCAATGGCAACGATGGCTGTGGTGTACAAGAATCTGTTTGAGGAATTTGACCTGGACATTATGGCCACCGAGTGCTGGACAGCCACACCGCTGATGTTTAACGGTTTGGCCCCCTGCGCTGCGATGGGTGCGCTGAACGATCTGGGCTATATGATCGCCTGCGAAAATGACATTCACTGCGCTATGACAATGGCCCTTTTGAAGTCTGCCACTTTGGGCAAGGGCATTCCTGTGTTCGGTGAATTTACCGTTCGCCATCCGGAAAAGAAGGATACCGAGCTTTTGTGGCACTGCGGCCAGTTCCCCCTGTCCCAGAAAGCACCGGACTGCCAAGCAAAGCTTGTCAATCAGCGCCAGTGGTTCCGTGGCAAGGACGGCACTTATACTGCTGCCAGAATTGACCAGGACTGCGGTAACTATGTGATCCTGCCGCTGCTGTGCAAGACCACCGATGGCCCTGACACCAACGGTACTTACATCTGGGCAGAGTTTGAAAACCTGATGAAGGTGGAAGAAAAGCTTCTGCAGGGACCTTATATCCACCACTTTATCGAGATCGAAGGCGATTACCGGGAGGAGATCGCTGACTTCTGCAGATACATCCCCGAGCTGACCAAGGACAGCCTGTAAGGAAGGTCAGCAATATGGAGAATTTGCAAAAGAAGAATCCCGGTCTGGCGCTTTACACCATCAGCGATGTGCAGTTTGCCCGCTATGGTAAGGTTCGTACGGACATCGATGCCCGGGAATTGATCACCGAGGCCAGGAAGATCCCTATGCCGGAAGAAGGCAGCGCTTATGTACCTTCTGTGGAGGCTTTTGAAGCGCTGCCTGTAGCCGGACAGATCAAGGATCGGCTTTTTGGCGGTCTGGCGACCCAGGTGGGTTATTGCTATGGCCACAGCAGTCTGCTCAATGCCTTGGAATGGCATATCGGCAGTGAGCTGAATGTGGCGGCAACACCCTTCGTGCTGTTTTTGGCGCGCAAGGAGGACCTGGCAGACAACAAGCTGGATAGCAGCGCGATCAAGGCCTTTTATGTGCCGGAAGGCGCTGTGGTGGAGATCTATGAAGGTACACTCCATTTCTGTCCCTGCGAAACTAGCGCAAATGGCTTTGGCTGCGTAGTTGGCCTGCTGGAGGGTACGAACATCCCCCACGAGCAGCCGGTGCAGGACAAGGTGCTGTTTAAAAAGAACAAGTGGCTCATCGCTCACAATGAAAATACCGCTTTGATCGAAAAGGGAATCGTCCCCGGAATCAGCGGCGAAAATCTGCAACTGAACTACTGAGAAAAGTCGACCTGCGTCATAGTGGCGCAGGTCGATTTTTGTCAGATAATTATGATTGCTTTTTGCTTTTTGTTGTGATATGATGTATGAGGGAATTTTTTAATAATTCGATATAAATTTCCTGAAAATAATGTCAAAGGTTGCTGTTTTCTGTATTTATGCAGTATTTTTATGTAATGAGGGATTACTATGGGTGTAACGAATATTTCAACGCCTAATGTGAATAAGACAGTGCGCAGCGGCGTGCGTTGGTTGATGCTGATTTATGACACAGCCATGTTTATTGCCCTTTGGTGGATATATTTTGCTTTACTACCGATTATTGCCGGAGTGAGCGCGCCGGATATGCGATCTGCCGGTATTTACTTGGTGATCAATTATGTTTTCTTTGGGGGACTGCGTTTGCTGCGGGGTTCTTACAAGCAAATTCTGCGCTATGGCGCGGCGCAGGCCTTTTCCAGAGAATTGCAGGCCACCGCTGCGGCGGCAATTTTGCTCACACCGGTCAACTACATACTGGATCAGCACCATTTGGTGCCATACCCGCTGCCCTTTACATTTTTGATTGCTTTTACGGCGCTGTATGTAATTGTTAGTATCCTTGCCAGATTTGCTTATTATCACTTTTATACCAGGGCGCTGGAGGATACAAAGGTTGGCCGCTTCCTGCGCAAGATGATTGCCTTGCTGTTCCGCGTGGATTTTGACTCCAATGTCCCCGGCGCGGTGCTGCCCTTCGGGACAGAGACGGCCAAGAATGCCGGACCGATCAATGAGCTGCAAAGGATCATCGACCAGTTTGCCATCCAGGGAACGGTTACCCACATTGAACAGATCAACAAGGGCTATATCAACAGAACTTACTATGTGGAGACCCTTTCTCAACGAGGCCACATTCATAAGTATTCACTGCAACGCGTCAATACCAACGTGTTTCCGGATGTGGACGCGCTGATGGATAACTTTAAGCTTACCACCGAGCATTTGTACGGCAGACTGAATTTACCGGGACAGCATGTTCGCGGATCTGTTCATAGCCTGCGTCAAACGAAGGATGGAAAGCCTTACTTTAAGGATGATTCCGGCTACTGGCGTATGCTGACCTATTTTGACCATGTGTATTCTGTTGACCTTCCGGAAACAGCGGAGGTGTTTTACCACGCAGGCATCGCCTTTGGCAATTTTGTCAGCGAGATGTCAGATGTGCCTATTGAGGATGTGAAAATTGTTATTCCCAATTTCCACAACACCCTCAGTCGCTACCAGGACCTGGAAAAGTCCATCGCAAAAGACCCCAAAGACCGGGTAAGCCAGGTGCAGCCGGAAATCGAATTTGTCCGGGCCCGGGCGGATCGTTACGGAATGATCAGTCAGGCGCTGGAAAGCGGTGAAATCCCCACGAGAGTTACCCACAACGATTGTAATCTCAACAACATTCTTTTTGATGATGAGACCAATCTGCCTGTGGCGATCATTGATTTGGATACGGTTATGCCTTCTTCACCGCTATATGACTTTGGCGACAGCATCCGCATCGGCACAAATACTGCCAAGGACGATGAAAAGGATCTGAGCAAGGTCTCCTGCAACCTGGAAATGTTTGAGGCTTATGCCCGGGGTTATCTGGAAGCTTGCGGCAAAATGCTTACCAAAAAGGAATTGGAGCTTCTGCCTTATGCTGCGCTGATCATCACTGTAGAAGACGGCATCCGGTTCTTAATGGACCATATTGATGGCGATACCTATTATCATATCTACTATCCCGGTCAAAATCTGGACAGAGCCAGAACGCAACTGAAGCTGGTAGAAGATATGGAGCAAAAATTACCTCAGATCAAGGAAATTCTGCAGAAGATCTATCAGGAGCTTTCCTTAGAAATTTAACAGTTTGGAGTGTGGCTTATGGCAAATATCAGAGCCATTATACCGGCAGCCGGTAAAGGTACCCGCTTGCAGGCAATCAGTGGCGATCAACCGAAAGCAATGTTTCGGGTAAACGGAAAGCCGATGCTGGAAATCGTATTGGAAAATATCAGCTTTGTAAAGCCTGAAGATGTGTATATCGTAGTGGGCTACGGCAAGGATAAGATTATCGACAATTTCGGTGATCGCTATCACTATGTGGAGCAGAAGCAGCAGCTGGGCACCGGCCACGCAGTTATGGAATGCGCCGAAGCCTTTGAAGGGTATGAAGGCAGTGTGCTGGTTACCTTTGGCGATATGCCGCTGTTCCGGCGGGAGGAAATGCTGAAAATGTGTCAGCAGCATCAAGATAGTGGCGCAGATTGCACATTGATGACAGCGGAGAATCCCTCCCTTACTATGTGGGCAAGAGTTACCCGGGATGAAACGGGCAAATTCCAGGCAATTGTGGAGGGTAAGGACTGCACCCCGGAGCAGGCAAAGATCAAGGAACTGTTTTCCGGCGTGATCGTGTTTAACAGCAAATCGCTGTTTTCGGTATTGCCCCAGGTAGGATGTGCCAATGTGCAGAAGGAGTATTACCTGACGGAAGTGCCGGAGCTGATGGCAAAGCAGAGTATGAAGGTGGAAACATATTTTATTAAAGACGGCAACGACCTGCACGGCATCAACACCCCGGAGGACCTTGAAATGTGCGAAAAGATCCTCAAAGAGCGTTACGCAATGGTATAAAATAAAAAGGACTGTGGTTGTTACCACAGTCCTTTTTTAAATACCGTCCATAATGTGCATATTGCGAAGATTTGCGTCCTGGATTTTAGCTGTGATTTCGTAGGCGTGGGCAGTCAGTTGGCTACCTGCTATGCCGGAAAGCTGCTGCAGGCGGAAGCTCTGGGCAAAGCATTCGGAAATTTCCTCCACCGCAGTTACCGGGTTTTCGGCAGCTGGAAGAACGGTGAGCTTTTGTTCCAGATTTCCAAGGACCGGCAGATCCCGCATTCCTCGATAGGCCCATTTATAAAACGGTTCATAAGCGTTGTTGAGCAAGTACACCGCAGAAATGGCGTGGCGGATAAATTCTGCGCAGCAAAGCTGCGCTGCGCCCCGATCATCGCGCTGGAGGCAGCGGAAAAGATTATACTGTCCGGCCTGCCCCATCAAAACGGTGTGGGCTGCCAGCTTTTTCAGCCGCACATCCTCTGGGTAGCCTTGCAACAGGACTTTTCGCACTTGAGAAAATACGCCAAGCGCATCCTGCCATATTTCGCCACTGCAGGCAGCCCGTAATGCGGCAGGGGGGAGGGCGAGCCAATGTTCATTGGATTGTGGTGCAGACTGCGTGCCCAGAAAGCGGCTGTAAAAATCTTCAATGATCAAAACACCGTGGCGATTGCCGCCAACGGGAGACAGCGGGGTTCTTTCAAATCCCAGAAAGGATTTCGGCAGCTTGGCATAGGCCCGTTCCAGAGGGAAGCCAAATTTTTCGTAGTCTTCCCGAGTAATGAACAAGCAAAAGCCTGGCTCGAAATCGTGGTCCTGGGATATGGCGTCATCAAAACCAAGACACTCCGAGCCTTCGCCCACCAAGCCTACGGCAATGCGGTCCAAAACCTCTGCAAACTGGCTTTGCAGCATAGGCGCGCCATAGGTATCATAGAATTTACGCGCTAACTCAATGCCTTGCATACAGTTCCTCCGAAAGCTTGGAAAGCCGTGTTGCCACTTCATCCATACCAAAGTGCTGGTAGGAGGGCGCACACTTGGAAAGGACAAAGGCAAGATAGCCGTTTTGCTCTATGGTTTTGTCGTCCAGTATTTCCAGACCGTTTTCCAAGCAAGCAGTAATATCTGCGTCGGTTCTTTCTTCCCAAAGCTCATATAAATGGGCCATATTTACATAAGTTACCGCACCGTCCAGACGGCCTTTTTCATCCGGAAGGACTACCGCCAAAGCGCTTAAATAGCAATCCTCCGCTTCTTGATAGCGGCCCAGATCCGCCAGCGCCAATGCATAGTTATTATAAAAACCGCCAAAAAGCAGGTCATCTTCAGAAAGGTTCTCTTTGTAAATGGAAAGGGTGTTTTCGTATAAAGGAAGCGCCTCCTCTGCACGGCCGAAGGCTTTTAGCGTGGTGGCGGCGTTGAGGAAAATAGTGGCAGAGGAAACGGTGTCCCAGGCATCCAGCTTTTCGATCAGCTCCAAAGACCGAGAAACGGCCTCCAAAGCCTTTGCCTCATCTCCAATTTTGCGGAAATAACCCAGTTGCTCATTCACAATGGATAATTCACCCTGCCGATCCCGCAGAGTAAAAGCCTCCTGTCGCCAGTAGTCCAGCAGCCGTCCAGCACCGGCCATATCATTGACTGCAAAATGTTCATCCAGCTTTTCGATTACCCGCTTGACGGAAATCGTACCGATGGGCCCGTCCGGGTCCTGGTGCTTATAGCCGCAGGAAGCGCAGCCAAAATTAAATTTTAAATCATCCAGTTCCATTGCCATAGTGTATTTCCTTTCAGGCGCGTGTAAGTGTGTGCAAAAGATAGGTCAGCGCCAGCAGATCGGCGCTGCCGCCGGGGGAGAGGTTTTTCTTTATAAATTCCGCATCCAGTGCCTGGATGTCGGCCATATCCGGCAGAGGATCTTCCTTTAAAAGATCGGAAATTTCCTGACGGATTTGCTGCTGAGTTTGCAGGTCGCTGCGATGGATCAAATTCGTGTCATCGGTGGCGGCGATCAAGTGCAGCAGTGTAATGCAGAGCGCATCGTTTTCGCTGCGGCCTTCTGTCCGCGCTTTTTGGAAAATGGGAAGACCCACCTCCAATACTGCCGGGAAGCCTGCCTCTGCTTGTCCCCGGACACCGGTGATGCCGTGCTGCAAATAAATCTGCTCTCCAAAAGTGGTGGCAGTTTCTAATTGGGAAAAGTCCCCTTGCACAAGGCCCTTTGTCATTGCGGCACATTCTTTAAGAAGAATTCCCGGCTGCCAATTATCCGGGGAGAGTCTTCCGGCGGCTGCGCATAAAAGACCCAAACTGAAAATCGCGCCCTTGTGAGTGTTGACACCACCGGTGGCAGAAAGCATTGCTTTTTCGGCATCTATTCCAATAGGGCGAATTTTTTCAAATGTTTCTTCCGGGGCGTCATCCCTTGTCAGATACCCGGTGTCGGCAAAGGCTACAAAGTAGGGACGCAGGGTATTTGCGCTGACAAAGAAATGGCGCATATCCATATCCTTGTGCGCGCCCCGGTTGGCACGGTCCACAAGGCCGGGCTTGGGTGTAGCTTGCACCTCTTTTTGTAGGGCCAGATAGGCCTGCGCGCCGATATATTCTGCAAACAGCTCCCGGGCGGCAACAAACAAAAGAAAGCCTGTGCGGTCCGTCAGCGCTTCCAAGCTGTGGGCGCGACTGCGGGCGCAGACAGCGGCATCCTCTTCACACAGCAGACAAGTTCTGCTGTCCATTTGCAAATCCTCTTTCCGGGACAGCTTTCTTCCGTCAATATCCAGCACATCCATATCGAACAGACGGCAGGAAATATGGCTGTCTTCAATGTCGGCGGCAAGCTTTTTAAGCTTTTTGACCGGCATATCCACCACATAGTAGCTTTCCCCACCGGCAGCAGTTATATCCACAGAAAAATGCAGCATCCGGCGACTGGGAAGGGCATCTTTCAACATCCGGTTACCCAGAAAAAAGCCGATGGCAATATCCCGGCTCCATTTGATGGGGCCGGGAATATTCATTGTAAAGCAAATGAGAGGCTTATTATACTGTTTTAAAAGAGCTTTCTGTTTTTGCGCCCGTTTTTCCCGGGCGTCCAGAATTTCAGTAAGGTTTTCGTTCATACTTATTCCCAACCCGGCCGCTGCCGTTGGATGTCCAGTTTTTCCAGCAATTCGTCGGACCGCTCGCCGATACAGCCTACCAGCAGGTAACGTTTTTTGAAGCGGTCATAAATAAAGTGATGCATCAGACGGAAATTTTCGATCTGTCCGGTGCGATGTACATGGACTCGCGGTCCGTCGCAAAGCTGCACACTGTCGCCAATACTGATATGGTGCTCGTCCACATAGGTAACCGGCAGATCCTGGGCGATGATCTCATTGACCTTCTTTTCCAATTCCACAACATCAATATCGGGCTTTGTATCCGGGAAGGTGATGGCAAAGCCGTGACGCAGATCCTTGTGGCCACACCGCTCATTGTCCTCATCGGAAATGAACATACCACAAATGTCTTCCGCGGTGTGGGCCATCAGCCGGTAGGGAAGGGATTGATAAACCGCTTCCTTGATCTCGTCCGGTTCCGGGCCGAAAACATTGGGCCGGGAAATCAGCACCTGCTCACCGACACCGATCAGCAAATTGGCGTTGGCACCCAAAAGAGGATAAACAAGGTCGAAATGCTCCACAACGACCCGGCGGCCATTGTCCAGCGCCTGGGAAATAGCCTCGGCCAACTCGGACATTTGGGTAAAGCCGTTTTCAAAGCGGATGTCCACATGGTAGGTGTGGGGTGAGAAGAAGGCAAAGCCCCGGTCCTGCTCCAAAAGGGGCAGAGGACGGACATAGACACCGTTATCGTCGTTGGTCAGATCCAAGCCGGGGAACATACCCCGGATCAGCGCGCTTTTTCCGCTGCCGGCCTCGCCGATAATGCCGATCAGGCGATCGTTGGGATTGAGATATATTTGGGCAATTTGCTTTCCCAATACATACATACGATGGGCACCCCGGGGAGCATAGTAGCTGCTAAGCAGGTGGGTCGGATGGGTTGTTGCCATATGGATTCCTCCTTATTGATTGGTCTGTAAATAGTTCCAGGTGGTTTCCGGAACCAGGTGTTTTGCCGTTTCAAGATCACCTTGTTTAAGCAAAGTGCGAACGGTGCTGGCGCTGACCGGCTCGCCGCCAATTTCCAGCCGGGGAATTTGCTCCAGGCAAACGCCTCTGCCAGGCAGGTTCTCTGCCAGAATCTGATTGTAGGCGTTCGTAACTGCGCAGTTGGGCTCTGTGCCGACAAAACGGTGAGTAATGGAATATTTTGGAACAAAATGGTCGCAAAATACCGCAATATCCAGCAAGCATTGGATATTATCCGTATGATTTCTGTCTTTTAGGAAATAGGTAGGGAAGGTAGCCGAGGAAATGAGATACGGTCCGGTGGGAAGTACCGTCAAATTAGGAATATGGGCAGTACCCAGCTTTACCAACTCTAACCGGTCTTTGGCAGAGAATTCGCTCTTATCCTCGGAAAGCACAAACAGATACACCCAATCGCACTGTTTGGCGGCAGTTTCCGCAAGGTACAAATGCCCTTTTGTAAAGGGGTTGCAGTTCATTACCAGACTGCCGATCTTGCCGCTGGCTTTCTTTTCCGGCAGACTTGCCAAAAAGCTTTGGATACCGGAAGGGTTACTTTCCATCAGCAGGACATTTTTTGTTTTGGCTACACTATGGAAAAACAGAGAGGTAAACATCCACTCGTTTTCCGGCTTGGTATAAAGAAACAGCTGATCAAAGCCTGCCTGGAAGGCGCTTTGGCGCAGACTGGTCAGCACGGTGGCGGTCAGGTCCTGTCCACGATGAGAGCTGTCCACCGCAAGATACTTAAGAACATTACCCTCCCGGGAGCCGGTGGCGATCAGCAGGTTTTCTTCCCAGACGAGGACAGTTTCCTCCGGAATCGTTTCTACGGTCAAGCCTTCTTTGCGCAAAAGAGCCTGCCACTGATCGTGCTTTTGGCCTTGCAGATTGGGCGTTATTTCTACATACATTGTCAGGGCATCCTCCTTTGCAAAATCTTCTGATCCTATTATACAAACAAGTGGTCTAACTTGCAAACAAAATATTAAAAAAGAATTGCAATCTATAGGAAACTGAGGTACAATATAGGGTAGTTTGAGCAAATAAATCCTTTTATATCTATAAAGCAAAGAATAGGAGGCTGCATACACAGTGGAAATCATTAAGAAAGCATCTGCCGGTACTATGGAATCCAGTGATGCGTATGTGGAAATTGAGCCTGCACAGAGCCTGCAGATCCAGCTGGAGTCTGTGGTTGCGGCGCAGTTCGGCCAGCAGATCCGGCAGGTCGTGTGCCAGGTGTTGCAGGAAAACGGTGTAAAGAACGCCAATGTGCGCCTTGTAGATCGGGGCGCGCTGGAATGCGTGATTCGCGCCAGAGTGGAAACCGCGATCTTGCGGGGAAGGGAGGAAAGCTAATGCGTAGATCAATGCTTTTCCTGCCCGGCAATAACCCCAATATGCTCATTAACGGCAATTGCCTGGGCGCTGACGCGGTTATTTTTGACTTGGAAGACGCGGTCTCTCCGGACCAAAAGGACGCAGCAAGAATCCTGGTGCGCAATACCATGCGCTATATGGATTTTCGCACCTGCGAGATCATTGTCCGTATCAATTCCATTGACACACCTTTCTGGAAGCAGGACATTGACCAGATCCTGCCCCAAAAGCCGGGCTTGATCCTGCTGCCCAAAACCGGCACAGCACAGGATGTTTTGGAAGCGGATGCCTACATAACCCAAGTAGAAGCAAAGCTGGGTATGGAGAAAAATACCGTTGGCTTGATGCCGCTGATCGAGACGGCATTGGGCGTGGAAAATGCCTTCCAGATCGCTTCTGCCACCAAGCGCGTCAAGGCGCTGTTTTTGGGCGCAGAGGATTTGACTGCTGATCTGCAGTGCAAGCGCACCAAAGAGGGCCGGGAGATTGAATATGCCCGCACCCGTCTGGTGGTGGCTGCCAGAGCCGCCGGTGTGGATGTATATGACACACCCTTTACCGATGTCAACGATGACGAGGGAATCGTTACGGATGCAAAGCTTGCCAAAGCATTGGGCTTTACCGGTAAGGCTTCCATTTCTCCCCGCCATGTGGAAGTGATCAACAGCGTGTTTAGTCCCACACAGGAAGAAATTGACTATGCCTATGAGGTGATGGCTGCCATTGCCCTTGCCAAGGAGCAGGGTAAGGGCGCGATTTCTCTGCGGGGCAAGATGATCGATGCGCCTATCGTATCAAGAGCCCAGCAGACCATTTCTATGGCCCAGGCGCTGGGTATGGGAAGGGGGAACGGCTAATGAGTAAGCTTGTAAAATCCGTTAAGGAAGCCGTCGCCCTTGCCGGACTGAAGGACGGTATGACCGTTTCCTTCCACCACCATTTGCGCAATGGCGACTTTGTGCTCAATATGGTTATGGAGGAGATCGCCGCCCAGGGCCACAAAGACATTTATGTCAATGCATCTTCTCTGTTTGATGTGCATATGCCCCTTTTGGAGCATATTAAAAACGGCGTGGTAACCGGTATTGGCGCAGATTACATTGCTGCCGGCTTGGGCCGGGCCATTTCCCAGGGTGTGCTGAATAAGCCGGTGCAATTCCGCACTCACGGCGGTCGTCCCAGCGACATCAGCAAAGGCGTCAGCCCCATTGATGTGGCATTTATCGCCGCGCCTACCGCTGACCCGATGGGTAACTGCACCGGCAAGTACGGCAAGTCTGCCTGCGGCAGCCTTGGCTATGCCTTTGCCGACGCGATGTATGCGAAAAAAGTTGTTGTTATTACGGACAATCTTGTGCCCTATCCGCTACAGGATGTATCCATTTCCGAAGATTGGGTGGACTTCGTGGTGCAGGTGGATGCCATTGGCGATCCCAAGGGCATCGTTTCCGGCACGACCCAGATCACCCGGGATCCGGTGGGCCTGGTGATGGCGTCTCACGCTGCCCAGGTCATTGCCCATTCCGGCCTTTTAAAGGATGGATTCTCCTTCCAGACCGGCGCAGGCGGCGCATCCCTGGCAGCTGCCAAGTTCCTCAAGGACATTATGCTCAAAGAGGGTATTCAGGGCAGCTTTGGTCTTGGCGGTATCACCGGTTATATGGTGGATATGCTCCAGGCCGGTTGCTTCCAGGCTCTGATGGATGTGCAGTGCTTTGATTTGAAGGCAGTAGAGTCCATCCGTACCGATCCCCGGCACCGGGAGATCAGCGCGATGCAGTATGCCAGCCCCAACAGCCGCAGCGCAGCTGTGGACAGCCTGGATGTGGTGATCTTGGGCGCAACGGAAATCGACACGGACTTCAATGTCAATGTACATACCGATTCCAACGGCTTCATTATGGGCGGCTCCGGCGGCCATAGCGATACCGCAGCCGGCGCAAAGCTTTCTATGATCATTGCGCCTATGTTCCGGGCCAGACTTCCCATTGTTACAGACCGGGTCAACTGCATTTCCACACCCGGCAGGGACATTGATGTTTTGGTTACCCAGGGCGGTATCGCTGTCAATCCGAAAAATGCAGAGCTGAAAGCCCGTTTGCAATCGGCTGGTTTGCCCATCGTAGATATTCAGCAGCTGAAGGAAATGACCGAACGGATCACCGGCACACCCCAAAAGATCGTCAAGGGCGATCGGGTGGTGGCAGAGGTGATCAGCCGGGACGGCCAGCTGCAAGACCAAATTTATAATGTACCCCAAGTGTAAGCCTGGTAAGTAGGAGGAATTATTATGAGAGAAATTTCTGCACAGAAAGTTACAGAAGTGGTTAAGAAGCTTTGCATCCGCGCAAACTGCTATCTGCCCGAAGATGTGAAAAAGCGCATCGAGGATCTGCACGATGCAGAACCCTGGCCCCAGGCCAGAGAGATCCTGGAGCGAATCATTGAGAACTATCAGCTGGCAGAGTCCGGCAATCGCCCCATCTGTCAGGATACCGGTTTGGCTTGTGTGTTCCTGAAGATCGGCCAGGATGTACATATCAATGGCGATTTGACAGAAGCTATCAACGAAGGCGTTCGTCAGGGCTACACCGAGGGCTATCTGCGTAAGAGCGTTGTTCGGGATCCTCTGGACAGAGTGAACACCGGCGACAATACACCTGCGATGATCTACTATGACATCGTTCCCGGCGACAAGCTGGAGATTACCGTTGCTCCCAAGGGCGCCGGCAGTGAGAATATGAGCCAAATCAAGATGCTCAAACCCTCCGACGGCGTGGAAGGCGTGAAGGATTTCGTGCTGTGGGCTGTGGAAAATGCAGGCCCCAACCCCTGTCCTCCCATCGTGGTGGGTGTTGGCGTTGGCGGTACTTTCGACAAGGCTGCTTACCTGGCCAAGAAGGCTTTGACCCGCGATTTGAACGAGCATAACCCCAATCCCATGTGGGCTGACCTGGAAAAGGAGCTGCTGGATAAAATCAATGCCTCCGGTATCGGCCCCCAGGGCCTGGGTGGCAAGACCACCGCACTGAGCGTGAACATTGAGCAGTTCCCCGCACACATCGCATCCTTGCCCGTTGCAGTGAACATCAACTGCCATGTGGCAAGACACGAGAAGGAGGTCATTTAATATGCCTATTTCCATTACTACTCCCTTGACAAAAGAGAAGGTCAGAACCTTAAAGTCCGGCGACAGCTGCTTGATCACCGGCGTGATCTACACCGCCCGGGATGCTGCTCACAAGCGTCTTTGCGAACTGGTTGCCCAGGGCAAGGAGCTGCCTATGGACGTCAAGGACAGCATCATTTACTTTGTTGGTCCGACCCCCGCTCGTCCCGGTGAGGCCATCGGCTCTGCCGGTCCTACCACCTCTTACCGTATGGACGCCTACAGCCCCACAATGATCGCCCAGGGTCAGACCGGTATGATCGGTAAGGGCAAGCGCAGCAAGGAAGTTGTGGACGCAATGAAGGAACACGGCGCTGTTTATTTTGGTGCTATTGGTGGCTGCGGTGCACTGCTTTCCAACTGCATCAAAAAGGCAGAAGTGATCGCCTATGACGATCTGGGCGCAGAAGCAATTCGTCGTCTGGAAGTTGTGGATTTCCCGGTAATCGTCATCATTGACAGCGAGGGCAACAACCTCTACGAAACCGGCCGCGCCGCTTATCTGGAGCAGCAGAAATAAGAAATTTAAACCCCCTGCAGATTCCATCTGCAGGGGGTTTGCTACATCTATTGAGCGAAGAAAAATAAACCGCGAAAAAAGCCGGAAAAAAGCTGGCAGAAGCTGGATTTGCCGTTGACAAAACGGTTGAAAAGCTATAGTATATGGTTGTATCAATTACCGTGGGAAACTGCGGAAAAATATCGAGGTGTTATCATGCAGAACCGAGAGAAAAAGGTGTTAGTTATCGGCGTGATCGGCGCAGACGTCCATGCCGTTGGCAACAAGATCCTCTACCACGCCTTCACCGAGGCGGGCTTTGAGGTAGGCAATCTGGGCGTTATGGTTTCTCAGGAGGAGTACATTGCTGCCGCCATTGAGTCCAGCGCAGACGCCATTGTGGTATCTTCTTTGTATGGTCAGGGCGAGCTGGATTGCCGCGGCCTGCGCCAGAAGTGCGATGAGGCCGGCTTGAAGGGTATTCCCCTGGTAGTTGGCGGTAATATCGTTATCGGTAAGCAGACCTTTGAAGATGTGGAAAAGCGCTTCAAGGATATGGGCTTTGACCGTGCATTCCCTCCCGGCACTGCACCGGAAACCACCATCGAAGCACTGCGCGAACTGCTGCATATGGACGGTGAGACTGCGTGAAAGCTGTCTTGCTGATTGACTTTGGCAGTACATATACAAAGCTTACGGCAGTGGATGTGGAGGCAGAGGCCGTTTTAGGCACTGCTGCAGCCTACACCACCGTGCAGACCGATATCAATGACGGACTGAACAAGGGCTTGCGTTTATTGGAAGAGAAGATCGGCAAAGTGGAGTTTTCAGAGTGCTTTGCTTGTTCCTCTGCAGCCGGTGGTCTGCGTATGGTAACCAGCGGCCTTGTGCCGGAACTGACCGGCGAGGCAGCAAAGCTGGCAAGCCTTGGCGCAGGCGCAAAGGTGGTTGGTATTTATGCCTTCCAGCTGACAGAAGAAGACCTGGAAGAAATTGCCAAGTCTAAACCGGACATCTTCCTTTTGGTGGGTGGCACGGATGGCGGCAATACTGAGTGTATTTTGCACAATGCCAAAATGCTTGCCACATTGGATGCGGATTTTCCTGTGGTTGTGGCCGGCAATCGTACCGCTGCCCGGGAATGTGAAAAGATCCTTGCCGGTAAGCAGGTGCATATCTGCCCCAATGTGATGCCCAAGTTCGGCGTGCTGAACATCGAGCCGACTCAAAAGCAAATTCGTGAGATTTTCTTAAATCGTATTATCCAGGCAAAGGGACTTTCCAAAGTCTCTGACCTGCTTTCCGACATTATGATGCCTACCCCCGCAGCGGTGCTGCAGGCAATGGATCTGCTGGCCCAGGGCTGTGAAGGGGAGAGCGGCATCGGGGAGCTGGTGGCGGTGGATGTTGGTGGTGCCACCACCGATGTGTACTCCATTGCCGACGGTATGCCCGAGCATATGAACACGGTGTATAAGGGCTTGCCGGAACCTTATGCCAAGCGGACTGTGGAAGGCGATATCGGTATGCGTTACAGCATACAGGGCATTCTGGATGCAGCCGGCGTAGACCAGATCAGCAAGCTTTCCGGTCTTTCTCCGGAGCGCGTTACTGCATTGGTGGAGGATCTGAAATGCCACACCGATAAAGTTCCCAACGGCGATCCGGAGCTGGAAATGCTGGACTATGCCCTGGCCTCTATGGCCATCCGGGAGGCGGTTACCCGCCACGCAGGCACTATCGAAGAGACTTATACAATGATGGGTCTTACCTATGTCCAGTCCGGAAAGAACCTGACAGGTGTCAAGCAGATCGTCGTAACCGGCGGCAGCTTGATCCACACAAAGCACACGGAAGAAATCGCAGCGCATGCGCTGTTTTCTCCGGCACAGCCCACCCCCCTGCGTCCCAAGCAGGCAGATGTATGGGTAGACAGGACGGATATCCTGGCCGCAATGGGGCTGCTTTCTTCTCATTATCCCCAAACGGCACTTCGTATAATGAAAAAGGAGCTTGAATATCATGGAAATTCAAAATAAGCGGATTCCTGATGGCGAATTTCAACAGCTGCGTGCAGAGGTCCTGACCCAGTGGCCTACCGGCAAGGATGTTGACCTGGAGGAGGCCGTTGCCTACCATAAGGCAATGCCTGAGTACCGGAAGTTTGGCAAGAAGCTTTTGGACGCAAAGAAAGAGCACAGAACTTTGGTGCAGCCCCGGGCCGGTGTCCCGGTGGTGGAAGAGCACATTAAGCTGATGCAGTATTTGGAAGAGCACGGTGAGGCAGACTTGCTGCCCTCTACCATTGACTCCTACACCCGTCAGAACCGTTACGAGGAGGCGGAAAACGGCATTGCAGAGTCCATTCGTCTGGGCCGCGCTATGATGAACGGTTTCCCGGCTGTCAACCACGGCGTTGCCAAGTGCCGCCAGGTCATTGAGAGTGTCAAGCTGCCTATGCAGGTGCGCCACGGTACACCGGATGCCCGGCTGCTCACCGAAATCACTTACGCCGGTGGCTTTACCAGCTACGAAGGCGGCGGTATCTCCTACAACCTGCCCTACTGTAAGAACATTCCTATGGAGCGCACCATCAAGGACTGGCAGTATGTTGACCGTCTGACCGGCCTTTATGAAGAAATGGGCGTTTCCATTAACCGTGAGCCTTACGGCCCGCTGACCGGTACATTGGTGCCTCCCTGTATTTCCCACGCCGCTGCCATTATCGAGGCATTGCTGGCTGCAGAGCAGGGTGTTAAGAACATCACCGTTGGCTACGGCCAGTGCGGTAACCTCCGCCAGGATGTGGCGGCTATCCGTACTTTGGAAGAGCTTACCGACGAGTATCTGCAAAAGTATGGCTACAGCGATGTGCAGGTTACTACCGTTTTGCACCAGTGGATGGGCGGCTTCCCCGCTGACGAGGCGAAGGCATTCGGCGTTATTTCCGCCGGTAGTGTGATTGCAGCATTGTCCAAGGCCACTAAGGTTATTGTTAAGACTCCCCACGAGGCAGTTGGTATCCCCACGATGGAGGCCAATGCCGAGGGTCTGCGCTGCACCAAGCAGCTGATCCAGATGTATGCGGACCAGGTTCTCCAGTCCGATATGGTGGAGCTGGAGAAGGAAATTATCCGTAAAGAGACCCGTTGCATCGTTGACAAGTGCTTCGAGCTGGGCAATGGCGATATCGCTGTGGGCGTATGCCGCGCTGTGGAATCCGGTGTTCTGGATGTTCCCTTCGCACCTTGCCGCGCCAATGCAGGTCTGATGCTGCCCTGCCGCGATAACAACGGTGCCATCCGCATCCTGGATATGGGCAATCTGCCCTTCACCCAGGATCTGAAGGATTTCCACGCAGAAAAGATCAACGAGCGCGCAAAGTTTGAAAACCGCAAGCCCTCTTTCCAGATGGTTGTTGACGATGTGTATTCCATCGGTAAGGGCCGACTGGTTGGCCGCCCCAGATATTAAGGGATCAAAGGAGTAAAGAGTTATGAAAATTATTGATGTTGTTTGCAGCGCCGGCCGCACCGGTTTCTATTTCGACGATCAGCGGGCTATCAAGCAGGGCGCAGGCCACGACGGTATGTTCTATGTGGGCGCGCCGGTAACCGATGGCTTCCAGAATATCCGTATGGCAGGCGAGTCCATCTCCGTTATGCTGATTTTGGAAGACGGCCAGGTGGCTATGGGCGACTGCGCAGCCGTGCAGTATTCCGGCGCCGGCGGACGGGATCCGCTGTTTTTGGCAAAGGACTTCATTCCTGTCATCGAAAATTACATCAAGCCCCAGCTGGTCGGCAAGCAGGCCGATGACTTCCGTGGCCTGTGCGCTATGATGGAGGCAATTGAGGTTGAGGGCAAGCGTTTGCACACCGCTATCCGTTATGGTGTTTCCCAGGCATTGCTGGATGCTGTGGCAAAAGCTACCGGCAGACTGATGTGTGAAGTGGTTGCTGACGAGTATGGCTGCACCGTTTCCGAGACTCCCATCGATATCTTCACCCAGTCCGG
>JAZLAB010000078.1:0-27066 GCA_045612985.1 Faecousia sp.
CAAGAAGCTGATCTACACCCATATCGATATGCCTCTGGTGGCCATCAACGATTTTGCCGAGCTGGGCAAGACCGATCCGTTCTATGCAGAGCTGGACAGACTTTGCAAGGAAAACAACGGCCTTTGGAATCCGGCAGCAGAAAAGTATCTGCTGGCCAACGCCAAGAAGATCTAAGTCAAGGCCACCGGCTAAGCCGGTGGTCTTGACTTATTTACCCAGGTAATTGCGGATTCTTTCCAGAGAAATCTGGGTCTCGTTTTTCTTCCACTGGGCGGTCAGATCGTTAAAGGCATATTCTATGGAACATTCAAAGCCGATCAGACTGTCTTCTTGCCAGCAGGAAAGACCGATGTCGGTGTTTTCGTCCTCGGCTTTGGCAATCTTTACCATATAGTCATACAGCGCTTCCACAGTACGATCTTGCACGCCGATGGCATCATACAAAGCATCCACGCAGTCATGATCCTCATCGTTTTTCAGGGCGATGAGCAGCTGCTTGGCGATGGTCCACTTCAGCACATGCCGGCAGGTTACAAAGCTACACTTTAAGAACCGGGCGTTTGCCGCCTGCTTGGAGATTTCACTGCCGTAGGGCGCGCCCAATTCTTTGACCGTCTTGTCCAGCAGCGCACAGCCATCTTCGTAATACTGAACCACCTCATTCAGCCGGGAAAGGCGTAGCAAAGAGTTTCTGGGGTTACGCCAGATGTTGTCCCGGTAAACCTCCCACCAGATGTTGCCATCCTCGCCGGCATGGTGCCAGGCCCAGGGGACATGGGGAATGTCCAGATCTTCCTTGGTCTGGTCAAACAGCAGCGGGTAGGTAGGACCGCAGCGGTAAGGACCGTACTGGTCTACCGATGCTGCAACCACCCGACGGATGCCCTTACTGAACAGATCCCAAGCCTGGAGGGCCTGGTTTGCCTTTTCTCCGTAATCCCGCACCGCGATGGCCCGGAGCATATCGTCATTGGGAATGCCGTCCGTCATAAATGCGTTCTTGGTAAAGAGTGTCAGGAAAGAGGGCATCCAGCCAAAATGGTGGTTTTCCATAAGTCCGCAGATATTGTAATCTTTCTTGCTTTGGGCCATTGCCTCAAAGCGTTTTTGCCACTGCTGAGGCACGGGAAGATAGGGAGACACACCGTTATCCCAGGTGCGGCAGCCGGTGTTGCCCATTGCGTAAAGACGGATACCCCGCTCTTTGGCAATTTGGGCCTCGGAGGTGAAGACGTTGGAGGGACCCACAAAGCTGATGGAGTAGTCAGCAATATGATATGGCTCGCCGTTTTCGTCCACAAAGTCCTGCCACATATCATAGGTGACCATCATAGAGATGTCGGTAGGCAGATTTCTCACCAGATTCAGCCGTTCCTGCTCCGGCGCGCCGCCGAAATTGTAGGTCCAGAAGACGATGTCTGCTTCGGGGCTGTGCTTGCGGATCACATCCCGCACCTTGGCTACAAACTGAGGATAGTCGCAGCTGGGATAGAAGCCGGCAGAGGGGCGCTTTTCTCCCTTGGGCTTCAGCATCGCACGGCTGGCAACCTCGCCGCAGGTGTGAGGGTCCTTGGAGGGGAACTCAAAGGATTCACCCACAAAAACGATGCCCTTGAGCTTGGGGCAGTTCTTGAAGATCTGACCGAAGGTGGTGTCATAGTGAGCTTCTGCACCGGGGTCGTCCGGGTGGAGCTCTGCGGTCATATAGTTATAGATGTACACATCCAGGCCGTAGCCTTCTGCCCGCCAAACCAGGTTATTAAAGTCGCAATAGTTCCAGCCGTCGTCCTCCCAGGCGCCGTTGGGATCCCGGAAGCCATGCAGGTTGGTGTCCGGGTGTCCGGCAAAGACGATGATGGCATCCATACCGGCGTGGGCGCAGGCCTCCAGGAAATTGTCCGGGAAGGTATCCAGCTCCGTGCCGGAGTGGGTCATACGGGGGGAGAATAAAGGCGCGTGTTCCTGCTCTTCAGCAATTAAGGCGCATTGCCCCCGCAGGCGCATCAGATCTTCAATGTAATATGCACCCTGGGCGCTGCCCCGCTCCGTCTTGCCGATAATGACCACAGAGGTGGCAGTAACGGTGATATGGAAGGCTGCTGCCATTTCTGATTCCAAAATGGGCGCATCCAGCGCGTCCTCTTGGGCAAGAATGATCTTCTTTTCCGGGTTTTTCAGGTAACCGGCAATATTTTCGGTCTTAACCACCCGAAGGCAGACGCCAAAACACTCGGAAAAGAACCGATACAGATCATAGCTAAAATACTTCACCAGCCGGGAGTCGGAAGCCGGCACGATGATCTCCCAGCTGTCGTCAATGTAGCAATCTGCCGGCGTGGCAGCATTGCCGGTGGGTGTGAGTCTGCGATAGTCCAAAAAGTCGTTGTTACGGAAGCTGTAATCGTGTTTTCCTATCATAATATTTGCTCCTCTCAGCGTATATTTTGACTTTATCGGTATTGTAATTTACCCCTACTCAAAAGTCAAGGCATGGAGCAGATTTTACCACATTTGCGCGCAAAAATACCGGCAAGAAGAATCCGGTTGACACTGTTGCAAAGCTGATCGACTCTTATATAGATTACATCATCCGGCATATTATGAAGGACTTTGAATACATTGGCCTGATGGGTGCCAACATCCCGTATAAGTAAAATTTCCCACACCTGCAGAGGAAAGCCCTTCCTTTGCAGGTGCATTTTTTCAAAAAAGAAAGTGGAAATTGACGGAATATGTGTTATAATGGTATCGTATATTTCAGATGTGAGAGGTCTTTGTTATGACATTTTTGCAATCTCTCCTTGCTTTTTTAAATACTTCTATGGAGCAACCACAACCCTATGGCTGGTTTCATCTGCTGTTTTTCGCACTTTCCTTTCTGACGCTGATCCCACTGCTTCGGTTTCCCAGAAAACCTACGGATGATCATATCCGCCGGGTGGTGTTTGTAACAGCGGTGATCGTTACAGTTTTGGAAGTTTATAAGCAGATCAATTACAGTTTTTCTTATGAAAATGGCATCGCTTTTGATTACCAGTGGTATGCCTTTCCTTTCCAGTTTTGCTCCACGCCAATGTACATCGGACTGCTGGCAGGCATTTTCAAAAAGGGGAAGGTCCACGAAAGCCTGTGCGCGTATTTGGCAACTTATGCGCTCTTTGCCGGCTTGAGCGTGATGGTGTATCCCACCACGGTGTTTATTTCCACCATCGGCATCAACTTACAGACGATGATCTGCCACGGCAGTATGATCACCATTGGTATTTATCTGTTTGCCACCGGCTATGTGCCGCTAAAGCAGAAAACCGTTTTAAAGGCAATGCCGGTGTTTGCCGTAACGGTTGCGATGGCGGCGATTATGAATGAGGTCGCTTACCAAGCAGGTCT
This sequence comes from Faecousia sp., assembly GCA_045612985.1. Classification (GTDB taxonomy): domain Bacteria; phylum Bacillota; class Clostridia; order Oscillospirales; family Oscillospiraceae; genus Faecousia. The sequence continues at coordinate 3,389 of JAZLAB010000078.1, forward strand.
TCTGGAAACGGAAACCTTTAATATGTTCTTTATCAGCCCCTACTGCGATCCCAGCCTGCCGGTGTATTCTCTTGTGCAGCAGTTTGTGCCGTTCCCCTGGTGTCTGGTGCTGTATATTTTGGGCTTTACCGCAGCGGCGTATTTGGTTTTGCTGGTGGCTATGGCAGTGTCTGCGTTGCTTAAAAAGAGGCAGAGCGCAGCTGTCGTATAATTCTAAAATGCATTCCCGACCGGTTTCCGGTCGGGAATATTTGTGCTTTTTGGGGCGTAAAATTTTCTGAAAGCTATTGACAAATCTATCCAGGAGTAGTATCATAATTGCGGTTAGCAATGGCTAATCGTATTTTGTGAGCAGGAATTAGCCTATGCTAACTGCCTTGCACATACCCAAACGAGCAGGAGAGACCTATGAACTTGTTATCAGCACAGGAAGGAACAGAATATATCATTCAGCGCATCGAAACAGACGATGAGGAATTGGACGCATTCCTGTTTTCTCTGGGCTGCTACAGCGGCGAGCCGATCACGGTGGTTTCCCACCGGAAGGGCAGCTGCACTGTTGCCATTAAGGACGGCAGATACAACATTGACGATCAGCTGGCAGAAGCGATCATAGTTGCGCTGTAACAGTTGGCGGCCCGAAAGGGCAGTTGGCAGGCAGCGCGCTTACCTTTGCATATCAGTTAGCAATGGCTAACTTGAGTTTTGTAGTTATTTTTCGTAGGAGGAAATATATGAGAATTGCATTTGCGGGAAATCCCAACAGTGGCAAAACCACGATGTATAATGCCCTCACCGGCCGCAACGAAAAGGTCGGCAACTGGGCAGGCGTTACGGTGGACAGAAAGGAAGCTCCTATTAAAAAGGCATACGCCGGTGATTTGGAGCTGATCGCGGTGGACCTGCCCGGCGCTTATTCTATGTCTCCCTTTACATCCGAGGAGAGCATCACCAGCGCCTATGTGCAGCAGGAAAAACCCGATGCCATCATTAACATCGTGGATGCTACCAATTTAAGCCGCAGTCTGTTCTTCACCACCCAGCTGCTGGAGCTGGGCGTTCCCGTTGTGGTTGCCTTGAACAAGGCAGACATTAACGAAAGAAAGAAGACCCAGATTGATGAAAAGCTGCTATCCCAAAAGCTGGGCTGCCCCGTGGTGGAAACGGTCTCCACCTCCTCCGAAGGTCTTACGGATGTAATCCGGGCGGCAACGGCATTGTTGGGTAAAAAGCAGGTCGCGCCCTATACGCAAGGGGATATTGATCTGACCAGCAAGAAGGCAGTTGTGGAAGCGGACCGGAAGCGTTTTGACTTTGTCAACGGCATTGTCAAGGCTGTTGAAAGCCGTACCGTTCGTACCCGGGATAAGAATTATCAGGATAAGATCGACGCGGTACTGACCAACCCCGTAGGCGGTTTGGTGATCTTCGCGGCGGTGATGTTTTTGGTGTTCCAGATCTCCCAGGCTTGGCTGGGCGTGTGGATCGCAGAGGGCTATGAATTTGCCAATGGCTTTACCATTCCCGGGCTGGTGACCCTGATCGATCTGTTTAAGGATTGGGTGGCGGGCCTGCTGGAAGCAGCAAATGCCAACACCTTCCTGGCTGCCCTTTTAACAGAGGGCATCATCGGCGGCGTCAGCGCTGTGGTTGGCTTCTTGCCGCTGGTTATGGTAATGTATTTCCTCATTGCCCTTCTGGAAGATTGCGGCTATATGGCAAGAGCCACCGTCGTTTTGGACCCGATCTTCAAGAAGGTGGGTCTTTCCGGCAAGTCTGTGATTCCCTTTGTCATCGGCACCGGCTGCGCCATTCCCGGCGTTATGGCTGCCCGTACTATTCGCAATGAGCGGGAGCGCAATGCCACCGCAATGCTTGCGCCCTTTATGCCCTGCGGCGCAAAGCTGCCGGTGATCGCCCTGTTTGCCGGCGCGTTCTTCGACGAAGCAAGCTGGGTAGGCACACTGATGTACTTTGTGGGCATCGCCTGCATCTTGCTGGGCGCGCTGCTGGTCAATAAGATCGCAGGCCACAAGAATAGAAAGTCCTTCTTTATTATTGAGCTGCCGGAATATAAGCTGCCTTCCGTAAAGCGCGCAGCCCTTTCTATGTGCAGTCGCGGTTGGGCATACATCGTAAAAGCCGGTACGATCATTTTGGTATGTAATGCCATCGTGTTTATTATGCAGTCCTTTAACTGGAATCTGCAGCTGGTGGAGGAGGGAATGGAACAGACCTCCATTCTGGCAACCATTGCCAACCCGGTTGCAGCGCTGCTGGTACCCATTGTGGGCATCACCGCCTGGCAGCTGGCAGCGGCAGCAGTTACCGGCTTCATCGCCAAGGAAAATGTGGTTGGCACACTGGCAGTTTGCTATGGCTTCGCAGTCAATGACGATCTGGAGATCGTCGGCTCCGGCAATGAGGTGGCGGCTGCGATGGTGGGTCTGACAAAGGTGGCGGCCCTGGCCTATCTGATGTTTAACCTCTTTACGCCTCCCTGCTTTGCAGCGCTGGGCGCAATGAATGCGGAGATCAAGCAGAAAAAGTGGTTCTGGGGCGGCATCGCGCTGCAGCTGGCCACCGGCTATAGCGTCGCTTTCCTGGTCTACCAGATCGGCACCCTGATCACCACCGGCGCTTTGGGCGCAGCCTTTGTGCCCGGTTTGATCGCCGTTTTGGTGATGGCAGGCATTATCGTGTATTTGTGTGTAAGAGCCGACAAAAAGATCGGCCAGCAGTACGCCCTCAGCGGCAGAAAGTAATGCTATGGAGTGGATCGATGTTATCATTATCGCTGTAATTGTGGCCATACTGGCCCTTTCCGGCTGGTACATTTATAAATCCAAGAAATCGGGAAGAAAATGTATCGGCTGCCCGGATAGCGGCAAGTGCAGCGGCTGCTGCAGTTGTCAAAAATAATCAATAGCGGACTTTTTTGCAGTGGAAAAAAGTCCGCTATTTTCTTGACATTAGAAGAAAAAAACGGTATAAAAAGGGTGTATGCTAAAAACTGCTTTTTGCAGAAGGAATGAGGAAAATATTATGGGTTATCAGTATTGGTCTTACGAGACACTTCATCAGTTCTGTATGGATGCTTTCCAGAAATTTGGCTTTACCGAAAAGGAAGCCCACATCATTCAGGATGTTTTGCTCACCTCCGATCTGTTCGGCATTGAAAGCCACGGTATGCAGCGTATGGTCCGTTACCATAAGTGCATTGAGCGGGGCATGATCAAGATCGACGCCAAGCCGGAAGTGGTGTTTGAAACACCCATCTCTGCTGTCATCGACGCCCACGATGCAATGGGCCAGCTGGTGTCCTACAAGGCTATGGAAATGGCCATTGAAAAGGCAAAGGTCAGCGGTGTAGGCATCGTTTCTGTTCGTAACTCCAACCATTACGGTATTGCCGGTTACTATGCAAAGATGGCCTGCAAGGAAGGCCTGATGGGCTTCAGCTGCACCAACAGTGAGGCCATTATGGTCCCCACCAACGGCCGGAAGGCTATGCTGGGCTCCAACCCCATCGCCTGCGCATTCCCTGCAGAGCCCTATGACTTTTTCTTTGATGCCTCCACCACTGTGGTAACCCGCGGCAAGCTGGAGATGTACAATAAGATGGAAAAGCCTCTGCCGGAAGGCTGGGCGCTGGACAAGGATGGTCATCCCTCCTCCAATGCGCCGGATGTGCTGGCAAATATCGTTGCCAAGAACGGCGGCGGCATTATGCCTCTGGGCGGCTCCACCGAGCAGCTGGGCTCTCACAAGGGCTATGGCTACGGTATGCTGTGTGAGCTGTTCTCCTCCATTTTGTCTATGGGCAGCACCTCCAACTACTGTATGACCGGCGGCAAGGGCAACATCTGCCATGGCTTTATGGCCATCAACCCCGCCTTCTTTGGCAATGCCGATGCAATCAAGGAGCATTTGTCTACATATCTGCAGGAGCTGCGCCAGTCTTCCAAGGCAGATGGTCAGGAGAAGATCTACACCCACGGCGAAAAGGAAGTGGCTGCAGTTGCTGACCGCAAGGCCAACGGCATCCCGATCAATGACAACACCATGGTGGAGGTCCTGGACCTGTGTAACTACCTGAATATGGATTTTAGTGCTTACTTTGGCGATTACCGTCCTCCCGTCCGGGAAGATGTCTTCAAGGGCAACTATTAAGAAAATCGGCTGAGGTGCAAATGCGCCTCAGCCGTTGCTACAGATGAAAAAGGAGAATCCTTATGATCAAAATTCCTTACGGAAAAAGCCATATCGATTGCGATATTGAATATCAGGGATTACTGACCAGCCGCGTAGACCAGCTGCACAGCGACAAAAGCGGCCTGGAGCTGGTGCAGCAGGCAATGGAAACACCTTACGGCACAGAAAAGTTGAGTGTTCTGGCAAAGGGCAAGAAGACCTGCACCATCATTATTTCTGACCACACCCGCCCCGTACCCAGCCGGGACATTTTGCCTCCGATGCTGCAGCAGCTGCGGCAAGGAAGTCCGGATATTGAGATCACCTTGCTGGTGGCTACCGGTTTCCATCGGCTGACCACCACCGAAGAGCTGAAAGCAAAGCTGGGCGAGGAAATTGCCAGCACCGAAAAAATCGTGGTCCACGATGCGTTTAATGGGGACAGCAATACCCAGATCGGCATTTTGCCCTCCGGCGCGCCGTTGGTCATCGACAAGGTGGCGGTAGAAACGGACCTGCTGATCTCCGAAGGCTTTATCGAGCCCCATTTCTTTGCCGGTTTCTCCGGCGGACGCAAAAGCGTGCTGCCCGGTGTCTGCGACAAAAAGACCGTTCTGGGTAACCACTGCGGTGCATTTATCGCCTCGGAATTTGCCCGTACCGGCAATTTGGAGGGCAACCCTCTCCACCGGGATATGGTGGCGGCAGCGGAAATGGCAAAGCTTGCCTACATCGTCAATGTGGTCATTGACGAGGATAAAAAAACGGTGGCGGCCTTTGCCGGTGATTTTCAGCAGGCTCACGCAGCAGGCGTCGCGTTTTTGCGGCAGTACTGTGAGGTAGACGCCGTTCCCGGCGACATTGTGATCACCTCCAACGGCGGCGCGCCGCTGGATCAGAACATCTACCAGGCAGTGAAGGGTCTGACCGCAGCAGAAGCCTCGGCCAAAGAGGGCGCTGTGCTGATTATGTGCGCCGATCTGGCAGACGGCACCGGCGGTGAAGGCTTCTATCTTTCCTTGAAAAATTGCGCTACCCCAGCAGAGCACTATGCCCAGTGCGCAGCAACGCCCCAATCCGAGACCATTCCCGACCAATGGGAAAGCCAGATTCTGGCAAGAATTCTGATGAAGCACCGGGTGATCTTCGTAACCCGGCCGGAAATGGAGCAGACCCTCCGGGAAATGAAAATGGAGTATGCCCCGGATCTGGAAACGGCAGTTGCAACGGCAAAGGCCCAAAAGGGCGCAGATGCGAAAATTACCTTGATCCCCAACGGCATTTCCGTTATGGTAAAAAAATAAAAAGAAAAACCGGCTGTCATCGACAGCCGGTTTTTTTAAGATAGTGTCAGTTTGCGGCAGGCCTCTGCCAGAGAGTGGAGGGTGCTGCAGGAGACCATCGAGCAAATGGAAGAAAAGGTCTGCACACTGCGAATGTGATGCCAGTGGCTTTCCGGCAGGGGGTTGAGCCACAGAACACGACCGGAAAGCTGCTTTGCCTGCAGCAGCGCAAGGGTGGCCCGGTCCTGGCCCATTGTCTTGGTGTCAGACAAAATCAGCAGTGTGGTGGAGGGGGTTAAAATAGCCGGCTGCGCGGCGCACAAGTATTCCAGCGCAGAGCCCAGGTCTGTTCCCTTGCCGTAAACACCGCAATCTTTTACATAGTTGCGGAAAAGGTCCATATTTTGCAGGCTGAAGGCATCCGCCTCAAAAACATTTTCCGAGAACAAAAACACCCGGGAGCTTTCCGATGCCTGGTTCAGGGATTGGATAAACCGCAAGGCAAATTCAGAAAATTGAATCATCGACCCGGAAACGTCGCAAAGCACCACCAAATGCTTGCGGCGATTTCTTTTGCGCTTGTAGGAAAGCCGGTAAAGGCTGCCGCCGGTTTCCAGACCCTTGCGAATGGTACGGCGAAAATCCAGCTTGCCGCTGTGCGCGCCTTTGTTACGCTTGGCAGACAGTTCGCCATTAATTTGCCGGGAGATGGACTGGATAATGGTGATGGCTTTTGGGATGTCCGTATCCTTGAATTGGGAAATATCCCGATACATCAGACCCAGCTCCGGGTCTTTTGCCATACCGCCGCTGCCGGCTTCTTCCATCCGGATCTGCTGTTCCAAAAGGGTCTTGGCAAATACCGAGTGGATAAAATTGGCGTATAGCTCAGGACTGCGCTGGGAGCTATCCTTGTACTTTTCCAAAAATTGCCGCAGCTTTTCCCGGGCCTCCTCGGGCATTGTGGCATAGGTCTCCAGCTGCTCCGGGGTAAATTCCCTTAGCTGCACATTTTCCATTGCCTCCTGCCGGGCCTGTGCCACCTGGGCGTCCTTATGGACTGCCTCTTTTGCCTGGGCGCGCATTGCCTCTTCGGAAAGGAAAAAGCCGTCAAACACCTGGTCAAAGAGAAGCTGCTCTTCCTTGGACTTGGCATAGATGGTCCGCAGGGCGGTTTTCACCAGCGCTTTGTCTTCAAAGCCCAAAACCGACAGGATCTGACAGGCATCCATCGTCTCCTTGGGGCTGACATTTAACCCCTCCAGCCGCAACATTCTGGAAAAAGCCGAAAGCTTTTCCGAATAGACGGCGGGATCAGTCATGGCAATGTCCTCCGCAATGGCAGTGTTCCTGGTCCTGGGGCGCTTCGCTGGCTATGGCAATATCGTCATTGTTTTTCAGCACAAAGCCTGCGGTCTGGCGCAAGGCATCGGGGGTCAGCTCCCGGATGCCCAGAGCATCCAGCGCCGCCGCCCAATCCAGGGTTTCCGCAATGGACGGCTTTTTCAGAATCGCTTCTGTAGAGCGCAGCTTCTGCACCGCCAATGCCACCTGGGCGCAGAGGCGATCGTCCACATGGGGAAGCTTCTTGCGCAAGATCTGCAGCTCCTTTTCCATATCCGGATAGTCAATGTGCAGATAGGCGCACCGACGGCGCAGCGCCTCACTTAAGGGGCGGGCCCGGTTGGAGGTCAGCACCACGAAGGGGACAGACTTTGCCTTGATCGTGCCCACCTCGGGGATGGTTACCTGCATTTCGCTAAGCAGCTCCAGCAAAAAGGCCTCAAATTCCTCGTCGGCCTTGTCGATCTCGTCTATAAGCAGCACCACCGGCTTTTCCGAGCGAATGGACTGCAGAAGCGGCCGCTCCAAAAGATATTCGTTGCCGAAAAGGCTTTTGGTCAGGGTGTCGCTGTCAGTCGTGCCCATATTGACCTGAATGGAAAGCAGCTGCTTTTGATAGTTCCACTCGTACAGCGCCTTGCTCTCGTCCAGACCTTCGTAGCACTGCAGTCGCACCAGATCCCGATCCAGCGCTGCTGCCATCACTTTGGCGATTTCCGTCTTGCCTACACCGGCAGCGCCTTCCACCAGCAGCGGACGGCCCAGCTGCAAAGCAACAGACAGGACTGTCAAAAGCGTATCATCATAGACATATTTCTGCGCGTCTAGTTTTTCTTTTAATGTTTCAATGTTCATAATCGGCGACCTCCTTTTTTTGTATTGTACTCGAAAATGGCGACTTTTTCAACATCGACAGGCATAAAAAGCCCTTGCAGGACAAATAGTATAGACAATTGTGGGAGGTGCGATATGAAAAAGATTTTATGTGTTTTGTTGGCGCTGACGATGGTGAGTGCCTTTGGCGGTTGCGGCAGAAGGCCCAACACACCAACAGACCCGTCCACGGAAAGTACAGAAACTTTAGTGGTGGGAACGCTGAACTTTGACGGCAAGTTTTCTCCGTTTTTTTACACCAATTCTTATGAAAATGATGTGATCAGTTTGGTGCATTTAAGCCTTTTAGGCACGGACCGGGACGGGTCGGTGGTATTAAAGGGTATTGACGGCGAGGTGCGACCCCACAACGGAACCGATTATACCTACCGGGGCATTGCGGACTGCACCATAACGGAAAATGATGACGGCACGGTGTTTTACGATTTTACTTTGAAAGAGGGCGTCAAATTCTCCGATGGCGCGCAGGTAGATATTGACGATGTGATTTTTTCACTGTATGTGCCGCTGGATCCTAGCTATGACGGCATTATGACCACGTACTCTCTGCCCATTCAGGGCCTGCAGGAATACCGGGACGATCCCCAAGTGTCAAACATTTCCGGCATCCAAAAAACCGGCCAAATGAGTATGCGCATCGTGCTGACGGAGGTTTCCGCTACGGCGATCTATAACTTTGTTACGGCGGTCGTGCCACTGCACTACTATGGGCAGGAATCCCTTTATGATTATGAAAACAACCAATTCGGCTTTCCCAAAGGCGACCTTTCCGGGGTAAAAGCCGTAACCACCAAGCCCATCGGCGGCGGGCCTTATAAATTTGTCAGCTTCCAGGGCGGTACAGTTACCCTGGAGGCCAATGAGTATTACTGGAAGGGCAAGCCCAAAACCGAATTCATCCAGTTTAAAGAGGGACAGGACGCGGACAAAGTACCCGGTGTGGTGGCCGGTACACTGGACATTGCCGACCCGTCCTACTCGGTGGAAATGGCAAAAGCCATTAAAAATGCAAACGGTGGAACGATCAGCGGCAATGTGCTCAGTACCCATATGGTCTCCAATTTGGGCTACGGCTATATCGGTATGAATGCCAAAAATGTGCGTGTTGGAGAAGATTCCGGCTCGGAGGCATCCAAAAATCTGCGAAAAGCCATTGCCACAGTGATCGCTGTGTACCGGGATGTGGCGGTGGATTCTTACTATGGGGAGTATGCCAATGTGATCAACTACCCTATTTCCGACACCTCCTGGGCAGCGCCCCGGGTAACAGACGAGGGCTACCGGACGGCATTTTCTGTGGATGTCAAGGGCGCACCGATTTACCGGGCAGATATGTCTGCCCAGGAAAGGTACGATGCTGCGAAAAAGGCGGCTTTGGGCTTTTTCCAGGCAGCCGGGTATACGGTGGAAAATGAAAAAATGGTTGCCGCTCCGGCTGGCGCTGCCATGTCCTATGAGGTGTTGGTGGGTGCCGGCGGTACCGGAGACCACCCCACCTTTATGGCGCTGACACTGGCAGCGGAAGCGCTGAAAAGCATCGGCTTTCACCTGATCGTTACGGATATTTCCAACTTTTCGGAATTAAGTAATGCAGTCAATGCCGGCACAGCGGAGCTGTTTGCAATGGCCTGGGGCGCATCCTCTGACCCGGATATGTATCAGATCTATCACAGCCAGGGCAGCTCCAACGAAAAGTCCTATCACCTGAAGGACAAACGGCTGGACGAGCTGATCTTGCTGGCCCGGCAGTCCACAGACCAATCCTACCGGAAGCTGCTGTATAGGCAGTGCTTGGAGATCATCAACGACTGGGCGGTGGAGATCCCGGTCTATCAGCGGCAAAATACGGTGATCTTTTCCACGGAGCGGATCGATATAAACACCCTAACGCCGGATATGACTACCTTCTGGGGCTGGGAAAATGACATCGAGCTGCTGCAGCTGAAATAAGCATATGGGAAAGTATATTTTAAAACGCCTGGGCATTTCTGTGGGAATTTTGCTGGTGGTGATGTTCATCATTTACGCGCTGCTGCGGGCGCTTCCTGCCTCCTATGTGGAGACGATGGCCCTGCAGCTTTCCCAAGCCCCCGGCGCAAAGCCTTACGATGTGTGGGTGGAGCAGTTAAATGCCCAATACGGCTTAAATGTAGGTCTGGTGCAGGGGTATTTCATTCAGCTGAAAAACTTGCTCACCGGCAATTTTGGAGACAGCTGGAAATTTGCTGTGCCGGTAAGTCAAAAGTTTTCCGAAGTAATTGGTGTTTCCTTTGTGATGGGGGCGATCGCTTTGGTCTTGGAAGTTCTGATCGCTGTGCCTTTGGGGGTTGCGGCAGCGGCCAAGCAGTACAGCCATCGGGACTATGCCATCACTGCCGGGGCGCTGATCGGTATTTCTCTGCCCACCTTCTTTTTTGCGACGGTGCTGAAGCTGGTGTTTTCCGTGAAGCTGGGCTGGTTTGATCTGTTTGGTCTTGTGGGGCGGGATTACCAACAGCTTGGCCCTTGGGGAAAATTTTGGGATATGGCTGCCCATTTGGTGCTGCCTATTATTACCCTGGTAGTGGTTTCTGTGGGCTCGCTGATGCGCCACACCCGCACCAATATGCTGGAGGTGCTCCAGGCGGATTATATCCGCACCGCCCGGGCAAAGGGATTGCGTAACCGCCGGGTCATTATGCATCACGCCTTTCGTAACACATTGATTCCTCTGGTAACCATTATCGGCGGCAGCCTGCCGGGCCTGTTTGCCGGGGCGCTGATCACGGAGACCCTTTTCGCCATTCCCGGCATCGGCTATACCTCCTATCAGGCGATGGTGGCGGGGGATATTCCTTTTTCTATGTTTTATCTGACTTTTTTGGCGGCGCTGACGCTGCTGGGGAATCTGCTTTCTGACATTTTGTACGCGGTGGTTGACCCGCGGGTAAGGCTGGGGTGATGGGATGCCAAATGAGAAAGATCAGAAAAACCTGCCTTTGGAGGACGACCGAAGGGTCAAGACCCTCTCTCCCGGCGCGCTGACCGCCAGACGGTTCTTTCGCAACCGGCTGGCGGTGGCCGGCCTTATTCTTTTAGCCGGAATGTTTCTGTTCTCCTTTGTGGGCGGCGCGCTGATGCCCTATGGGCAGGAGCAGGTGTTTTACCGGCAGGAGCTGCAGCAAAAGGCCTTTGCCGGGGTAAGTGTCAACGAAGCATTTCGTTTCCACCCGGCGCCCGGAAAGACCATAGACCCGGTTTTGCAGGCCCAATTGCTGCTTTCCTTACAGCGAAAACAGGACAGCCTTTCTTATGGAGATGCCCAGTATGACTTGCAACAGACAGGCGTGGATTTTTATGAGATATTTACCGATGAAGAGCTGCTTGGGTTTGCCTGTAAGGACATTTTCTATGGGGAAACGGACGGCTTTTCCTTTCACTATGCAGCGCTGAAAGCCTATGCCGGAGGAGCGTCTGCTTTTGGAGAGTATGACTTAAAAGAGGGGATCGTGTATCAAGCTGACCGGCAAATTGGTCAGATCAGCCGTTTGGTGGTGCAGAGCCGGGCAGAGGGGGAGCAGATCAGCCAAGGCTTTCGCCAGCAGGTGGCACAGGCCATTGAAAATAACCGGGAGACCTTTACCTATGAAGAAGAAGGGCAAAGCCGCAGTTTTTCCATTTCCTATGAGCCCACCAACAAGCTGTGGTCGGTAAAGGAAGATGCGCTGACCCGGGTTTGGGATGCCTATGCCTTTCCTTCCCGGGCGCATCCGTTGGGTACAGACAAAAACGGTATGGATATGCTCACCCGGCTGATGTACGGCGGCAGAGTGTCGCTGGTGATCGGCTTTATCGTGGTGCTGATCTCCGGGGCAATCGGAATGGTGTTAGGCGGTGTGGCCGGTTATTTCGGCGGCTGGGTAGATAACCTCATTATGCGTATCGTAGATGTGTTTTACTGTGTGCCGTCCACCCCAGTGCTGATCATTTTGGGTGCGGCAATGGATGCAATGCGGGTAGAGCCACAAAAGCGAATGCTGCTTTTAATGCTGATTTTGGGCCTTTTAGGCTGGCCGGGGATCGCCCGGCTGCTCCGGGGACAGATCCTTTCCCTCCGGGAGCAGGAATTTATGACCGCTACAGAATCCAGCGGTCTGCGGGTCAGCCGCCGGATCTTCCGACATTTGCTACCCAATGTGATCCCCCAGCTGATCGTAGTTTGCACCATGAGCCTTGGCTCCACCATTCTGACCGAAGCCACGCTGTCCTTTTTGGGCCTGGGTGTCAAATTTCCCTTTGCCTCCTGGGGCAATATTATGAATGATGTGTCCAATGCCCACGTACTCACATCTTATTGGTTCGTGTGGCTTCCTGCCGGTATTTGTCTGGTGCTGGCGGTGCTGGGCTTTAATTTCGTAGGCGACGGCTTGCGGGATGCCTTTGACCCGAAAATGAAGAGGTAGTTATGACGAAAAAAGACCAAAAGCTTTTGGAAAAGCGCCGTTTGGCAAAAAATGTGCCGGAAAAGGAATATCTGACCCAAATGCGCGACAACGGTAACGCCCTGGAAATCGAGGATCTGCGCACCTGCTTTTTTACAGATGCCGGCGTTGTGCAGGCATCAAACGGTGTCAGTTTTGATGTGCCTATGGGAAAGACCGTTGCTGTGGTGGGGGAGTCCGGCTGCGGCAAGTCTGCAATGGGTCTTTCGGTGATGCAGCTTTTGCAGCGCCCCCAAGGGCAGGTGGTGGGCGGCCAGATTCGTCTAAATTTGGGCGACAAGGCTTACGATATTGCCAAGACACCGGAAATTGTGATGGAAAAGCTCCGGGGGAAAGCGGTGTCAATGATCTTTCAAGAGCCGATGACAGCCCTCAATCCGGTGATGACCATCGGTAAGCAGCTGCAGGAGGTGCTTGCCCTCCACGAGAAAAAACGCGCCACAAAGCGCCACGCCATCAAGCTTTTGGAAAAGGTAGGCATTGCCAACAGCAAGGGCGTGTACGAAATGTATCCCCACAACCTTTCCGGCGGTATGCGCCAGCGGGTGATGATCGCCATGGCCCTTTCCTGCAATCCCCGGCTGATCATTGCCGACGAGCCTACAACGGCGCTGGATGTAACGATTCAGGCGCAGATTCTGGAGCTGTTAAAATCCTTAAAGGAAAAAACGGGCAGCGCTGTTTTGCTCATTACCCACGATTTGGGAGTGGTGGCGGAAATGGCAGACTTTGTGGTGGTGATGTATGCCGGCCGGGTGGTGGAAAAGGGAACGGTGGAGGAGATCTTTTACCAGCCGGCCCACCCCTATACCGTGGGCCTTATGAAATCCAAGCCGGTGGTGGGCAGGCGGGTAGAATCTCTTTACACCATTGCAGGGCAAGTGCCAAACCCCATCAATATGCCGGATTATTGCTATTTTCGGGATCGGTGCGATACAAAAACAGAGGATTGCGACGGACGATACCCGGCCCAGATACAGCTGTCCGATACCCATATCGTCAGCTGTTATCGGGCGTTTCCCAGGGAGGATACAGATGGAAAACATTCTGGTAGTTGAAAATTTGAAAAAATACTTTCCCTCCAAAGGCGGCATAGTCAAGGCGGTAGACGGTGTCAGCTTCTCTGTTCACCGGGGTACGGCAATGGGTCTGGTGGGGGAGTCCGGCTGCGGCAAGACCACCACCGGGCGGATGATCCTCCGCCTTTCCGGGGAGAAAACCGCCGGAAATGTGTATTTCGGCGGCAAGGAGATCTACAGCCTAACGAAAAGTCAGCTGCGCCGCCTGCGACCGAAAATGCAGATCATTTACCAGGACCCCTTTTCCAGCTTGTCCCCCAGAATGCCTGTGGGGGAGATCATTGCAGAAGCGGTGCGGGAGCATAAGCTGGTGCAAAAAAAGGAGCTGGAGGGCTACATTGATGGCATTATGGAGCGGTGCGGCTTGCAGCCTTTTCATAAAAACCGCTATCCCCACGAGTTCTCCGGAGGACAGCGGCAGCGTATCTGCATCGCCCGGGCATTGGCATTAAAGCCGGATTTTATCGTCTGCGACGAGCCGGTATCGGCCCTGGATGTGTCGGTGCAGGCCCAGATTATTAACTTGCTGAAGGACTTGCAGCGACAGGAGAATTTGACCTATCTTTTCATCTCCCACGACCTTTCGGTGGTGGAGCATATTACCGATACAGTGGGGGTGATGTATCTGGGCAGCCTGGTGGAGTATGCCCCAACGGAAAAGCTGTTTGCAAAGCCGCTGCACCCTTATACAAAGGCGCTGTTTTCCGCCATTCCCATTCCTGACCCGGCCAACAAAATGCAGCGCATTGTGCTGGAGGGCAGCCTTCCCTCTCCCGCAGACCCGCCTTCCGGGTGCAAGTTTCACACCCGCTGCCCCCACGCGATGGACATTTGCACCCAAAACCATCCGGCGTGGCTGGAAATCGAGCCGGGCCACTTCTGCGCCTGCCATTTATATTGCAAAACGGACTGAATTGCTTCAGTCCGTTTGTTTGTTATTTGATTTCTGCGCCGCCCCATTCTACAGCGGTAAACCCGGTGCGTTGGGGGGATGTCAATGTTTGCTCCGGAATGGATACATAGACATTGGATTTTTGCCAGGTCATAAACACCCGGATCATTGTGTCCGGCGTCGGGGAGATGTCCAGCTTGGCGGCGTTGGTGTAGGCGGCTTCCTGGAAAGAAATGATGTTATAGGGGTTTTGCTCCATTAAAGGTAGCCAGTATACGATAAACTCATTGGCTTCCTTCCGGGTAAGACCCAGCTTTTCCAACGCGGTTTCCAAAAATGCGGCGGTGTCTGCGCCCTTGACGCAAAAACCCTTTGTCATATCCCACTGGGCATTGGTCTGGCCTTCCCAGTACAGGTAATTATAGGTCTGGCCGTTGGCATCTGTAAGCGTGCTGTCAGGGGCGGCGGTAATATTCCAGCCGCCGTTATATGTCGGATAGGTGCAGGTCAGCTTGCCATCAAGCTGCAAATTAACAGACACCTGTTTTTCTTCCTCCGGGTAGAGGTAAATCACCGGCTTGTAGCAGGCATTAGGATCGGGCCGCCAATCACTGGCTTCCACGGTGAGCATATCCGCTTCAATGCGATTGGAATTATTGTCCCAATAGGTGTTTTCATAGGTGCAGATGATCTGGTCGCCTACACACCAATCGTCAGGCAGTGTGCCGTTAATCTTAATCTGCCAGGGCATAGGAATGACCGTATTGGCAAAGAAACAATTGGAGTAGATTTTGGAGATCACGATGTGATCAAAGATATCGTTGTCCCGTTTTTCGGCAGTTTCCTTATCCAGCCACTGCTCGGTGTATTCCAAATGCCGCAGGTCATTGGAAAGCTCCCAGCGGATTGCGTGAACTTGTGCCGGATAGGATTCCATCACGCTTCCTTTATAAGTAACCTTCACAACACTTCCAACTTTTGCATCAATTTTTTCAAGGTCAGAAATGCCAAAGCAGACTTTCTCGGCGCTCATAAGGATCGCACTGTTTTCCGCAGGCTCTACAGTAACGGAAGAATCGGTGATCTCAGCAACGGTGGCCACAAAAGTGTGCTCCACCTTATCTTCCTCATAATACCAAAGTCCGTCAATGGACTTAAAGTTATATGGGAGGAAATAGACCCTGGTTTCGTCGTAGATTGTATCACCTGTCATACGGTGCCAGTCCACGATCTTATAGGTCAGGGCAGTATATTCCTTTGTGCCGCCGTCCTTGTAGGTCCCGGTAGGAATCGGGACAAAGAGGATAGCAAGCAATATAACTGCAACAGTTATCCATACTTTCTTTTTCATACCAAGACTCCTTTTGCTGGTTCAATTGAGTGTAAGGCCTAAATAGGAGGGGAAAGCTGTACAAGATTCAAAGGGGTAATACATCGCGCTGGGGTTGCCGCCGGGCAGGCGTACTTTTACGGCTGCGCCCAATGTGGCGGAAATTTGCGGCAATATTTCGGCACTGCCGAAATACTCGCAGATGTGGAAGATCTCTTCCTCCCGGTAACCGCAAAACAGGCTTTTTTCACCCCGATAAAATTGGGCAAAGGTGCTTAAAAACTCTAAAGTTTTCTCTTCCTGCAAAAGGGCGTTTTCCGGCAAGTGTTGTTTTCGCAGCGCTTCGTAATCTTTCCAGGAAATGGAAGAAAGGGCGGCTTTTTCTTTTCCCGGTTTTTCAGTGTGTACGGTCATTGGGCAAAAGCTTTGATATCCCAATTTTCCATAAAGGGAGAAAAGACCTGCATTTCCCGGCACCAGCGCAGCGCCGGCATACCCCAGCGCTTGCAGGTGCTTATGGGTGTCTTCCATCAGCGCCCGGCAAAGCCCTTGCCCCTGAAATTCTTTTTTGGTGGCAACGGCGTAAAGATAGGCGACTTTTTCGCCCTTCCAGCTGCAATCAAACCAGTAAAGGGCGGCTGCAAGCTGCCCCTTTACCGTCAAAAGGCGGCAGCGGTCAGCGCAAAAGCCGACGGAAAAGAACTTGTCCAAAAAGGCATCCGTATCTTCAAAGGCTTCCTTCCAAAGGCTCCGCAAAGCGGGGATGTCCTTTTGGGTGGGGTTTTTAATAATCATAGCCGTCCTCCAAAAGGTGCGCCCAGCTTTTCTCCACCATATAGTGAGGGTTATAGCTCAGCTTTGCCTTCCGCAGACCCTCCAGACCCATATCGTCCTCCCGGTCCAAAAAACGCACATCCGGATATTTTTCCCGCAAGTACCGGGCAAAGCCGTTATTGATGGCGGGGTAAGCCCCGTCAGCAATGTCCAGCGCTTTTTCAAAATGGATGTCAAAGGTGTCTTGATTTAACCGGGAGCCAATGGTCATAGCCACAGGCTCTCCTGCCACAAACAAAAGAAGACCCTCCAAGCCTAAAAGGTCATACTGCTTCAAAGCCTTTTTTAAGGCTGCCTGCTCCATATGAAAATCCGCGTGGGGGTCAGCTTGCTGCCGCAGGTCGTACCACTTTTTTACCAGAGCTTCCACCAAATGGATATTTTCACTGCTGATGGGTTCTAAACGGTGGTCAGGATTTTCTGCCCGGAAACGGTTTAGGTGGTTGCGCTTTTTCTGGAATTTCTTGCCCTTCAAGTCCGCAAGGTCATCAATATCGTAAACATAGTCAAAGCTGTTGCGGTCAAAATGATAACGCAGTCTGCCGGGATACAGCTGCTCCAGAAGGGCGCAGTCCTCCTGGGTAAGACCGGTCAAGCGGCAGGGAATGCCCCGGTCCTTGGCGTCCTGGATAATTTCGTCCAGAACTGCTTTCTTATCGCCGCTGCCTACCGGATAGAGGTACACGCTTTTCCGGTCAAATTGAGAGAAGAACACCAAATGATCCTTCAGAAAGGCAGCGCGCTGCCGTCCCCACAAATAAAGATTAACAAAGCTGTATTCGCAGCCCCGGTTGCTGGTGTTTTGCAGGAAACGGTCGTAATCGGCCTTATTCAGAATATCAAAGGGTTGAAAGTCTATCATATCTATATCACTCCGTCTTTATCTTACCACAAAGAAAGGCGATTATCAACCAAAGAGCCGCTTGTCCAGCCCCCGGCTTTTCAGGGCATAGAAAAGGGCGCTGCCAAGGGTCAGCAAGACGGCAATTTCACCCAGAAAAACATAAAATGCGTTCAAAATAAAGCCGCCGCCTACATAAACGCTTAACTCCCAACCTACCAAAAGGGCGTTCCAAAGGGCCGGCATACACATTGCAAAAGCGGGATAACCCTTCACCGTTGCCTTACGCAGCAAATACATACATCCGGTGGCAAAAAGGCTTGCCAGCGTGCCAATGAGAAAATCCAGCGGCAGCGCGCCGGCATTGGTGATGTTAAACAGCAGGCAGCCGACGGTCAGACCCGGTATGGCAGCGGGGGTGAACAGCGCCAACGCGCACAGCGCCTCCGACGCCCGAAACTGGATCATTTGGGAGGCAGAGCCGGGCAGCAGCAGATTTTGTAGATATGTCAGCGCCACATACAGCGCAGCGATGAGGGCGCTGTGGGAAAGAAATCGGGTTTTCTTGTTCATAAAAATCTCCAAAAGAAAAAGATGGACACAGTCTGCCCATCCTCAAAAAATGGGCGCGGCGCGCCCATCAAATTCCTAGTTTTGTTTACCGACAGGATGGTTTCGAATTGTCCTATGTAGTTAAAAAGATTATAAAAAAGACATCTTAAAAAGTCAAGAGGGTTTGGCGGATAGCAGCCAAAGCCTCCACGGGGGTTTGGCTGTTTCGGGTGGCATATTCCATCGGACAGGGGCCGGTGTTTTCCCGGTTGCGGATGCCGTCCACCAAAGCATCCCAAGTGATGGCTATCCGGGCATTTTCCAGCACCTGCAGCGCCGGCTTGCTTAACACCTGGGCGTGGACGGCGGTTACCCCCAGAAGGCAGTACAAAAAGGCGGTGGCTCTGCCGACCACCTTGTCCGCAGCGCTGTAGCCGGAAAAATCCTTGCCGGAGTCCAGAAGATCCAGCAGCGGCTTTACGCCCCGGAAGCTGCTGGAAACGGTGTCTTCGCCCTTACACAGCACACAGGTGTAGCTTCCGTCAGAAAGTATTTTCTTTGCGTTTTCCAAGTCCATATCGCTGCCCTCCGTGAAGATTATAACGGTTTTTTAAGATCGTGTCAATTCCGGCAAGCTTTTTCATAAAAACAGAAAATGACAGTTCCCTTTTGCTGTATTTCGTGTATAATAGAGGTATCGCAAAAGAAAGAGGAAGCATTATGAAAAGATGGTTAAATATAGAGTTTATTCTGCTGGCGGTAATTTTGCTGACGGCGATCATTGCGCTGATCATGTTGCCCGGCAAACCGGCGACCCCTGCGTTGTCTGATGATGTCAGCACCACCCAGGAGACCACACAGACGATCCCTACGGAAACCACAGAGCCGGAGCCTACCTGGATGGAGCTGCCAGAGGACAGAGAACTCACTGCCAAACAGGCCTTTGTCTATGATTGCCAGGCGGGAAAGTTCACGTACCTCAAGGGCAAGGAAAATGACAAGGTATATCCTGCCAGCATCACCAAGCTCTTCACCGCCTACATTGCGCTGCAGTATCTGGAGCCGGACACTGTGCTGAAGGCCGGCGATGCGCTGCAGCTTGTGGGCGCAGGCTCTTCTGTGGCGGAGATCAAAAAGGGTGACAAGCTGACGGTGAAAATGCTGGTGGAGGCGATGCTGCTGCCCAGTGGCAATGATGCCGCCTATATGCTGGCAGTGGAAACCGGACGAAAGCTCCAAAAGGATGACTCCATCGGCGCCTGGTACGCGGTGGATGTGTTCCTGAAGGAGATGAACAAGCAGGCAAAGGCCTTGGGTATGACCGGCACCCACTTTACCAATCCCGACGGCTACCACGACAGCGATCACTATACCACCTTCAGCGATATGGTGATCATGAGCAAGCTGGCTATGGAAAACGAGACCATTATGGCCTATGCAAAAGTGGCCGAGGAGCAGGTAACCTTTGAAAACGGCACCACGAAGCTGTGGGAGAATACCAACGCACTGGTAAACCCCGGCTCGGAGTATTACTGCCCCATTGCAACAGGTTTGAAGACCGGGCAGACCCCCTCTGCAGGCAGCTGCCTGCTGTCCTCTTTTGACAAAAAGGGTAGCAAGTATATCATAGGCGTGTTCGGCTGCCCCAAGGTAGAAGACCGCTTTGAGGATACCCTCCAGCTACTCAATGAGGCATTGGGAAAATAAGAGGATTACACAATGAACATAAACAAGCAGCGCATTAAGGAAAAAGTGAAAAAGTTCCTGTGGTTTTTCGCCAATCCCCGACTGCTTTTGTGCGTAGCCATTGCCTGGATGATCACAAACGGCTGGTCGTATACATTGCTGGGAATCGGAATGGTATGGGACATTGCCTGGATGCAGGCGGTGGCGGGAGCCTATATGGCCTTTTTGTGGTTTCCCTTCACCCCGGAAAAGATCGTTACGCTGATCATTGCGATCTTTTTGCTGCGCTGGCTTTTCCCCAAGGACGAAAAGACTCTGGGCATCCTGCGGAATATGATGCAAAAGCTGAAGGAAAAGAATGCCAAACGCAAACAGGCTCGCAAGAAAAAGGATGAAGAAGCATAAACTGTTTTTAAGCGCGGAGTGCAGCAGCACTTCGCGCTGTTTTTTAATCCGCAAACAAAGAAGATGTTCATTTTGCGGTTTAAAATTCTGATTTTTGAACAATTACAGGAGAATGTTTGAAAAATACAAAATAGTGCTGAAAATATGGAAAATTCAGCAGAAAAAGGTTTTAAAATTTGGCAAGAAGCCGGCGCGGGCAATCTTGACAATATATCTGCAGAATGCTATTATGATTTTCGAAAGAACGTTTTGCACTGAAATCAATTAGAGGTAGGAAAATGAAGTTGACGAAATTGGAATACGATGCACTGGCGCAGCTGTCGGTTGAAGAAGTCGATACCTTGGAAGCAGCGCTGAATTTGACCGAAAAGGAGGTCATTCAGATCCTGGCCCCGTTAAGAAGAGCAAATCTGATCGACCATAACGGCTATGTAACCGAGGAAGGCAAAAAATGCCTGGAGCAAAACCGGCCAAGCGAGTGATATTGCAGACCGCGGATTTCGACAGATTGCCCGTGTTTGTGCTGATTTTGAAAAAACTCCTCTGTTTTGTGCAGAGGAGTTTTTCTTTTGTGCGGTATAATCTCCGCTTGTTTACAGATACTAACAGCGTAATTTGTAAAATTATTGTAGGGCGAAATAAGGCTTCTCCGGGAACGAGAAGCTGTCAGCGCAGCTGACTGATGAGGCGGAATTATGGCAACACCTCATCCGACCTCGCTGACGCTCGGCCACCTGAAGGTGAATTGCCTCAAAGGGGCAAGAGAAGCCACCCTGGGGTGTCCCCTCAAAGGGGAAGGCTTTTAGAAATGTAAAAGGAGAAAGATATATGAAAGCAACAGGAATAGTTCGTAGAGTGGAGGCTTGTGTTATTAATACACCACTGTTTTACATAGCAAAAGCGAGGTGATATTCACCTCGCTTTTATCCTTATTTTATTAAGTATTCAAAACCGAGTATGACGATGCCCAATACCACCAGAACGACGCCAACGGCTCTGTTTAATGTTTCGGGCTTTGCTTTGTTTGCGAATACTGCGGCTATCCTCGCCCAAATAAAGGTAAACAGGATGCACAACGCCATAACCAGAAGATCAGGGGAATCCCCAAAAGAAAAGTGAGAAACCGAACCCGTCAACGCAGTAAAGGTCATAATAAATACGCTGGTGCCTACGGCGGTCTTTAGCTCATATCCCAACACGGATGTGAGAATGAGGAGCATCATCATACCTCCGCCTGCGCCTACAAAGCCACAGATGAAGCCGATAAAAATACCGCAAAGGATAGAACCTGCGATTTTCCTTTTTCTGCCAGCGGCCTCCATTTCCTGCTTGGTGGTCATAACCGGCTTTGCAATAAACTTGATGCCCAAAATCAGCGTCATAAAGGTGCTGAAGCCGCCCATAGTTTGGGCCGGAACAATGCTGGAAACATAGCTTCCCACAATTGTAAACAGCAAGACCATAGCCATCATAAGCAAGCCGTTTTTGATGTCCAGATTTTTGTTTTTCCCATAGGTGAAGGCTGAAACCGCGCTTGCCAGCACATCGGAGGCAAGGGCAATACCCACTGCGGTGTAGGGTTCTATCTCAAGAAAAGTAATCAGCATTGGACTTATGACAGCGGCAGCGCTCATACCTGCAAAACCGGTCCCCAGACCTGCGCCCATACCTGCAAAAAATGTTACGAGCAAAACGATCCAAATATTCAAAGTATCACCTCTATAAAGTATTATATCACAGTGAAATTAAAAAGTAACTCAGCCAGTGTATTCTCCGTCAGTTTACAGATACTAACAGCGTAATTTGTAAAATTATTGTAGGGGCGGATGCCTACATCCGCCCGCGGGTCGATGTGGGCATCGACCCCTACGTAAAAGGAGAAAGATATACTATGAAAGCAACTGGTATCGTCCGTCGGGTGGAGGAATATGGTATAATAGGACAAATATCGAAAAACCGCATAAACACCAGGGACTGCGCTGATTTTTGCGGGGCTCAATTTGCACAAAATCCGGTCAAAATCGGGTTTCCGGCGATTTTAGAAAGGAGCATAATACATTCTAATATGCGTCAGAAACACATGCTCTGAGCAGCCAAAATTAAATATTCAAACTGTCGCAAATAAAGCCGGATGAGCGCTGTAGGTTCATCCGGCTTTGTGTTTATAAAATCGAATTTACGGAGCGTGGTTTTGTGAAATCGTTAAAACACATAGAAATTTGAAAGAATTTATGATATAATGTAATTTACGAAATGATACTCACGCATAAATGGGTTGGAAAGAAGGTGGTCAGGTGATTAAAATTGCAATATGCGACGACGAGAAAAAACACTTGGATATGTCCGTAGCTTTTCTCTCGGAATATGCCGCTTTGCGGAATGTTCGCTTTTCGGCAGAGCAATTTGATACGCCCTCTGACCTTTTGGATATGCTTGATAAAGGCGAGCATTACGATATATACCTCTTGGATGTTTATATGCCCGGCGTAACGGGTGTGAGCGTTGCGACTGAGCTTCGACAGAGAAACGATGAAAGTCCCATAATCTTTCTGACCTCCTCCCGTGATCACGCTGTGGAAGCGTTTGGAGTGAGTGCTACGCATTATCTACTGAAGCCTTATACAAAGGATGATTTTTTTACTGCGATGGATAAGGCAATGCGTAGCATAGGGCAAGATAAGCCGAAAACCGTGCTGATGAAAACGGCAAACGGATATTATAATATCCCTGTTGGTAATATCATTTATTGTGAGTCTGCCAACCACAACCAAACAATCTGCTTTGCAGAGGGAGAGCCTGCGTCGGTGCGCATCTCCCAGGCAGAGCTTTGGGAGAAATTATCTCCCTTCGGGCAGTTCTTCCTTTGTGGAAAGACCTTTATTATCAATTTGGAACAGATTGAAAAAATGCTTTCCGATACGGTGGAAATGACAACCGGCAAATGCCTTGCCGTACCGAGAAGAATTATGCCGACACTTAAAAACGCCTATATGGACTATTTGGGAATGAGGTGATGAAATGGACGCTCTTACATTACTTTTACTGATATTGTCTGTGCTTTCCCATGTTGGTATGTCCATTTTCTTCGCCAAGCCCAGATATAATAAACTTGTTACTTCGCTGATATGGCTTGTATATGCAGTGGTGTTTTTGATTCTACCGCCCACAACACCTAAGCTGAACTACACCTTGATGGTGCTCCTCAATGCCGTATTGTTCTTTATTGCAACGAAAGGCAAGCCGATTGAGAAAGGTTTTTTGTTTATCAGCTACGCCAGCATTTATACGGCTTTCGGTGCGTTTGCTTCCTTTATAATTGAAAAGGAAATGCACCTTGCTCTCAAAATCGTATGTATGGTTTTAATTATGGCACTTTTACAAGTGCTAATTTACATTATTATTCTTCCGAAATTTAAGAAGGTCAGCGTTTATATTGATAAAGGCTTTGGTAAGTATTACGCAATCGTGATCGCCTTTTTGGTGGCGATGGCCACACAGACCATTTACATAGATGGTGTTACACGTACCGATAACGGCAGATTTCAAATCTTCATAGCCACAACAGTGGTGTTTTTCGTAACCTACGCCGCATTGTTTTCAAGTCTTAAGGATATGGTAGAGCTTGCAAAAGAAAAGCGCAAGCAGATCCACACCGAGCTTCTCGAAACACGGGTGCAAGCCCAAGAAAACGAAGTAATGTGGGCAAGAAAAAGCTATCACGATATTCGCCACCATAATGATGCCATATTGGCTTTGGCCAAGAACGGTGAACTCGATAGCATTATCCGTTATCTTGAAAAGCAAAACGTAGAAATGGATAGTCAGCGTCCGCAGAGGTTTTGCGAGAATGAAACGATTAACAA
>JAZLAB010000079.1:0-13205 GCA_045612985.1 Faecousia sp.
AAATGACCTATGTGTGTCATTCCCTATAAATATGCATTTAGGAACGGCACACAGGCCGTTCCCTACAAAACAACATATAGTTTAAGGGCTGCCTCATTCGTTTGAGGCAGCCCCTTTTTAAGTATTGTGGATTACACCCAGCCGCGTACCTTTGCTGCATTTGCAACACGGTTGATTGCGATGGTGTAGGCTGCATCACGCATATACAGGTTCTTTTCCTGGGCCAGGTCGTAAACATCCAGGAAAGCCTTGGTCATAGCGTTGTCCAGCTTCTCCAGAACCTCTTCCTTGGTCCAGAAGTAGTTCATATTGCACTGTACCTGCTCAAAGTAGCTGCAGGTAACGCCACCGGCGTTGCAAAGGAAGTCGGGCACCAGCATCAGGCCACGCTCCTGGATCAAAGGATCGCAGTCGGGAGTGGTGGGACCGTTAGCAGCTTCACAGATGACCTTAACGGTCTTGGAAATGTTACCAAAAACAGCAGGTGTGATCTGGTTTTCCAGAGCAGCGGGGATCAGGATATCAACATCCTGGCTCAGCCAAGCATCGCCGGGCAGAACTTCGTAGCCCAGAGCAATGGCCTTTTCCTTGTCGATGCTGCCGAAGGAGTCCTTAATGGAAGCCAGTTCTTCAGCATTACACCCGGAGAGCTTACGGAAGGTATAAGCAACTTTGTCAGTTGCATTCCAGCAGGAAACAGCGATCAGCTTGCCGCCCAGAGCGGTGTACTTGCGAGCAGCATACTCCGCAACATTGCCGAAGCCCTGAATGCTTGCGGTAGTATTCTCGATGGGCAGCTGCATCTTCTTCAGCGCCTCATTCAAACAGGTGATAACGCCAAAGCCGGTAGCCTCGGTACGGCCCAAAGAACCACCCAGACCAACGGGCTTACCGGTGATCATACCGGGAACGTGCTGACCGGTGATGGTCTCGTACTCATCCATAAACCACATCATATGCTGACCGTTGGTCATCACGTCGGGAGCGGGAACGTCAACAGTGTTGCCCAGTTCCTTCCACAGATGGCGGATGTAGCCGCGGCACAGCCGCTCCTGCTCGCCCTGGGACATCGTCCGGGGATCACAGATCACGCCGCCCTTGCCGCCGCCGAGGGGAATGTCCACAACGGCGCACTTCCAGGTCATCCACATAGACAGAGCGCGGACAGTGTCAGCAGTCTCGTGGGGATGGAAACGGATACCGCCCTTAGCAGGGCCGCGGGCAGTGCTATGCTGGAAACGGAAAGCCTTGAAGACCTTCACAGTGCCATCATCCATCTTTACGGGGATGGTGAAATGAACTTCCTGCTGAGGCTGACGCAGCAGCTGGCAGGTGCCTTCATCCAGACCCAACATTGCAGCAACTTTGTCAAATTGCGCCTGGGCGTTTTCATAAGGATTGTAGTTTGTTGCGGACATAATATTACCTCCTGAAAGTGTCGGCTGCTTGCGCGCCGAAAACAAGATTTCTTATACATTATATACCAATAAAACTTGCAATGTCAACCAATTATTCCGCCAAATTCGTATATTTTCAACAAAGGGGCATATTTTGTAAGGTGCTACAAAAACCAGCTGTTTCCAAGAGAAAAAATGCACAATTTTCCATAAAAACAGCCTCTTCCCGGATTTTAGCCAGAAGCCTTTTTGGAAAACACACCATTTTTGATGCATTGTTCTCTGTCAAAATTTGAAACACTACGCATAATTTCTTGCATAAATGCAACAAACGCCCTACTTTCGTAAGGCGTTTGTTTTGTTTTACTTAGTTGGGATGGCCTTGCCGTCCCACTGGATCTTATAGCGCACACCATTTTCTTTTTTGGTGCCCTCTGTCAGCAGCAGGTTGTTGCTTTCAAAGAAATACTTATAGCCTTCGATGGTTTGCCAACCCATTGCCATACCGCCGCTGTTTTGCAGGTACACCGTACCGTCTTTGGTAGCCAGCCAGCCGTGGCAAAGGGCGCCGGTGGGCGAGAAATACCACTTTGCGCCGTCGATCTCGGCCCAGCCTGTCGTTACCGCGCCGTCTTCCTTCAGATAGTACCGGACACCTAGGTCCTCAAACCAGCCGGAAACAGGTTGTCCCTGGCGGTAATAATGCCATTTGCCATTTTCCAGTGTCCAACCGTCCTGCTGCATCACCGGGGTGTAGGCAGTGTCAGCCAGGAAAACACGCACATTTTTCGGCACTTTGGCGATATAGGAAATCTTATTGTGCAGCAATTGTCGGACATAATTGATTTCCACCGTTGTTCCGTTTGCCACCGCGCAAGCAACATTGGCATACACCTGCACCCGATAAAAACCGTCCGGCAGCTTTTCTTTTGCCAGAGTCTTGTTCAAGCCAGAGAAATCGCAATGGTATTTTTCCAGCGGGTAGTGCTGTTGCTGCACCACATTGCCCTGGGGATCGGAAATGACCACCTCTACGCTGTTGATCATTCCGCCTTTTGCAGTAATATTGCCAGAAATGGCAAGGCTTTTTCCGGACTTAATAAAGGCCTCTGTTTGAATATTGGAAACCTTCAGATTGTCCTCATTATACTGCACGAGGCTCACTGCACCGGCAGCCACATAGCCCTGACCTTCTCCATCTTCTATCCGGTAATACAGCATTCCGCTTTGGGGGTCTGCATAAACAGCGCTGGCCAGAAGCAGCTCTCCGGAAGTCAAGCTACGCATTTTCTTGCAGCCGTTTTCGCCCAAAAGACAAGGCTGGGTGCGAAGCATACTGTCAAAACGGGTGCGTACATACACATTTGTGGGGTAGCTATCACAGCTGTCAGCATATTGGGCCGTACCAAAGTGAATGATGCCCTCAAAGGATGTCCAATCATAGAAAAGCTGCGCAAATCTACTGATGGAGCAGCGTCCCACATTGCCCTCCGGGCCTGCGATAGAGGTGTAAAAGCTCTCGGTAAAATACACCATACCGTCCACAATGGCGTTGATCACACAGGCGTGGCCATAACGGTGTCCTGCTTCTGTGTTTGTCCACTGAAATCCCACCAAAATGTTATAAGCATCCTGTGTTCCCTCTTTTGTCAGGGCATTTAATGCCTCCTCCAGGGTGTAATCCATCGCGCTGTAAACATTTATGTAGTAGCCGGCGGAGGTCTTTTCCAAGTCCTTATAATAATCAAACTGCCGGTTTCCGTCATTTACGATCAGCGTTTCGTTGATGCCCATATTGTAAAGCTGATGGCTGGTCATCAGACCACACCAGCCTGCAAAAGAACGCATTCCTGCCGTGTACTTACAAGCATTATACACCCGTTTTGCCTCGTTAACGATGGCTTGCTCCTTTGTCAGCGGCGCATCTGCAGCTTCTGCTTTTCCGGCCAGCGCCGCAAAAAGCGCGATGCATACGCACAGCATAATTCCGATTTTTTTCATTTGCGGCACCTCCTTTCCGAAAATGAGCCCACAAGTAAGCATATTTTACCACATTTTCCTGTAAAATGCAACTATTGAAAAGAATTTCCTCCACCTGGCAAAAAAGAAAGCGGCGCAGAAGTTTCTGCACCGCTTTGCAATTTTCTTTTATACCCGGGCGTGTCCCCGATTGCAGATGACCTCCACAACACTGTCCACACATTCCTGACATTCTTCCTTGGTAGGCGCTTCCACCATTACCCGGATCACCGGCTCTGTGCCGGACTCCCGGACAAGGATCCGTCCGGTGCTGCCCAAACGGTCAGCAACCGCCTGCACCGCTGCCTGCACCGCAGGATCGTTCTGTGCCGCAGGCTTATCCTGCACCCGCACATTTTTCAGCACCTGAGGATAGATCTTCAGGCCCTTACAAAGGGCAGACAAGGTGGTCTTCTTCTCCATAATTACTTCCATCATCTTCAGGCTGGTCAAAATACCGTCGCCGGTGGTGGCATACTTGGAGATGATGATATGGCCGCTTTGCTCGCCGCCTAACCGGCAGCCGTTTTGCACCATATATTCATAGACGTACTTGTCGCCCACCTTGGTCTTGGCGTAATCGATGCCCTCTGCATCAAAGGCCTTGTAAAGACCAAAGTTGGACATCACCGTGGTAACCACTGTGTTGTTGTCCAGAGAGCCACGCTCCCGCATATACTTGCCCAGCACATACAGAATATGGTCGCCGCTGACGATGTCGCCGTTTTCGTCCACACACAAACAGCGGTCTGCATCGCCGTCATAGGCAAAGCCTACATCCAGACCATTGTCCACAACGAATTTCTGCAGATTCTCAATATGGGTAGAACCGACACCGTTGTTGATATTGGTGCCGTCGGGGGCATCGCCGATGACATAGGATTTTGCGCCCAGGGCTTCAAAAACACTCTTGGCAATGTTCCAGGCTGCGCCGTTGGCGCAATCCAGGCCCACCTTTTTGCCCTTAAAGGAGAATTTACCCAGGGAGATCAGGTAGCCGATGTAGCGGTTTCTGCCCGCTGCATAGTCCACCGTTCTGCCGATGGCATCCCGCTTGGCAAAGGGAATTTCCGGATAGGCCTTACCAAAGACCTCCAGCTTGCCATCCAGATAAGCTTCCACCAGCTCAATGACCGATTCTTCCATCTTCTCGCCGCTGCTGTTGAGCAGCTTGATGCCGTTATCATAGAAGGGATTGTGGCTGGCGGAGATCATCACACCGCAGTCAAAATCGTCCAGTCTTGTTACATAGGCAACAGAGGGTGTGGTGGTAACGTGCAGAAGGTAGGCATCTGCGCCGGAGGCAGTAATGCCGGCAGACAGCGCATACTCAAACATATAGCTGGAGCGGCGGGTGTCCTTGCCGATCACGATCTTTGCGTTTTCTTCCTCACCTGCCTGCTTTTTCAGCTGAGTGTAATACCAGCCCAGAAAGCGGCCCACCTGATAGGCGTGGTCCGCTGTCAGGTTTACATTGGCTTCTCCCCGGAAGCCGTCAGTTCCAAAATATTTACCCATAATATGCCTCCTTATCGTTTGGCAACAACGGTGTCGTTTTTCTTATAAATGCTGTTTTCCGGAACCGTACCCCGGACGCAGCTGGTAGGATACACATTGGAATTTCTGCCGATCACCGTACCGGGATTGAGCACGCTGTTGCAGCCCACTTCCACAAAGTCGCCCAGCATCGCGCCCACCTTTTTAATGCCGGTGGGAATTTCCTCTACACCGTGGATCACCACCAAAGATTTGTCGCTTTTTACATTGGAGGTGATAGAACCGGCGCCCATATGGGCCTTGTAGCCCAAAATGCTGTCGCCCACATAATTGTAGTGGGGTACCTGCACATTGTCAAACAGGATCACATTCTTCAGCTCTGTGGAGTTGCCCACCACACAGTTTTCGCCGATCAAGGCGCTGCCCCGGATAAAGGCGCAGTGGCGCACCTCGGTATTGGCACCGATGATACAGGGGGCGCCGATATAGGCAGTAGGGGCGATCTTTGCGCTTTTGTGGGCCCAGACCTGGGGAGAAATTTCCTGATAGTCCTCTCCCAAGCTTTCCCCTAGCCGAAGAATCTCCGCAGAAATGCCCTTCAGAGCCTCCCAGGGATACTTAAATTGGGAAAGATAATCCTTTGCAGCGGTGTGCTCCAGATCATACAGCTGGCTGATTTTATACATATTATCAGACCTTTCTTAAAAAACCTAACGCAATTTTATCACAAACGAAATTCATTTTCCACTCTTTTTTTATTACATATTCCCTTTAATGGTGGAAATCAAAATGTCTCCTGCCACTACTCTGTCCTCCGGAGCGAAGCCCTGGGCAAAGTTGTCAGAATACAGCACCTGGGCATTGGGCGGAAATTCGTCGTCGCCCTCCCACACCAAAATCTGCATGGAAAAGCCGCCGATAAAATCAAACTGATAGCCGGCGTCGCCGTGGCCGACCGGGGTCGCGCCCATCTTCTCGCAGGCCGCCTTAAACGCTGCCAGGCGGGTGCCAAAGGTAAAGGCCGCCCGGGTCAAAACCCTGCCTGTGTAGGGCTTGATATACATCTCGCCCCAGGGCATCTCCCGGAAGGTCCTCCACTGCCCGGTCCAGGCAACGGCTTTACTCTCCAGCAAATACCGCAGCAAGAAGGTCTGCACCGGCAGCGGCGGCAGAGGACCGCCATCTTCCGGATAAAGGGCATATTCCGGATGGGAAATGTCGTAAGTCCTGCCCAGTAATGTTACCCGAAACTTCTTGCCGTCAAACTCCACCTCCGGCAGCCGGGCTATCGTATCCCGGGGGTCAAGGGCGTGGAATTTTTCTTCATAATAGGAAAAAGGGACTTCTTCCTTGTGGTTTTCTACTTGCATACTGTTCTCCTATCCCTGAAAGCTATTGGGAAACAGCCGGGCATCTGTGTGAGGTAAGAAACAGGCCGCCACAAAGCTGTCCATATAGCCGGGGTATGTGGAAAGCTCCAGATAGGTCATATTGGCAGCCACCTGGTGGCACTTTTCTGTTGCCTCGTCGCTGATGACCATAGCATATGCGCCAGTGAGAGAGGAGTTTCCAATATAGTGATATTTTCCCAAGTCTACATCCGGCAGCATACCGATGTTGACGGCATTTTTCATATTGATGCCGCTGCCGATGCCACCGGCCACATACACCCTATCAATGCAGTCCGGTGTCATATCCACCGACTGCAAAAGAGTGTCAATGCCGGAGAAGATCGCGCCCTTGGCACGGATAAAGTTATCGATATCCACCTCGTTGATGGACACTTCCCTGCCGGTCTCGGTCTCGTTTTCAAAGGCCAGCACATACCGGCCCATACCGTGCTGATCCCGCCGGACACGATCGCCCTCCCGGGCAAATAAGCCCCGGGCATTAATGATGCCGGTACGAAACAGCTCGGAAATAATGTCAATAATACCGCTGCCGCAGATGCCTACCGGCTTCTGGCCGGCATCGCCTACGACGGTAAGCGTGGGCTCCATTGTTTCTTTGTCAATGGACACCGCTTCCACAGCGCCGTCGGTGGCCCGCATACCGCAGGAAATGTCGCCGCCTTCAAAGGCAGGTCCTGCAGAGCAGGCGCAGCTCATCAAAAAGTCCCGGTTGCCAAAAACGATCTCACCGTTGGTACCCAGATCGATAAAGAGGGTCATCTCGTCCTTGTCCCACATCATCGTGGCCAATGTACCGGCAGTAATGTCGCCGCCCACATAGGAGCCGATGTTGGGAGCAACCACAACCGGCGCCAGGGGATTTGCCGGAAGCTTCAGATCTCCGGCAGTCAAATCTGCCCAACCGAAGAAGCTGGGGATATAAGGATCCATACGCACCGGGTCCGCATCCACGCCCACCAGCAGGTGATTCATCGTGGTGTTGGCGCCAATGGTCAGGCGCAAAATGCTGCGGGCGCTGACATTTGCCGACTTGCACAGATTGGCCATCAGCGGTACAAGGGTCTCCTTGACGATGGCATCCTGCAAAGCCTTCTTGCCACCGGGCTTGGTGCTTTGAATGATCCGGTTGATCACATCCGCGCCGAAGCGGATCTGTCCGTTGCCGGAAGATCCCTTTGCCAGGATCTTGCCGTCTTTCAGATCTACCAGCACAGCAGAAACAGTGGTCGTACCAATATCAATGGCGCAGCCTGCCAGGCAGGTTTCGTCATAGGCGCAAATGTCCATACAGGTAAACACGCCTTCTTCCAGCTGACCTTTGACGCAGACGGAAAAATCATTTTCCCGAAGGGTAGAAGCCAATTTTACCATTACGGCGTAAGGCACTTTTACCCGCGCCGCCCCCGATGCTTCCTGCACTGCCCGCTCCAGCCGTTCGATGTCGGGCATCGTGTCCTCTTCCGAGGGGGCATCCATTGTCAGCTGCAAGAAGCAGAAGCGGTTTTCCATAGAAATACCGCTATCTGTGATTTCTTTTTGCACCTGCTGGAAAATCGCCACCTCCTCCGGGGAGGACAGATCAGCGGTCTTCATACGGGACTGGTAGGCAGAGGCAATATCCGGCACGAAAACGGTGCAATCCCCCACAACCTTGCAGTTGCAGGAGAGCCGCCAGCCGGCGTTATATTCCTCGTCGGTGATATGCCGGGAGGGAATGGTCTCCAGCTGCCCCTCCAGCAGCTTTACGCGGCACTTGCCGCAGGAGCCGTTACCGCTGCAAGGGGCATCGATGGCCACATTCGCCCGGCGGGCCAGCTCCAGCAGATTATCGCCGGCATTGCAAGCAATTTCTACAGCACTTGCGCCTTCCACCTCAAATACCACTTTCGGCATAAAAAGTCCTCACTTTCCCATAGTAAATCCATTTTTCCAATTATACCACAGCTTGTTGCAATTGTCCACCGTTTTGCCTTGCTTTCGAAGGTTTGACGCGTTATAATGGCAGCAAAAGAAAGGTGGCATTTCTATGAGACTTATGATCGTTCGGCACGCAGAGCCGGATTATTCTATTGATTCCTTGACCCCCACAGGTTGGGAAGAAGCCAAAATTTTAGCCGACAGACTTTGCAAGCTGGATGTTAAGGCATTTTACTGTTCTCCCCTGGGCCGGGCAAAGGACACCGCCTCTTTCACCTTGAAAGCGCTGAACCGGGAAGCCACGATCCTCCCATGGCTGCGGGAAATTCCCATCATCCCAAAAGTTCCTCACACCGACACCCCCGGTTGCGCCTGGGATTGGCTGCCCCAGCACTGGACCGCAGAACCTGCCTATTTTCTGCAGGAGAAATGGTGTCAAACCGAGCCGATGGCGCAAGCCGGAATGCCGGAGTACTGCGCCCAGGTTACAGAAGGCCTGGATCAGCTGCTGGCAGACCACGGCTATGTGCGAGAAGGAAAATACTACCGGGCGTTGTGTTCCAATCAGGACACCATC
The DNA here is from genome assembly GCA_045612985.1 of Faecousia sp. Classification (GTDB taxonomy): domain Bacteria; phylum Bacillota; class Clostridia; order Oscillospirales; family Oscillospiraceae; genus Faecousia. The sequence continues at coordinate 8,820 of JAZLAB010000079.1, forward strand.
GTGCTGTTCTGCCATTTCGGACTGGAATGCGTGCTGCTAGGCCACCTGCTGCACCTGTCTCCTATGGTTTTGTGGCATAGCACCTGCGCCGCCCCCACCTCCGTAACCATTGTCAACACAGAAGAGCGCCGGGAAGGCATCGCAGGCTTTCGTATGAGCGCCTTTGGCGACACTTCTCACCTGTACGCTGCAGGCCGCGCCCCTTCCTTTGCCGCCCGTTTCTGCGAAACCTACGCCACCCGGGACCCGAAACGGGATTAACAAACAAAACGCCCCTGGACATCGTCCAGGGGTAAATTTTATACATTTCTGCGGTTTTTCTTCTTTAAAAGCTTTTCCGGAGCTTCCACGAAACTGCGGACCACACTGCCACAATGGCGGCAAATGGTGTGATTTAGCTGCTGACCGAATAAGGCTTCACCGGAAACATAGGCCTCCGGCGCATATTGCCGGGCCTGGATAAATTCTGCGTACCCACAAAAGGGGCAGCGCTCTATGGAAACTTTCATTATGACGACTCCCTTAATGGACTTTTGGGGGCGGCTTCCGCCGCCCCCTTTATTATGTCCTGAATTACAGCAGGGGCTCCATACCCAGAACCGGGTGGTCCTTTTCTGTCAGCCAACCCAGCAGCTCTTCGCCGTCGGTGGTGATGGTCTCATCTGCCACCAGATCGGTAAAGTTCCCAATGCCGTACAGTTCCTTGGCAGTCTTATTCAGTCTTTCTGCCACATCGTCCTTCAGCTCCTTGGGCATCCATACGATACGCTCAATGCCGCCTTCTGCAGCGATGAACTTCTTGGAGGAGATGAAGTGTCTGCCGTGGCCCATATAACCGGGGGTCTGGACACCGCCGCCGGTGCAGCTGGCCAGCTCGCCGAAGGTCATACCGGCAGGGGTCATACCGGAGAATTCACGGTTGACAACGATAAAGCCATTGCTCATCGGCTCAATGCCGCAAATGCACTCGAAGCAGCCGCAGGAAGTCATAGGATCTTCCAGGATGGAGTACAGGGTAACCGTCTCCACAGCGCCGTGGGTGGCATCGGTGATTGCCTTGTCGACTGTCTCAAAACGGCCGGTGCGCTCATCGGTGCAGCCTTCCTTGAAGATAGGCTGGCAAGGACCGTTGGGATCCAGCTCGTTGGTAGCCTTGGCATCCAGCCAGGAAACAGCACCGCACAGACCCAAACGCTCGGGGGTAACCACGCAGCAGTGGGCAGGTGCAAAGCTCTGGCACAGGATGCAGGTGTAGTAGCGATCAACGCTCTCGTCGGTCAGAGATTCCAGACGGGCATCTCTTGCAGCGTAACGGGGCATAGCCACCTCATCCCGGAACTTGCCGGCCTCGGCAGTATCGGTGATCAGGGTGATCTGGCACTTGTCGACAACCGCGTCGAACTCGTCCATAATCATCACATACAGAACCTCGGCAAAGTCCTTCAGCCGCAGGCCCTTTGCAAAGGCATCCTTGGAAACACGGACGCGGACCTGATTACGCTGGCCGGTGTGCATAACGCCTTCCATATAGTTAAACCAGGCGTGGAACTTTCTTTCGATAACGCTCTCGAAGTCCTCCTGCATCTTCTTGCCAGCAACTTCCACATAGGTAACCAATGCAAATTCGTTGCCTGCATCCAGGTCAGGACCGATCACAGTGATCTTGTGATCTTCGATTTCCTGCATCTGGCGCATAACCACCAGCTCTGCAGTGGGATTCTTGCCGGAGTAGAACTCAGCCTGCATATCTGCCTTGCGAATGATCTCGCCTTCAAAAGCAGCGGCAAATGCCACAGGAATGGGCAGCTCCTTGATCTTGATCTTGATCTCACGCAGCTCCAAAGACTTCTTGACCGTTGCACTGTGATCGCAAACGCTCTCCAGAGCACCGGGAACCTGGTTTTCGCCCAGATCCACATCCACAATGACCGGGAAGCCCAGCGCGATGGCGCCGGCACCGGCAGAAACGACAACCTCGTTCAGCGCGCCAAAGGTGTTGACGAAAGCGGGAACGCGCTCCTTTGTGTAAGTCAGCAGGCCGCCCAGATCGCCGGGCTGCACATTGCCGAAGATCAGCGCTGCGCGGACAGCAACGGTAACGACGTGGATAACGGAAGTAACATCGTGACCCAGAGGGATCACGCGGAATTCCAGACCCATCTTCACACCGCCTTCTGCACACTGCTCGATGACGTCGCCAACCATAAAGGTCATAATGCCCTTGGACTGGTAGTCCTTAACCACATTGACTACATCTTCAGCATTGTCAGCCTTGCCCAAAACAACAGCAACACCGGGAATATCGCCGGTAACCAGCGGCACACCCAGGGAGCGGATGATGGGATCGGGAACGAAGCCGATGCCGGACTCATTTGCATAGGGGTCAGCTTCCAGGTACTTCAGACCTTCGATGATCTCTGCGCCAACGGCAGTTGCCAGACCGGCATTGAGGGCCTGGCCCAGGTCCTCCTGGTTGGTGATGAGGCTCTTGAGCACGCCTACGCAAGCGGTCAGGTCGCCCAAAGTCTTGACCTTTACGCCGGTAGCCGCATAAATGGTGGGGAAATAATATGCGGTATCGGGGAATGCGATTTCTTTGTCTGCGCCGTACTTGGCAATAGCATCATTGACAGCGCCTTCGGTCATGCCTGCAACTGCGTTGCTGCCGCCGTAAATCAGATCGGTTAATACGCTCATAAATCTTTCCTCCTAAAAATGTTATATGAAGCCCGAGACTTTTCTTGCGGCTGGATATACGAATTCAAGAAAGCAAAATGGCTGGGAGGGAGTCTTCCCTCCCAGCCATAATACGCGGGGAAATTACGCTCTTATAAGTCCAGGTAAGAATCGGAGTACAGAACGTGATTCTTGAAGATGTCGCAGGACTTGATGGTCTCCATCAAGCGGCGATCATTGGGGTTAACGATGGCAGAGGTCAGACCCTGCATCATGCACATTGCAACCAGAGTGGAGTCCATAATGGGACGGACATCCTTGGGTGCGCCGTTGGAGTTGTTGGACAGACCACCGGTGGACTTCAGGCCCTTCTCGGAGAACATCTTGATGGCTTCCAGAACTTCCATCTGCTTGTCCTGCATACCCTTAACAACCAGGAACAACGGGTCGAACCACAGATCGGTTGCGTCCATACCCAGGCTCAGGCCGCGCTCGAGCATATTGTCGCAGTGCATCATACGCTCTTCGTTGTCCTTTGCAATGCCGTCAGCAGAGCAAAGGGCGATACAGATAGCATCGTTGGCAGCAGCCAGGTCGATGTAACCGATACGGGAGCCTGCGTCAGCAGAGTTGACGATGGGCTTGCCGTTGGTGCGGTTGTAAACCTTGATACCGGCTTCGATAGCCTTCATATTGGCGGTGTCCAGTGCCAGAGGAACATTGTTGAAGTTCTCCTGCAGCAGCTTGACAGCCCACATCATACGCTCGGGACCGTCCTTTTCAGCAGGTCCGATGTTGACGTCCAGATAAGTAGCACCGGCCTTGATCTGCTCGTATGCACGCTGCAGAATGGGCACGGGATCTCTCTCGTACATAGCCTTACGGATGGAGGGAGCGATGCAGTGGATTCTCTCACCGATGGTAACGAAGGTCTGGGACTCGGGGTTGTAGCCCTTGTACTGGGTATCCCACTGCTTGACCTCGATGGCAGGAACCTTGGTAGCCAGCAGCTCTTCGAAGGACAGCTCCTTAACCTCAACAGTTGCGCCGGAAGCAGCCTTGGCAGCATTTTCAGCAGCAGCAACAGCGGCAGCAGCTTCGTATTCCTTATCCTTCATATACTTGGGAATCTGAACAGCTTCCATAGTACCCACAACAACATTCCAGTTAGGCAGCTTCTCCTGGATCTCACCCTTCATAACGGCAACCTTGCCGGGGATGATCAGGGTGCGGTTCTTGATCTTGTTTTCGATGTCCAGCTCCTCAAAGGTCTTCTTGATAGTGGTGGAGGACAGCTTGCCGGCGGCCCAGGCAGTCAGAACGGACATACCGGAAGCGTCGGTGATGATCAGGTTCAGAGGCTGGTTGGAGCGCTCCAACTCGCCGGAAACCAGGAAGTAGGTCAGTGCGAAGTCAACAGTCAGAGCACAGGGGCTGTTCTCATCAGCACCGTTCAGGGGGTAGATCTTAGCTTCCACCTTCATGGGCTTCTGAGGATCGGTGAAGATGTTCTGACGCAGACCGAACAGAGGCAGAGCCTGTGCGTAGGTCATGCCGGTCATAACGATAATGGAAGCGTACTTCTCAGTGAACATAGCAGCGTAAGCAGTCTGCAGGCGATCGTCGCCCTTAGCGATCTTAGCCAGGTTCACGATGGAGGGGTAACCCATGGTACGGTCGCCGTCCTTGATGGCGGTGCGGCGGACCAGA
>JAZLAB010000080.1:0-2634 GCA_045612985.1 Faecousia sp.
TGGCGACCCGGAACGGACTCGAACCGTCGACCTCCAGCGTGACAGGCTGGCGTGCTAACCGACTGCACCACCGGGCCAAATTTGGTGGGAACAACAGGGCTCGAACCTGTGACCCCATGCTTGTAAGGCATGTGCTCTCCCAGCTGAGCTATGCTCCCAAACAGGTCGCATCTATGAAGTACATATCAGCGACGGGTATTATTATACCCAAGCACCCCTTATTTGTCAATAGGTTTTTTTGTTTTTTTGCAAGAATTTTCCCCCGGAAAAATCAGCTCATTTCTCCGGGGGATTCTTGGTTTTAAACCGCTTTTAAGATCTCATAAATATCCTCAGGCGTGAAGGTATAAACCTCATCGCAGAACTGGCATTCAACCGGGAACGCCTTTCCCTCTGCTGCAATTTCTTCCAGTTCCTTTCTGCCCAGACTAATCAGCGCAGCGGTAACCCGCTCACGGGTGCAATAGCATTTATAGGCAACTTCCGTCGTCTCCATAAACACGACGCCCAGATCGCCGCACACCTGACCCAGAATGTCCTCGGGGGTCATATCCTGCTCCAGCATCGCCGTAACCGCGCCGGCCCGCTGAATACCCTTTTCCACAATGTCGATGGTCTCCTCTGTTGCCCCGGGCAGCAGCTGGATCAAATAGCCGCCGGCTACCTTCACCTGCTGATCTCTGTCCACCAGCACACCCAAAGCGCAGGCGGTAGGGGTCTGCTCACTTTGGGCAAAATAAGCCGTTACATCGTCTGCGATCTCACCGGAGACCAGTTCAATAGAGCCCACATAGGGCTCTTTCATCTGCAGATCCCGGATAACAGTCAGTGTACCGTTTTTACCAACCGTACTGCCCACATCCAGCTTGCCGGGGTGCTTTTCCACAAGAGGCACATTGGGCTCATACACATAGCCCCGGACATTGCCAACACTGTCTGAAACGCAAACGATGCTGCCAATAGGGCCGTCCGCCTTGATCTGCAAGGTCATAGAGCCGTTTTCCACTTTTTGCATATTGCCCATCATAGACGCTGCAGTCAATGCTCTGCCAAAGGCAGCTGTGGCGTTGGGCGTTGTTTTCTGAAGCTGGGCGCCGCGGCGCACCATTTGCGTTGAACGAATGGCAACAACCTTCACCATTCCGTCCATACTCATTCCCCGAACAATATAGTCATTCATTTTACAGTTCCCTTTCGTGCCTTGATGTAAATGCGAAGCTCGTCCTGTGCGGGCATTTCCAAGCGCCTGTCAGCAAAAAACTCAATGCCGGTAAATCCGGCCTGGCGCAGATACTGTGTCAGCTGCTGCGCTGTATAAGCATATTCTTCATGAAGCTCAAAGCTGCGATGCCACACTCTTCCCTGCCGCTGGAACAAATCCATTGCATAACTTAACACATTGGTCTTCTCGTCAAATTCACCCCGCCAAACGCAGTAAACATTTTCGTCCTCGTCCAGAAAAATCTGGTCATCCATAGCCCGAAGCTTATAGGGCGTATTTACATCAAAAATGAAACAGCCACCGGGATTCAGCGCACGATAAATTCTCTTTATTGCCTCACAGCATTTATCAGGCTCAATAATATAATTGATGCTGTCCAGTGCGCAGACCGCCAGATCCACCCCTTTGGGAAAAAACAGCTTTTCCAATCTTTGGCAAACAAAAAACGGCGGGTTTTCCATATCCTGCGTCTTTTGCTGGGCAGCGCAGAGCATCTGCTCTGACATATCCACGCCAATCACTTGAAGGCCTTCCTCTGCCAGTAGCGCAGCAACGCTTCCTGTGCCGCAGGCAAGGTCAACAGCTGTCCGGGGGGTTAACCCTTCCCGCTGCAAAATCTGCTTGTAAAAAGCAACCACAGCCTTGTACTGAACATCGTTTGTCAGTCTGTCATAGCTATCTGCCAACGCGCGGTAGGCATCCATACGACTCACCTCATAAAAAAGCATCCCGGACTTTACGCCCGGGATGCCGCATTTTATAAATTAGCGGTTGAAGATACCGAAGATTGCATCGATGTCATCGGACATCACAGTGCCTGCAGCGGTCTTCTCTTCCACTACCTCGACCTTCTGGTCGAAACCGGTAGCAATAACAGTAACGCGCATCTCGTCAACATACTCGTCGCAAGAGGTAGCACCGAAGATAATGTTTGCTTCGGGATTTGCTTCCTGCTGCACGATGCCGGCAGCGGTCTCAACATCATCCAGGGTCAGTTCTGCACCACCGGTAACATTCACCAGAACGCCGGTAGCGCCCTTAATGGAGGTCTCCAGCAAGGGACTTGCAACAGCAGCCAGAGCAGCCTGCTCAGCCTTTTCACGGCCGGAAGCAACGCCAACACCCATATGTGCCTGACCAGCATCCTTCATAACTGCGCTTACATCAGCGAAGTCCAGGTTGATGATAACCCGGTCGGAGAAGCTGACCAGCTCGGAAATGGAGATAACAGCCTGCTTCAGAACATCGTCAGCGATGCCGAAAGCGTTGGCAAAGGTGATCTTCTCATCGGTAACGTACTTCAGACGGTCGTTGGGGATGATGATCAGAGAGTCAACCTTCTCAGACAGAGCAGCGATGCCGCTTTCAGCCTGACGCATACGGTTTGCACCCTCGAACTTGAAGGGCTTGGT
>JAZLAB010000081.1:0-5375 GCA_045612985.1 Faecousia sp.
TCAGTGTGTTGTCAATTTCTTCCCAGCCGTCGTCCGTTTCATAGTGGACAGCATCGGGGAATAAGGTCATCATATGCAGGCCGTTGGAGAGGATGTGCTCTTTGGAAAACTCTGTGCGTTTTTCCTCCACCTCTCCTACGACGCTGATTTCCTTTTCGGTTTCTTCTTGGGTAATGGTTTGTACTGTGCTGTCTGCTACGGCAGATGCGTTGCTTTGCATCATTTGGGCAAAGGCTTGCATCGGCAGCATATTGACAAACAGGGCGATAATCAGCAAAATGCTGCATAAACGGATTGCTTTTTTCATCATAGAAATGTCCTCCTTCGGTAATTGTCTTCTTCGGCGTGTCGGACTATCTCTCTATCTGCTGAAATTTGGCATCAGCAATCCATCGGTATCGCCCCCTTTCCTTTTCCTCGTCTATATTTTAACAAGAAAGAAAAGTGTTCTACAAGGGAAAATTTGTCAGATTTTGCCATTTAAAACATTTTCAGCGGTTTTACCAAAAACCGCTAAACAAAACTATAAAATATGACGAAAGAAAAAGCTGCCACAAATGTGGCAGCTTTTGGCTATTATAAAATTAAGCAAATCAATCCGGTTGCGCCTTCGTTGACGATCCGGGTCAAGCTGCCCCGGAACTTGGTGCGTACATCCTCCGGAGTGCGTACCAATTTGGAGGTCAAGCCCTCCTGGATCATCGCATAGACAGATTTGCCGAAAATATTACTCTCCCAAAGCTTTTCCGGTGCTTCCCCGGACAGATAGGCGATCAGATCCTGGGATTGTTTTTCGTCTCCTACCATTGGGCTGATCTCCGTATCAATATCCACACGAATCATATGAATGGACGGTGCGCCGGCCCGCAGCTTGACTCCGAACGCCCCATTCTTTCGCAGCAGCTCCGGTGTTTCCAGCTTCATTTCTTCCGCTGTGGGCATTACCACACCGTAGCCGGTAGCCTTTACCGAAGAAAGGGCATCTGCGATCTTATCGTATTCCTGCTTAATGGCAGAAAGCTCTGTCAAAATTGCAAGCAGCTGGGCATCGTTTTGAATATGCATCCCTGTCTGGCTGCTGAGGATCTCATAAAACAGCTTTTCCGGGAAGCCCAACGCGCAGACAACTGTACCGGTGGCCAGATCTACCTTGCGAACAGAAAAGTCCATCACCTGTTCCAGCTGTCGCAGCTGGGAGAGGGTTGCCTCCGCCTGACCCAATGCAGAGATCTCCTCTGCCCGCTGGATCAGCGCTTCGTAAAGGGATGCCTTTACCGGGTTATCCATATCCAGCGCATCCATCCACCGGGGCAAATGCACTTGAAGCTGTTGCATTGGGAAGGCGTACAGCAGCTGCCGCAGCAGCTCGCAAATTCCGCTATTGTCCAGCACCTGACAATCTGCAACGATGGGCATAACCCCGTAATCATTATGTATCTGCTGTTTTGTCTGCTGGGCATCCTCCCCTGCCGGATCCCGGCTGTTAATGACGACCAGGAAAGGTTTTCCGGTAGCTTTCATATCTGCAATGGCCCGCTTTTCCGCCACAAGGTAATCCTGCCGGGGAATTTCCGTGATCGTGCCGTCTGTGGTAACCACCAGGCCAATGGAGCAATGCTCCTCCATTACCTTTTTCGTTCCCAGCTCTGCCGCTTCGGTCATAGGAATCTCATAATCATACCAGGGGGTTGTTACCATCCGGGGCGCGCCCTCTTCCTCTGCGCCCACCGCACCGTCAACCATATAGCCCACACTGTCAATCATACGCACCCGCAGCTGCGCTGTGCCATCCGGGGAGATCTCTACCGCTTCTTCCGGTACAAATTTTGGCTCACTGGTCATAATCGTTCTGCCGGAGCCACTTTGGGGCAGTTCGTCCTTTGCCCGCTCTTTGCGATAGGGATCGTCAATGTTAGGAATGACCAACTGCTCCATAATCCGTTTGATCAGCGTGGACTTTCCGGTACGGACCGGACCTACCACGCCAATATAAATGTTGCCCCCGGTGCGAGCAGCAATGTCAGCGTAAATGTTTTCCATAGCCAGCCTCCTTTTACTGTTTGCTGCAATCAAGCACAGCAGTCTCTTAACCTAAAGTATGTCCTACCACTGACAAATAGAACACAAAGCGAAAAAAGCCTTTCATACAATCGTTTTTTGCAAAAATAATGTTTGACAAATTCCATAAAAAACTATATAATATTTGAGCACGACTATGAGGAGGAGAATGCTATGCATCTGGGTCTTAAGGAAATTATCCACAACCCCGGCGCATCCATTTCCTTTTCTGATAGTGTGGATCTGAGCGATCTTCAATTTGGTATATGCTATCCGGTCAGCGAGCCTGTACTGATCACCGGCAAAGTGCGTAACACCGCCGATGTTTTGGTAATGACTGGCACGATCACCACGCGTCTGCATGGTGTATGCGACCGCTGCGCCGCAGACTTTACAAAGGACATTGAAATTCCTGTTGACGTAGTGCTGGTGGAAGAGCTGACCAATGAGGATAGCGAAGATGCTTGGGTTTTCTCTCTGGAAGCAGAAGCTGCGGATTTGGATGACATTGTGCGGACTGTGTTCGTGCTGAATATGGACTCCAAGCTGCTTTGCAGTCCCGATTGTAAAGGTCTTTGCTGCCGCTGCGGCAAGAACCTGAATGAGGGTCCCTGCAGTTGTGAAAAAGAGTTGGATCCCCGTTTTGCTGCTTTACGGCAGCTTCTCAATAAATAAGAAATGCTGTTAAAGCAATTTGACCAAGGAGGTGTCATCCATGGCTGTCCCTAAGTGTAAAGTGTCCAGCGCCCGTCGCGACAAGCGTCGTGGTTCCAACTGGAAATTGGCTGCTCCCACCGTAGCTGTTTGCTCCAAGTGTGGTGAGCCCGTCATGCCTCACAGAGCTTGCAAGGCTTGCGGCAACTACAACGGTCGTCAGGTTCTGGCTGCCAAGGCTGACTAAGGCAGGAAAAAAGCGTAAGCGTAGAGGAAGGTGTCTGCCTTCCTCTTTTTCCGTATGAAAACCCATTGATTTGTGGTATGCTTTATGCCATAATAAGAGAAACGAAAGGAGTGATGGTCATGGCAAAACCTTTGGTTGCCATCGTTGGCCGCCCCAATGTGGGCAAGTCTATGCTCTTTAATAAATTAACCGGCCACCGGACCTCCATCGTTGAGGATACCCCCGGTGTTACCAGAGACCGTATCTATGGCGATTGTGAATGGTGTGGAAGAACCTTCTCCGTTGTAGATACCGGTGGTATCGAGCCGGGTACTGACAGCGATATGCTGAAATTTATGCGCCGCCAGGCCGAGATTGGCATTGAACTGGCTGACTGCATCATTATGGTGGCAGATGTACGCACCGGCGTAACCGCTGCCGATGTGGATGTGGCCACTATGCTTCGCAAGTCCGGCAAGCCGGTTGCGTTGGCAGTTAACAAATGCGACTCTATTGGCCCTGTCAACCCGGATGTTTACGAGTTCTACGGTTTGGGCATCGGTGATCTGTTTGAGGTCTCCTCCATTCACGGTCATGGCACCGGTGATCTTTTGGATTGGTGCATAGAGAATATGCCCGAAAGCGATGACTGTGAAGAGGAAGAAGAGATCATCAAGGTCGCCATCGTCGGCAAACCCAATGTTGGTAAATCCAGCCTGCTGAACCGGATCCTGGGTGAGGAACGGGTAATCGTCTCTGATGTTGCCGGTACGACCCGGGACGCCATCGACTCTTTCTTTGAGAATGAAACCGGTAAGTATTGCTTTATCGACACTGCTGGTATGCGCAGAAAGAGCAAGGTTGACGATCTGATCGAAAAATACTCCAACCTGCGTACCATCAACGCCATTGAGCGGGCTGATGTGTGTCTGATCCTGGTGGACGCCAACGACGGTGTTACCGAGCAGGACACCAAGATTGCAGGCCTTGTTCACGAGGCAGGCAAAGCGGCAATTATCGTGGTAAACAAATGGGATGCGGTGCAGGATAAAGAAACAAACACTATGCGCGATAAGGAAGCCGGTGTTCGGGACGGTCTAAGCTATATGACCTACGCTCCCATCGTATTTCTCTCTGCCCTTACCGGTCAGCGGGTGGATAAACTGTTTTCTGTGATCAATGAGGTCCACACCCAAAACACCAGCCGCATCACTACCGGTGCGCTGAACAGTGTTCTGGCAGATGCCACCGCCCGGGTGCAGCCGCCCACCGATAAAGGTCGCCGACTGAAGATCTACTATATGACCCAGGCCAGCACAAAACCTCCCCATTTTGTTATCTTCTGCAATGATGCAAGGCTCTTCCACTTTTCCTATCAACGGTATCTGGAAAACCAGATCCGCGAAGTTTTTGGTCTGAAGGGTACGCCCGTCCGGATCACCATCCGCCAAAAAGGCGACAAGGAGGACTAACTATGTGGATTTGCATTGCAATTATCCTCGTTTCCGGCTACCTTCTGGGAAACCTGAACGGTGCGATCTGCGCGTCAAAGCTTCTTGGCGATGATGTGCGAAAACACGGCAGCGGCAATGCCGGCCTTACCAATTTCATTCGCAGCTACGGCGCCAAGCATTCTGCTGTAGTCATTATGATCGACGCCGGAAAAGCAATGCTTGCTTGTGCGATTGGAGGCCTGTTGCTGCGTTCCACGCCTTTGGGCTACCAAGCCGGCGCTGTGCTTGGCGGTGCTGCAGTTATGCTCGGCCACGTATTTCCGGTGTTTTATGGTTTTCACGGAGGAAAAGGGATCTTAAGCGGTCTGTTCATCGCATTGATGACCGACTGGCGAATCGCTGTGATCATTTTGGCAGTTTTCGCCATTACCTATTTCGCCACACAATATGTCTCTTTAGGTTCCGTACTAGCCGCTATTGCTTTTGGTATCAGTTTTGCTGCACTGCATCTGGACAATCCAGTAGTGATGATATCCGGCGTGTTTATGGGCGCTCTTGCTACCTTTATGCACCGGGAAAATATCGTCCGCCTTGTAAAAGGCCAGGAACGAAAAACCAATCTGTTCAAAAAAGATAAGGAATAACAAAAGCTCCCCACTTTCGTAGCGGGGAGTTTTTCACATAAAAAACGAGAGCCAGGATTTCTCCTGACTCTCTTATGTTGGCATTACCTATCTTCCCGGGCAGTCGCCCGCCAAGTATTGTCGGCGCAAATGTGCTTAACTTCTGTGTTCGGGATGGGAACAGGTGGACCCACATCGCAATCAATACCAACTTATTAACTTTGGTGACCCGTACCGGATTCGAACCGATGTTAACGGCGTGAGAGGCCGCTGTCTTAACCACTTGACCAACGGGCCATGGTGCACCTTCAGGGACTCGAACCCGGGACCCACTGATTAAGAGTCAGTTGCTCTACCAAC
>JAZLAB010000082.1:0-10083 GCA_045612985.1 Faecousia sp.
AATCTGTACCCCTGCGCTTACTCTATGACCTTCAATGTTTCCGGCAATACCCTCAACGCCATTTTGAATCAGCGCTCCCAGGATATGCTCACTGCCAACAACTGGAATGTGTGCCAGTATGCAATGCTGCTGATGATGGTGGCCCAGGTGTCCGGCTTGGAAGCCGGCGAGCTGGTGCACGTAATCGCCGACTGCCATATTTACGACCGGCATATTCCTGCTGTAAAGGCGATGATCGAAAGAGAGGGCTTTGCTGCTCCCAAGGTAACCCTGGACAAGAGTGTTACCGATTTCTATGATTTCACCAAGAACAGCTTTACGGTGGAAGATTACCAATTCCATCCCTTTGACTTTGAAATTCCAATGGCAATTTGAGGTAGCAAATGGAACTGATCGTAGCAGTTTATGACGACTGGGGCATCGGCAAGGACGGCACCCAGCCGGAGGCGCTGACCGCGGACAGAAAGTTCTTCCGGGAAACGACCCGGGGGGTAATGGTCATTGTGGGAAGACGCACCATTGAGGACTTTCCGGATCAGAAACCCCTTCCGGGCAGAGTGAATGTGGCCCTGACACGCAATCACCGGGAAATTCCCGGCTTCACCCTTTGCCACAGTCCAGAGGAGGCGGCACAGCTTGCAAAAAGTGCAGAGCGGGCCTTTGTCATTGGCGGTGGCAGCGTTTATAAGCAAATGCTTCCCCTTTGCGATACTGCCTATGTTACAAAGGTACACTGCACTGTGGACTCGGACACCTTTTTCCCCAATCTGGACCAAGACCCCGCCTGGCACTTGGAAGAGGTTTTGCAATCCGGCGAGGAAAACGGCATCTTCTATGAGATGTGCCTTTATAAGCGCTGACCCGCTTGCTATGGAGTATAAAATCATACGAAGCGCCCGGAAAACCATCGCGCTGCAAATCTTGCCGTCTGGTCAGCTGCTGGTGCGTTGCCCTTATGCAATGGACAGCGCGGCCGTTGAAAGGTTTATAAAAAGCAAGGAAAAGTGGATAAATAAGCATCTGCTTGCCGAACCGATCGTACCCATCTCCCAGGGGGAATTAAAAGCCCTTACCCAGCAGGCAAAGGCGGAATTTCCGGAACGGGCAGCTTACTTTGCTAGATTGATGGGTGTCAGCTATGGCAGGATCACCATTCGCTGCCAGCAGACCCGCTGGGGAAGCTGCAGCGCCAAGGGCAATCTGAATTTTAACTGCCTTTTGATGCTTGCGCCGCCTAGGGTGCGGGATTATATCGTTGTCCACGAGCTGTGCCACAGAAAGCAGATGAACCATTCCCAAGCCTTTTGGGCAGAGGTAGAAAAAGTTATTCCGGACTATGCAGCCTGCCGCAAATGGCTGCGCCAAAACGGAAAGAATTTGATCGCAAAAATAACCCGGTAGTTTTCTACCGGGTTATTTGTATGCAGTTAAGTGCTGACCGCTTCTTTTTTCTTGGCCTTTCTGTCCATCAGATGCCAGGGCAGGTACGCCACGCCAAACAGTGTCAGCACCGCCGCAGCCATAATCAGGATGCGCAGCGCAAAGTTGGGAGGCAGAATGTCCAGAATGGAGGGGGTGGACTCCGGCGCGGCCATAAACAGATAGTTGGCGCCGGGGCCCAGCATCCGGTTGGCAAAATAGGCGATCACCGCCAGCACTACCAGCCAAAAGGTGGCCCGGAAGGCGGATTTGACAGTGGGGCGCATATTGTGGACAAAGATCATATAGAACACGCCCACATAGCCTAAAGTGTGCTCCAACCAGAACTGGTAATAGCGGAAGCGGGTCGGACCTGTGTAAGTAATGACAGTGGGGGTGATCAGCGCAAAGATCGAGCCGCCTAAAAGCCAGAAATAGCAGATGTCAAATAGCGGCTGGCTTTTGCTCACCATCATATAGCTGCCAAGAACCACGCCCCAACCACAGACGGTGATGGGCAAATGGTCAATGGGATTGGGGCCAAGAGAGGGAATGGCCACCAAGCGCCAGTAATAGGACATTTCCGAGAAGATCAGCGCAAAAGCCAAAAGCATACGAATGGCCTGCTCGTGCTTATAATTGCGCAGCTTATCCCGGAAACGGTAGGTCAAATAAATCACTGCCAGCATCAAAACGATCGGCAAAAAGTGGGGCAGGGTAAAGTTTTCAAACTCTATCTGCGTTCCTTCGCCTAAAAAATATTTGAAAAATTCCTTCATCTTTCTATCCCCCAAAAGTATCGATGAAGACAGTATACCATTTTCGACAGCATTTGTCATTAGGGAATACAAAAAAGTCGCAGCAATCGCTGCGACTTTGATTTTTAAAGGGCAAACTGCAAAACGCAGAAGGCTGCGTAAATGCCCAGCAGGGCGATGCCTTGCCAGCGGCGAAGCTTCTTGCACACAAGGGCAGGCACAGTCAGCAGCAGCATAACCCCGATCATTAAGGGGATATCCAGCACCAAAGAGGAGTTGATCCCGAACAGCAGGTTGCCAACAGGGACCTTGAAAGGCGCGACGGTAACACTGACACCGGATACCAGCACCAGATTAAAGATGTTAGCACCGATTACATTGCCGATACCCAGAGATGCGTGGCCTTTTTTCAGGCTGGTGATAGTGGTGACCAGCTCCGGAAGACTTGTGCCCAGGGCAACAAAGGTCAGGGCGATCACCGTTTTCGGAACACCTAACCCATCAGCGATGATTATGCCGTGATCTACCAAAAGGTTTGCGCCCACAGCAATCAGTGCAGCGCCGACAACCAGAAGGAGCAGCTCCTGCCACAGCTTTTTGGGGGTGGAAGATTCTTCCTCTTCTTCTGCTGTGTCCTCCGGATGCTTCAGGCCCTGCCGGACGGTAAGGGTCATATATACCACGAAAATCAGCAGCATAATGATGCCTAAAGTTTGTGTGAACTCGCCGGCAATATAGGCGGCAAAACAGTAAATAGCAGCAGATACGAAGAAGAACAGCACCGGCATTTTCATGGTCTTCACAGTAACCGGGCCGGGCCGCACCGCAACGGAGATGGCTGCGATCAGCGCGGTGTTGCAGATGATGGAACCAATGGCGTTGCCATAGGCCATAGAGCCTTGACCGTTCAGCGCGCCGGCGGTGGAAACCATTACCTCCGGCAGCGTTGTGCCGATGGATACCACGGTGGCGCCCACAATAATATCCGGCAAATGAAAACGCCGGGCAAGACCCGCCGCGCCGTCCACAAACCAGTCGCCGCCCTTGATCAGCAGGACCAGGCCCACTGCAAACAACAAAACAGATACGATCATATCATTTACCTTCCTTTCGGAGTTTGCTGGATAAAGGATAACATATCTTGTGAAGAAAATCAAGAAAATACACACTGTTGCAATCTCTGCAGCGGTGTGGTATGATATACATACCAAAACAAGGAGGTAAATTTATGGGATTTGGAAATTCTTTTGACAGCTTTGACCCCGGTATGGACGCCTTTGAGGGCACTGCAATGGGAATCGGCGGCTTCTTTGCGGTCTTTTTTCTGGTGTTTTATCTGCTGATGTTTGCATATGCAATCATCACATATGTGCTGATGGCACTGGGTATGCATTCCATTGCCAAGCGGCGGGGCATTCGCCATCCCTGGCTGAGCTGGCTGCCCATGGGTGATCTGTGGATCTTGGGCAGCATTTCTGACCAGTATCAGTATGTGGCAAAGGGCAAGGTGCGCTCCCGCCGGAAGGTGCTGCTGGGTCTGGCCATCGCAGAGGTGTGCGTGCTGTTTGCTATGGTGTTTGGCTTGATCGTGGGCACTGTAGGTATGATCGCAAGCGAGACAGGCAGCGAAGCTGTTGCCGGTATTGTTCTGGCGGTGGCATTGCTGACATATGTTGCCGTGTTTGTTATGGCGATCATTTCGGTGGTGTTCCAGTACATAGCCCTTTATGATCTGTATGCATCCTGCAATCCGGACAATGCTGTGCTTTTCCTGGTATTGAGCATTTTCCTGGGGATTGCGCCGTTCTTTGTCTTCTTTAATCGGGAGAAGGATCTGGGTATGCCTCCCAGAAAAGAACTGGAGAGCCCTGTGGTAGAGCCGGTCGTTGAGCCGGTGGTAGAATAAAAATAACGCCCCCGAAATTTTCGAAATTTTCGGGGGCGGTTTTCTTATTCTTTGATGCCAAAGAGGGGACGGGCGACCCGTTTGTATAAAAGTAAAGTAAGTACGGAGATCATAACGCCCTTCAGAAGATTCAGCGGCGCAACCGCCAACAGCACAAAGGTGGAAACGGAATGGATACCCTCCCGGATGGCTGCGCCCATTGCGATAATGTTTTCCAGAGGCAGGCCGAACAGCTGGGAGAACTTGGGCAGCAGGTAGACACCGTTGAAGATGCTGCCAAAAACAGTCAAAACCAATGTGCCGACAACCAAGCCCCAAATGGCGCTTGCCCGGGACTTTTTAATGTGGTAGATGGCAGTGGCAGGAACGACCAATGCGCAGCCAACCACAAAGTTTGCAAAGTCGCCCACAAAGGCGGTGGATGTGCCTTTGAGTAGCAGCTTGAGCAGAATTTTTACACCCTCACAGGCAACAGCGGCGGAGGGTCCCAAATAAAAGCCGCAGAGCATTACCGGCAGCTCGGAAAAGTCCAGCTTATAAAATTCCGGCGCGATAAACAGCAGGGGAAAGTCCAGCATATGCAGCACCGCGGCAATGGCGGAGCAGACGGCGATAATGGAAACCCGTCTGGCAGGAGACGCCTTGCGCGTTCCCGGAAGAAACCGCTCAGCAAGCTTTGCCAGCAAAAAGATCGCAGCAAGGATCAAACCGCTGATCAAGACAAATGTAAGGTTTTCTTTCAGCTGTAAAATGAGTTCTTTCATAAAACGCTCTCCCCACAATGAAAAATGCGCCCAGAGAAACACTCAGGGCGCAAAAATCTAATGAATTTATGTCCTCTTCCATCCAGACTATACTGTCGGTATCGGAGTTGCACCGATTCAACGCAAATGCGCTTGCGGACTTTACCGCCGGTCGGGAATCACACCCTGCCCTGAGGAACTATGAACTTATGAAAACCTTACCATATCTACCGGTACTTGTCAAGGCAATTGCGCTGTGGTATGATTAAGTAGTGGCGGGAACAGTTGCAGCAGCTGTGCTTTCCTGGGGAAGAGTCTGGACCGGATCGGCGCTTTGCTGCTTTTTGAAGCCCTGGACCACACCCTTGGCAGCGGTGTTTGTAATGTCGCCGCCGATGATCTGATTTTTATATACCAGCAAGGTGGCGTAAACCGGCTCGGTAGCACCGGGGAAATTGTTGACCTTATAAACATAGCGCATTACCGTCTTGCCGGCATATTGACTTAAGTCGTACCCTTGACTCTTTTGCAGAGCATTGTAGCGGGAATAGACCTCTGTCTGCTCCTTGGGCAGTCGCACCTGCCCGGACTCCACCGGGGATGCGCTGACCTGCCAGCCCATATCGGTCAGGAATTTGACCCGGCTGTCATTGTCGCTGACACTGGGTGCTGCGGTGGGCGCAGAGCCGTTTCCGCCGAAGAGCAGAACGATCGCCAGAATCACACCTACTACAGCGGCCAGAATGATCGCGATTTTCTTTAAATTGACCTTTGCGGTCATAACCATCATAGAAATCCCTCCTGTTTAGTGTTGCACTAAACTATATTCCGGATTTTGGAAAGGTAGAACAAGCCTATGCCCAGATTGGATAAATTCCTGTGCGATTGCGGCGCAGGTACGCGCAGCCAGGTAAAACTCATTTTGAAAGCCGGTCGTGTTACGGTGGACGGACGGGTGATCACAGACGGCAGCACGAAAATTGCGGACAATGCCGAGGTGTGCCTGGACGGAAATCCCCAGCGGCTGACCGGGCGCATCGTGCTGATGCTCAACAAGCCGGCAGGCTATATCACTGCCACAAAGGATGATCACGACCCGACGGTTATGGAGCTGCTGCCGGCGCAGTATCAGTCTTTAAATCCGGTGGGGCGGCTGGACAAGGAAACGGAAGGACTGCTGCTGTTTACCGATGACGGGGAATTGCTGCATAAACTGATCAGCCCCAAGAAAGAAGTGCCGAAGGTATACTATGCCCGGCACGAAGGTGCGGCAAAGCCGGAGGATGTGGAGGCCTTTGAAAAGGGCCTTGTGCTGAAGGACGGCACGGTGTGTCTGCCTGCAAAGCTGCAGCTGATGGGAGCAGGGGAGAGCCTGATCACCGTCTGCGAGGGCAAGTACCACCAGGTGCGCCGGATGATGGCCAGCCGAGGTCTGCCGGTTACTTATCTGGAGCGGCGACAGGAGGGAGACCTCGTTTTAGGAGACCTTCCCCGGGGCGAAAATCGTCTTTTGACGGCGGAAGAGATCTTACTATTGACAAAATGACGAAGAAGTTCGACATTTTAACGGAAAAATTTTCCATACTTTTGGCGAAAAACCGGCTTCTCTTGTTAAAATACATAAAAACGAAGGTGCTTTTTGCATAAATATGTCAAAAAGTACTTGCAAATTGTGCAAATTGAATATATAATCATAGGCAGTTTTGTTAAATATGTAATTTGTGCAATTTAGTAAGGAGGCCTGAAAAATGTCGAACAGTGTTTTTCAGAGTGTTATTCTGCAACTTAAGGACGCCACCGACCGGGTATTTGGCGTGATCGATACAGAGGGCTGTGTGATTTCCTGCACAGATGCATCCCTGCTGGGAGAGCGCTGGCCGGATGCCGCAGTTAAGGTTGGCGGTTCTTTGGAAGCTGCAGTTACCTTTGGTCAAAAAACTTTCCGGGCCATTGCAAGCAGCACCAATTTCTTTGAGTATGCTGTTTTCTGCGCCGGCGATGATGACACCGCCCGCAGCTTCTGCGCATTGGCATACATAGCTCTGAACAATGCAAAGGTGTTTTACGAAGAAAAGCACGACCGGGGCACCTTCGTCAAGAATATCATTATGGACAACATCCTCCCCGGCGATATTTACATCCGGGCAAAGGAGCTGCACTTTGCCACCGAAGCCCCCAGAGCAGTATTTCTGGTGCGGCAGGTTGGCCGCGGTGATGTAGCTGCTGTGGATGTGCTGGCCGGTATGTTCCCGGACAAGATGCAAGATTTTGTCATCAGCATCAACGAAACCGATATCGCGGTGATCAAGCAGTTAAACACGAACGCCACCCCTGCAGAATTGGCAGCCGTTGCCCAGACTATTGAAGATACGCTGCGCAGCGAACTGTTTGTCAAGACAGTCATCGGCATCGGCACACTCGCTGCCCACCTGCGTGAGCTGGCAGATGCCTACAAGGAAGCCCAGACCGCCATCGAGGTGGGCAAGGTTTTCGATACCGAAAAGAGCATCATTAACTATGAGAACCTGGGTATCGGCAGACTGATCTATCAGCTGCCCACCACACTGTGTGATATTTATCTTTCCGAGGTCTTTAAAAAGAACTCCATCGAGTCCCTGGACCACGAAACGCTGTTCACCATCAACAAGTTCTTCGAGAACAACCTGAACGTGTCCGAGACCTCCCGGAATCTGTTTGTCCACAGAAACACCCTGGTTTACCGCCTGGAAAAGATCAAGAAGCTCACCGGTCTGGATCTGCGGCAGTTTGACCACGCCATCGTGTTCAAGGTGGCGCTGATGGTACGCAAGTACCTTTCCTCCCGGGACAGATAATCCACAACCCCTCGTCGCAAATCGGCGAGGGGCGCTTTGCGGGATAGGCGGAATTTTCCAAGGAATTTCTTCTGTGTTATGTTGACAAGCAACAGGCCAATATGTTACAATAAGTTACACATATTTTATGGAGAATGATACATTATGATTGAATTTTCTCAGGTTACCAAATCCTATACGGTAGGCACCCACGCGTTGCGGGGAATCGACCTGCAGATCGAGGATGGAGAATTTGCTTTTTTGGTGGGACCCTCCGGCTCCGGTAAGTCCACCATTATTAAATTGATCACAGGCGAGCTTGCGCCCACCTCCGGTACAGTCCACGTTAACGGCTATTCTCTGGAGCGGATCCGCAAAAGAGAAGTGCCGTATATGCGCCGTACCGTCGGCGTCGTTTTTCAGGACTTCCGCCTGATCGAGACCAAGACTGTTTATGAAAATGTGGCCTTTGCAATGCGCGTCATCGGCGCCCAGGAAGCAGAGATCCGGGAGCGTGTGCCGTATGTGCTGGAGCTGGTCGGCCTGGAGACCAAGAGCCGCCGCCATCCCAATGAGCTTTCCGGTGGTGAGCAGCAGCGTCTGGCCATCGCCCGGGCGTTGGTGAACAACCCCTCGACCATTATTGCCGACGAGCCTACCGGCAACCTGGACCCGGCCCGTTCTTTGGAAATTATGAGTCTTTTGCAGGAGATCAACAATCTGGGCACTACCATCCTGGTTGTTACCCACGAGAAAGACCTGGTGGAGCGCTTTGGCAAGCGGGTAATCGTGCTGAATGAAGGATTAGTCGTCAGCGACGGAATGGATGGGTATTACAGATATGAAGATCAATAATCTTGGATACTTAATGAAAGAGGGCATCCGGGGAATCTTCCTCCACGGATTTATGTCCTTTGCTGCCGTGTGCGTTACGGTGGCCTGCCTGCTGATTGTGGGCAGCTTCTCCATTTTGGTTTACAATGTAAACATTATGGTGGAGGACCTGAACAAAACAAATGAAATCCTGGTTTACATCGACAGCGAGCTGCCGGACGCGGAAGCCAAGAGCGTTGGCACCCAGATCAACCAGATCGCCAATGTGCAAAACGCCGTTTTCGTCTCCCGGGAAGAAGCTTTGGAAGACTTTATCAAAGAGCATCAGGAAAACGATGCTTTCTCCGGTGTGGATGCCCAGGACCTGCGCCACCGTTTTGTGGTAACGCTGGTGGACAATGAAGGAATGGAAAAGACTGTAAAGTCTATTCAGAAAATCGAAGGCGTAGCAAAGGTCAATGCTGCCTATGAGCTGGCAGAGGGCTTTTCCACACTGCAAAATGTGCTGCACATCGCTTCCATTACGGTCATTGCGGTGCTGCTGGTGGTTTCTCTGCTGATCATTTCCAATACGGTCAAGCTGGCTATGTATGACCGGAAGGATGAGATCGCCATTATGAAAATGGTGGGCGCTACCAACGGATTTATCCGGCTGCCTTTCGTGGTGGAAGGCTTTGCGCTGGGTATGCTGGGCGCGATCGTTGCCTTCGGCCTGGAATGGCTGATGTACGATGCGCTGGTTGCGCGGCTTGCTGCAGTGGACACCTTGAAGCTGTTTAGCTTTGTTCCTTTTACCCAGCTGCTGTGGCCGATGATCGCGACCTTTACTTTTGCCGGCTTGTTTGTCGGTATCGTCGGTAGCTGGACTTCCATTCGGAAGTTTATGGATGTTTAACGGAGGGTATTATGAATAAGAGAAAACTTTGGGCTTCTATTCTGGCCGGCTTGCTGGCAGTGGTTTTGACTCTGGGTCTGGTAGCAGGTGTGCTGCCCGGACTCATCAACGGCTAAGGAGTGTTTATGAGAAAAAGGAAATTATGGGTATCGATCCTTGCCGGCCTGCTGGCGGTGATCCTGACCCTGGGTCTTGTGGCAGGTGTGCTGCCCGGCCTTGTTAACGCGAAAAGTGTTTCTGAGCTGCAAAGTCAGGTCGATGAACTGTCCAAGCAGCACAAGGAAATTGAAAAAGAAATATCCAAGCTGGAAGGAAAGCTGTCTACCAATTTGGACAGTATGGAGAAGATCGTTGCCCAGAAGAACACCATCGACCAGGAGATTTTCTTGATGTACTCCCAGATCGCCAACCTCAATGAGCAGATCGCGGCTTACAGCCGCTTGATCGCGGACAAGCAGGACGAGCTGGATGCAGCCCAGGAGCGGCTGGATGCCCTGAACAAGAAGAACAAAGAGCGCATCCGCGCGATGGAAGAAGACGGCGGTCTGAACTACTGGTCTGTTTTGTTTAAGGCAAATGACTTTGCGGATCTTCTGGACCGGATCAATATGATCGAGGAGATCGCCGCTGCTGACCAGCGCCGGTTGGATGAAATGAACGAGGCTGCCAAGGAAGTGGCCGAGGCTAAAAAGACCCTGGAAACAGAAAGAGTCGG
>JAZLAB010000083.1:0-45321 GCA_045612985.1 Faecousia sp.
ATGATCTCGGGCAGCACGTTCCAGTCGGGGTGAGCCTTCTGAACATTGATAGCGGCACGGATAACAGCAGCGGTCTGCATCTTGGCGATTTCGGGGTAGGTGACGGCCAGACGGCAGCCACGGTGACCCATCATGGGGTTGAACTCGTGCAGAGAAGCGATGATGGTCTTGATCTCTTCCACGGTCTTGCCCTGAGCCTTGGCCAGCAGAGCGATGTCTTCCTCAGTGGTGGGCACGAACTCATGCAGCGGGGGATCCAGGAAGCGGATGCAAACGGGCATGCCTTCCAGAGCCTCGTAGAGCTTCTCGAAGTCGGACTGCTGGTAGGGCAGGATCTTGTTCAGCGCGACCTCACGCTCTTCGGCGGTGTCGGAGCAGATCATTTCACGGAATGCGGCGATACGGTCAGCCTCGAAGAACATATGCTCGGTACGGCACAGGCCGATGCCTTCTGCGCCCAGCTCGCGAGCGCGCTTTGCATCCTCGGGAGTATCGGCATTGGTGCGGACCTTCAGCTTGCGGAACTTGTCAGCCCACAGCATAATGGTCTCAAAGTTGCCGGAAATTTCAGCGTCAACAGTGGGGATGATGCCGTCATAGATCTTACCGGTGGAGCCGTCGATGGAGATGTAGTCGCCTTCCACGTAGGTCTTGCCGTTAAGGGTGAACTGCTTGTTCTCCTCGTCCATAGCGATGTCGCCACAGCCGGAAACACAGCACTTACCCATACCACGGGCAACAACCGCTGCGTGGGAGGTCATACCGCCGCGGACAGTCAGGATGCCCTGGGCAGCCTTCATACCGGTGATGTCTTCGGGAGAGGTCTCCAGACGGACCAGGATGACCTTCTTGCCGGCGTTGTTCCAAGCGTCAGCATCTTCTGCAGAGAAGACGACCTGACCGCATGCAGCTCCGGGAGAAGCGCCCAAACCACGGCCCATAGGCTCGGCGGTCTTCAGCACCTTGGCATCGAACTGGGGATGCAGCAGGGTGTCCAGGTTACGGGGATCGATCATAGCGACAGCTTCGGACTCCAGCTTGTAGCCCTCGGCCACCAGATCAACAGCGATCTTCAGCGCAGCCTGAGCGGTACGCTTACCGTTACGGGTCTGGAGCATATACAGCTTGCCGTGCTCGATGGTGAACTCCATATCCTGCATATCTTCATAGTGGTTCTCCAGGATCGCGCAGACCTCGGTGAACTGCTTGAAGGCTTCGGGGAACTTCTCTTCCATCTCGGCAATGGGCATAGGAGTACGCACGCCGGCAACAACGTCTTCGCCCTGGGCATTGGTCAGGAACTCGCCCATCAGCTTCTTCTCACCGGTAGCGGGGTCGCGGGTAAAGGCAACGCCGGTGCCGCAGTCGTCGCCCATATTACCAAAGGCCATAGACTGGACATTAACAGCAGTACCCCAGGAGTAGGGGATGTCGTTGTCCCGGCGGTAAACGTTTGCGCGGGGGTTGTCCCAGCTGCGGAAAACAGCCTTGATGGCGCCCATCAGCTGCTCCACGGGATCGGAGGGGAAGTCAGCGCCGATCTTGTTCTTGTACTCGGCCTTGAACTGGTTAGCCAGCTCCTTCAGGTCCTCGGCGGTCAGCTCCACGTCCTGGGTAACGCCCTTCTTCTCCTTCATCTCGTCGATGAGGACTTCGAAGTACTTCTTACCAACTTCCATAACAACGTCGGAGTACATCTGGATGAACCGACGGTAGCAGTCGTATGCCCAACGGGGGTTGCCGGACTTGGCAGCCAGAACTTCCACAACTTCCTCGTTCAGACCCAGGTTCAAAATGGTGTCCATCATACCGGGCATGGAAGCGCGGGCGCCGGAGCGAACGGAAACCAGCAGGGGGTTTTCCTTATCGCCGAACTTCTTGCCGGTGATGTTTTCCAGCTTTTCAACATATTCCATAATCTCCGCCTGGATATCGGCATTGATCATACGGCCATCTTCGTAATACTTGGTGCAGGCTTCGGTGGAGATAGTGAAGCCCTGGGGAACAGGCAGACCGATGTTGGTCATTTCTGCCAGGTTTGCACCCTTACCGCCCAACAGCTCACGCATAGAGCCATTGCCTTCGGTAAACAAATAAACATACTTGTGAGACATTTGTGTACTCCTTTCTTTTGTACGCGACAGGTTTTCTGCCAGAATTTTATAGATAATTATTTTTTAGCCAATACAGTATAGCATAAAACTTGGTAAAATGCAATTACTTTTGCATAATTTTAGAAAATGAATTATTTTTGCCATAACTTGCAAAACAGCAGTTTTTCAGTACTCCCGGACTACTGCTTTGACCAGGCCAATGATCTCTGCCTGCGAGCCATCAATGGGCGCATAGGCAGGGTTTTCCGGCATTAGCACGATCTTTCCGTCCCGGCGCAGCAGGCGCTTGACCGTTGCTTCGTCCTCCAGCCGCGCCACCACGATCTGACCGTCGTCGGCGGTAGTTTGGGGGCGAATGACCACTTTATCCCCATCCAGGATGCCTGCGCCGATCATACTGTCGCCTTTTACCCGCAGCGCAAAGCAGTTGGGGTCTCCGTCCCAGGCCATTGTGCCTTCCTGATTCTCAAAAGCCAAAATAGGCATACCGGCGGTAACCACACCGATCACCGGGATCTGCCCCGGCTTTTGACTGCTGACCACCGTCCGCTTTTTACCCTTTTCCCCGGGGGAGCGGAGCAGGCCCTGCAGCTCCATCTGCTTTAAATGGTAAGTTACCGACGCGGTGGAGCGCAGACCCACAGCCGCGCCGATCTCCCGCACTGAAGGGGGAAATCCGTTTTCTTGCATAAAATCGTTGACAAACGCCAAAATTTGTTGGGGTTTGTTGCTTGTTCTTGCCATAATCCTCTCTCCTTCTTTTTCGGTTCGCGTTCTCTTAGCTTTTATATTAGCACATTTGTGCGAAAAAGAAAAGAGGAAATTTCACCGCTTTGCCGCATAGAATAAAGAAAGCCTTAAAGGAGGAAATTATGGAAAAAATCGATCCGGCAAAAGCCGCCCGGGTGTGGCAGCGGGTGCAGGAAAATCCGGCAGCCCAGCGGGAGCAGGGGCTGCAGGAAATGATCTTTGAGGAGTGGACCGACGCCGCCACTTACCTGCTTTTATCCCGGCAATTTCAAGGGAAAAAGGCCGCCACCTTGCGAAAGCTCTATCAGGACGAGCAGGCCCACACCGCCTGCTTAAAAGGCATCTATACCCTGCTTACCGGCAGTCATCCGGTGGTAAAAGCGCTGCCGCCCCAGCAAGGCGCGCCGAAGCAGATCCTGCGCCGGTGTTACGGACGGGAGATGCGGTGTCTTGCCCGGTACGAAAACCGCAGCAGCGACCCGGAATATGGGCCGGTTTTCGCCCGCCTTGCCCAGCAGGAAAGGGAGCATTGTCATTTGATTTTAGAACTCCTGGGAGATTTGTAAGAAAAAGTCCTGCCGATCCGGCAGGGCTTTTAAACATCGAATTGAGATTCCAAAACCAGTTTTTCTCCGGTGATGGGATGGGTAAATTCCAGGCGCTTGGCGCAGAGCATTTGGCCGGAAAACCCTCTTCTGGATTGTTCGTTTCCATACTGGGGATCGCCCAAGATGGGGCAGCCCAAATAGGCGCAGTGGACCCGCAGCTGGTGGGTACGACCGGTAATGGGGCGCAGCGCCAAACGGCTGATCTCCCCTGTTTGCTCCAGCACCCGGTACTGGGTGATGGAGGGCTTTCCCTCCGGGCTAACATAGCGCAAAAGGCTGGGCAGCGGCCGCCTTGCGATGGGTGCGTCGATCACGCCCTCCCTTTCCGGCATTTGTCCCAAAACCAATGCGTGGTAGGTTTTTTGCAGCTTGCCCTCCTTGTGTAGCACATTTAACAGCGCGTGGATATGGGCATTTTTGGCAAGCAAGACGATGCCAAAGGTGTCTCGGTCCAGCCGGGTAATGGGGTGAAAGGCGCACTTTTGACCGGTTTTTTGATAGTGATAAATCACCCGGTTTGCCAGTGTGCCGGTCATAGTGGCCTGGGAGGGGTGGATCAGCATTCCTGCCGGTTTATCCACCGCCAGAATGTGGTCGTCCTCGAAGAGAATGGTCAGCGCGCCCGCTTCTGCCGGGTACTGAGGCGCAGGCTCATCCAGCACCGCAGTGATCACATCCCCCGGCTGCACAGTGTAGTCATTGTGTTGGGGTATGCCATTGACAAAAATCTTATTTTGCCATTTCAGCTTATTGACAAGTCCGGTGGACATACCCATTTCCTCTTTCAAAAAAGAGGACAGCCGTCCTTGTCTTTTCGCGATGTGCTTTAGCTCCAATCCTTTCCCTCCTTAAAACTTTAATAAAACCGGCAGAGGTCATAGAAGCGCCAAACCGTCAAAACACCTTGCGTAGCAAGCTTTTTCACCTCATCCGTCAAAAATCAGAGATTTTTGACACCTTCCCCTGGAGGGGAAGGCTTTTGTGCGAAACCTAATGAAAATTCGTGTTTTGACGGTTTGGCGCTTCTATGATCCTCTGAAAAAAGGTCCTGCCAAAGCAGGACCTTTTACTTGCAATTACAGAGCAGCCTTGACCTTCTCAACCAGAGCTGCGAATGCAGCTGCGTCCTGGATCGCCATCTCGGACAGGCTCTTACGGTTCATTTCGATACCGGCCTTCTTCACACCGTTCATAAAGGTGGAGTAGTTCAGACCGTAGGGCTTAACAGCTGCGGACAGACGGGTGATCCACAGTCTGCGGTAGTCGCGCTTCTTCAGCTTGCGGCCAACGTAAGCATAGTTGCCGGACTTCATAACGGCCTGCTTGGCCATCTTAAAGTGTCTGGACTTGGAGCCCCAGTAGCCCTTAGCCAGCTTCAAGGTTGCATTTCTTCTCTTGCGCGTCATCATTGCGCCTTTAACTCTTGCCATTTCTTACATCCTCCTTCTCTTATTTGTACGGGATCATCTTCTTGACAACTGCTACATTGGTAGCATCCGCATAAGCGGTGGTGCGAAGACGACGGGTACGCTTGGTATCCTTCTTGGTGAGGATGTGGCTCTTGTATGCGCGGGCTCTCTTAACCTTACCGGACTTGGTCAGGTTGAATCTCTTTTTTGCACCGCTATGGGTTTTCAGCTTGGGCATAGTAGAATTCTCCTTCCTTATCTTTGGTGTTGAAATACAAATTTTTACTGTTTTTTAGGCGCCAGGAAAATTGCCATAAAGCGGCCTTCCAACTTGGGGTTTTTCTCCATGGTGGCAATTTCTGCGCAGGCGGCAGCAAAGTCCATCAGAAGCTTTTCGCCAATGTCGGTATGGGCCATCTCACGGCCGCGGAAGCGCACGCTTACCTTGACCCGGTTGCCGTCGCCCAAAAACTTCAATGCGCTTTTGATCTTGGTGTTCAGGTCATTTGTGTCGATGCTGGGGCTCATACGGATCTCCTTGATCTCCACCACCTTCTGGTTCTTCTTGGCTTCCTTTTCCCGCTTCTTCTGGTCGAAGCAGAATTTGGAGTAGTCCATGATCTTGCAGACAGGGGGGACAGCATTGGGAGAGATCTTCACCAGATCAAGGCCCTGCTCCTCGGCCATATCGTTGGCCTCGGCTGCAGACACGATGCCCAGCTGGGCGCCGTCAGCGCCGATCAGGCGGACTTCCTTGTCCTGGATCTCTTCGTTGAGCTGATGATCTAACTTAGCGATGGTAAGCACCTCCATAAATAAAAAACAAAAATGCGGATGGCAAACCATCCGCATCGCATACTCGCACAAGATCCCTTTCGGGAAGGTGGAATATTAACCGTTTTGCAAGTCGCTTACGGTGAGGCGGATACTTTGCCTTCTTTATTACCTGCCTATATTAGCATAGCCAAAAGGGATTGTCAAGTCCTTTTTGCAGCATTATAACACCAGCATTAAAACCCAATAAATGGCAGGAATCGTCAGCACGGAAACAATGGTCGTTCCCAAAGTGAAGAACACCGCGCTTTTTGTATCGGACTGATATCGGTCTGCAAATACCGCTGCCAGGCTGGCCGAAGGCATTGCCATCGCCATAAAAAAGCCTAAAACACTGTCGTTGCTGATCCCCAAAAAGGGCAGCTTTTGCAGCAGCAAGATCGCCGCCGTCCCTACCATCGGATACAGCACCAGCCGCAAAAGGGAAACATAGTACATACGGCCAGAGGTCAGCAGCTGTTTAACAGAGATCTCCGCCAGACGCATACCCAGCACAAGCAACGCCAGCGGTGTAACACACCCTTTAAAGTGATTTGCAAGGGTGTTTATCTCCGGCACGAACTTTGCCACGCCCAAAAGGTTCAGCGCGATGCCTGCCAAAAAGGCCAGCACCACCGGTGTCAGCAAGGCGTTTTTGATGCTGATGGCACTTTTGTCCCCGGAGACCAGATACGCGCCCAGGGTAAACATCATCACATTCATCACAATGTTTGCGACCGTCAAATAGGCTATGATCTCCAAATTGCCCGGAAATACGGCGGTAGCCAAAGGAATGCCCACGAAACCGCTGTTGATAAAGCCGGCGCAAAAGCGCATCATTGCCTGGGTCTTGGGGTCTTTCTCATGGCAGCACAGCCAGCCGGAGGTAACATACATCAAAATATGCATCAACGCGCTGAGCAGGCCGATGATGATCATATTTTTTGTAAGCTCTCCGGTAAACTCCAAGCCAAGAGTATTTCCGAAAACCAACGCCGGCACACCCACATTGATCAGAATTTTGGACAAAACCCCGGTATCCCGTGCCTGGAGTGCCTTGCCCTTGACCAGCAGATATCCCGGCACTGCCAGCAAAACAAAAATGATCACATTTTTCAGCATCACAAAAAAGGTTTCCACGATATTACTCCTTTATAAAAAGCAGTCCTTTGTTTCGATTGCTTTCTCCATAAGATAATAGTCATTGCCATACATCTGCGCTTGCCCGACGACGGTAAAGCCAGCTTTTAGATATGTCTTATAAGCAGGAATATTGGATTTTGCCACAGATAAATGGATGGCTTTGCATCTCTGTCTGCGCAAAATGGCCTCGATGCTTTGCACCATTTTCAAGGCGATGCCTTGCCCCTGGTATGCCTTATCCACCACAACCCTGGCAATTTCTTTGCCGTCTTTATGGGTCCAGCAATCAAACCCGTCCAGTTCATTTTCCGGCACAACAGAAATTGCGCCGACTATCTTGCTGTCATCGGTTATCACATACAGATTCTTCGTTTCTAAATCCTGCTGGATTTCTGTGATGGTAGGATAGCTGTCATCCCACAGGCAAAATTCACCCATTTGGGCAGCTTTGTAAAGGGAAAGCACTTGCGCAGCATCCTCTTTCTCTGCCAGCCAGATGTCCTGCTTTGTTAAGCAAACGATGGATTCAACTGTTGTTTCTTTGTCCCAACTAATCTTTGGGGTTTCTCCATTTTCGTAGACGATGGGGATAGCCAATTTAATGCTTTTAATAATTCGTCCATCCGCTTGCTTTTCGGGATAGATTTGAATTTCGTCCACGATGGTACGGATTAAAATTTGACGGTCAGCGGGGGTCATAACCTCATATAGCTTGCTAAACTGTTTCAAGATGTTCAGTACGGCATCCTTTGTCAGCAAGTTCTGATTGATGGCATACAACCGCTGATACAGTTCGTCCAAATACTGCTCATGCTGCATAACCTCGTTATACAGATTGTTCAGACGGTTTTCCATATCCGCTGCCTTTCGCTCAGCAATCGGACTACTGTAATCCAGATGGTCAAGCTGATTGGTCAATCGTGCAATATTAGCATTGACGGTATCCAACAGTTTCTTTTGTGCCTGTATTGCTTCCTCCACCGTTTTCTTGTCGGTTGAGTTGTCAAGCTTACTGGACAGCAGTTCCGCCAGATGGGGGTCATTTATCAGCTTGGAAATAATGGCAACCACAGGTTCGTCAATATCCCGCTCGTTTATGTTGGTTCTGAAAGTGCAAGTTGCACCATTTACTTTCAAGCGGTGTTTACAGGCATAGAAATGATAATCCTTGTAGGGTATACCGTTCTTATCTTTCTTTCGTGTTGTGTTGCCGTAGAGTTTTGCACCACAAACAGGGCATTTGATTAGGGTAGCCAAGAGATGGGCATGCTCGTTATCGCTCCTTTTGACACACATTGGAGCTCGTGCTTCTCTTAATCTCTGTGCTTCCTGGAACTGCTCATAGGAAACAATAGCTTCGTGCCGACCATCAACCAAGATGTAGTCTTGCGGCTTCACCATTTTTCGCTTACCTGTTTTGTCGGGTTTCTCCAGGTGCCGACGTCCATAAGCTATTTTACCGCAATACACGGGATTACTCAATACATCGGATACAAATTTTCTGTTCATCCGTGTTAATGTGCTGTTTTTTCTTGGGATTTTGCGAATACCCAAGCGGTCACATTCCGTTACGATACCAGCGACACCCAACTTATCCTTGGTGTAATAATCATAAATCAGCCGAACAATTTTCGCTTCTTCTTCCTCAATTACCAAAATATCGGGTTCATTTGTAACACCATCCGAAATGCGGTAACCATACGGAGAGAAACCGCCATTCCATTTGCCCTCTCTGGCCTTTTGCTGCCGACCCAAAAAAGTTTGCTCGTGGATGTTTTCAAGCTCCATCTCGGCAACGGCAGCGAGAATTGTGGTTATTAAGCGACCCATGGTTTCACTCGTGTTAATTGCACCGTCGGCAGTTCGCAGAGCAACTTTATTGTCGTTCAGAATTTGCAGCGAGTTCATGGTATCAATAAGACTTCTACCGAATCGGCTCAACTTATAGACTACGACAAAATCCACATTGTCTTTCCTTAACTCAATATCTTGCAGCATCCGCTTAAAATCGTCTCGCTTAGCGATAGATGCACCGCTCTTACCTTTATCGGAGTACCGTCCAACAATAAGGATATTGTTTCTTGAACAAAAATCTTCAATTTCTGAAATCTGTCCATCAAGGCTGAAACCGTCAATCTGCATCTCTGTAGAAACACGGGTATATATGTATGCTTTCTTTTGTTCCACCAATCGCACATCCTTTCTTCTTGCCTTTACTGTTGTTTGTCCAAACCTTTCTTATAGAATAACGCGCACAGCCAGTAAATGCAAGAAGAAAAAACGAAAGACGGAAATGCTTGAAGCATCTCCGCCTTTCTGGGGGTTGGAGGTATCGGATAGTAACTCCGACTGGTATTTTTGCATCATATCAGAAAGAGTATTTACAAATCTTGCAAGATTGTAAGAATTGAACTCTGCAGAAGTAATCTGAACAGAGTATGATACCTCCTTTATATTATTAGGTTTTCGCAAGTTTGTTTTCACTCCTTTATTTTCATATAAAGGAGCACAGGCCGAAGCCAGCACGAACCTAAACAGGAGAGCAAGTCATCCCGATTGCGAGGGAAAAATGGGCAAATACCCAATGGAAAATAAAGTTGCGAAATACGAAAACCTAACAGACGGATTTCTCCGTCGTGTATAGTATAAATTATTGTTTTTCAAAAGTCAATTTCCCAGAGCAGGCCAAACAAAAACGGAAAAAATAAATTTTGGCGGTTGGCACTTTCGCAAGACCAACCGCCATTTATTTTTTGTTTCTCATTATTCAAAAGAACTCCAAAAGAGGGAGTTCTCCCAGCAATCCCAAAATGGCAGGACAAGCCCATCTGCCATTTTGGGAGGTATATATGTATTAAAACAATATGGAAATAGTTATTTTTTGCTGTTTTTATTGCTGTTTTTCTGTTCTTCTCCCATTTCCTCAAAAGTCTTTGAATTTGTTTTAGAGGGAGCAGTAACACCAAGAAAATTGAAAACATCCTGTTCTGTTCTTAATTCTTCGGTCTGCGATGCAATTACAAGCTGCTGAACAGGATTGGCATATGAGACCGATGTGGGCAAGAAACTTTGAAGGCCTTTGACATAAGCATAGGGAGTAATTGTAGCTGCTTCCACTTGTAGCTGCAACTTAAATCTACGGTACAGTTGAACCATATCTTCTCCGCTGTTACCTGTAAACAATTTATCCAAAGAATAAATGCTCGTTACAATCATCAACTTGCAGTTTGAAATATCCTTGTTTACATATCGGCTTCGCACAGGACTATTTGTGTTGTTATCTGTCATTTTCAGAAATTCTACAAATGACATTTGCTCTTTTCTGAAGTCGTCAATGATTATACAACTCTCTCCCCGATAACCACCTAAAATATCCTCACCAGAGGAAGAAACAAAAACATCCAATTCGCTGAAACCTTTGGTTTCTGCCAGCATCTTCGCATAGGTAGTTTTGCCAACACCGCCAGGACCATAAATCATTATTACATCCATTTTTCTGTTGAGGGTTTTGTTTTTATCTCTGCAAAAGGAAAAGGCACTTTCAATCTTGGCTCTATTCTGAGCATATAATTCGCATGAAATAAAGTTAGTGTAATTCTTCTCTGTAATCTTTCCTTCGATAATGTCTTTCATAATGTGAGAAAAGGAATAATTTGCTTTCCACTTGTCGATTCGTGCTTTGAAGTCAAAATTGCTCCAGACCTCGGATAAGTCGTATTGATATTTTTCTTCTGCATTTAGGTGACACAAGTATGCACACATATCACTATATTTATCCTCCAGGGTTTTCTTCTTACTGGTACACTTACTTGCATAGTTTTCGGGTAAACCGAACCAGTTGGCAATAGTGGCAAACGAAGAAGGTCGTTTCTCATTGACAAACATAATCATTACATGATAGTGAGGGTTCTTGATTTCACCTGCTTTAATGCCTGGGCCTGCGGTTCTGCCTTCTGCCGCTGCCGTTTCTTCTTCTTTTTCTTCGTCCGCAACGGTATAGCGGTCTTTGTCATGGAGAATATAGGCAACATATAAAATCTTGTCTTTCTGTGCTTCTATAACCTCCTGGATTTTTTTCTTGCTCAAATGAGCAGTATCGCTTTCAATTTCTACAATACTAATGGTCATAAATTCTCATTCCTTTCAAAAATAACTTAATTTGTCAGTTTTAACTGAGTAATGTCGTTGTATTTTGAAAGAATGTGCTTTATAACTTTTTAATGCCTTATATGCAAAAAATCTCTCACTTTTTGAATGAGAGATTTTTTGATAAATTTATTTCAAGCATGTTTAGGAGCATTATAGTCTATCCACCAAGCCGAGCCGTCATAATGATATGGATTTTCTTCTGTCCACTGTGGAAATGTTTTAGAAATTTGTGCCGCCTTTTCTATGTCGAATTCGCATTTCCGTATATCGTAGTAATAATAGTTTCGACCTTTCCAATATAGACATTCGCCCCGTGCCCGTGGGGTTTTGTCGGTTGGGATGTAACCGCGCTCTAAACATTGGCAAGCAGTGAGCCAAAAACTATCTTCTTTTTCCTGTTCCCTTTGCCATTGTTTTTCTTCTTCCCGTCGTTTTCGCTGGTCTTTTCTTTCAGCCGAGATACGAGCCTTGTAAGCAGTAATATCTTCTTCTGTCATTGGCTCAACCTCATCAGGACCGTAAAAGTGAGTATAGTATTTATAATATCCGTTTGCCCAAAGTTCTTCGCCCTGGGCATCTGCTTTGGGCTTCATGCCAAGTTTTTCCCATTGTAGTTTGGTTTTTGTTGATTTATCTCTATGTACTTTCATAGAATTCCTCCTTTCTTTTTGTTGTATTTATTTCAAATCGTGGAGGTATGAATTTGCGACCACCTCTACACGATTATGTCCCAAGGCAACGCTCGTTTGACGGAGTGCGGAACGGTCATATACTATCCCAGCCTTGTCTGCTCTGCACACATACCGCTGCTGACCTTTCAAGGTGCTAACATCCCGTGCGACAGCGGTATAGAAACTGGAAGCATACTGGGCTCGATAGCCATGTACATCGGCGGCGGCATGGACTTTCTCAAACAGTTTTCCCTCACCAGCCCCCTTGCATTGTTGGATTATTCGCTCTGCAACCTCCTTTGAGCAGCAGATAGGAGCAACCCTACTTTTTCCACCTTTACCACAAGGAACAAGAATCCCGATACCGTGGAAATTCTCCCCTGTTGGGGTTTCACAGGCTACAAGATGGCTTCCTCGGCAAGCCGCTACCTCTGACCTCCGCAAACCTGTTGCTCGACAAAAATCGACAAGTTTTGAATTCTTAGTTTCAGAAAAATGCCTGTCCATCCCTTTAACCCCACGGGAGCGAACCACTTCATACCTGTGCCGTGACGGGGTGGGACAAAAAGCTGTTGTACTTTCTCCGTAAAGTTTTCCGATGCTTGCAGCATCCAGTTTAACCGTGAAGCTGCTGCAATATTCCATGCGATGCTGCAGATAATCGTCCACATGGGGTCTGCAATCAGCTAAGGTCTTACAACCATAGTTTTCTTTGCAGAAGGTCACAAAGCCAACATTACTTTTAAGATAGGATTTGAACGTCGAGTAACTAAAAATCTTATCTGATGTTATATGGTTCTGTTTCGCTTCGTGCTTACTGGTTCCGATACCCATATTTAATTTTTCTTGCAAATTCTCTTGAACTTGGCGAACCAAGCTTTTCTTATTTTTATGACCCATAAAATAATCTCTCCTTTCGCCCTGTCTATTTTAAGCTGCCGACGGAGCAAGACAGCGGTTTAGGAAAATCGTACCCACAATTGTTTAACCCACTTGCGGAGGGGAAGTAACCCCTGGATGGGGGGATGTTATGGTTCACCCCATAAAATCCAAACTTGGAAAAATATCACCGTTTACTCTGACATTCAAGAAAAATTTTGAAAGAATTTTTCTTGAATAATCAGCATAACCGTTGATTATTGCAGACCTTGGAAGTCTGCAAATGGCGCTACCGCGCCACCTCCGCAGCACCCCTTTTTCAAGGGATGCCGCTATGGTACAGGTGCAAGCACCTGGGAAGCGGTTACCCATCTTTACAGATGGGTGTGATTTCTTACGAAATCACGGGGTTCAGACATATTCCATTTCTTCATTACAAGAAATGCACATAAGTCTGACCCCCAATTTGGTGGCTCGCACGGTACAACCACACGACGGGCAAAGCAGCTTGTAGCTGCTCGACCTCCGTGTGGTTGTCGTTGCAGAACCACCAGGAGACGGACTACTGGTGCCGCCGATGGCAACAAAGTAGTCAGACGAACGATTTAGTTTGAACTCTTGTAAATCGTTGTCAATGCAGAATTGTAAAAGTCGTTCACCACAAGAGGTAACACCATACCCAACTTTTGGATGCTGCTCCACAATCAGGCCATGCTGGGTCGCAAGTTTCATGAAGTTTTTGTTATGCCAGTAGCCATTCCTGCTGACATCCCGAATACCTTTGAGATATGCCAAGTGATGGCAGCACTCATGGCATAAAGTTCCCACAATTTCAAAAATTTCGCGAGAAGCCAAGTATTGGCTACTAATACCAATTTCGTGCTGTGCGAACTGCTCGCCATTGGCTTGACCCGTCCAAGTTGCACCGTTGAGTGTGTAATACCCGTAAACACGGCTGTTGTTTGACAGAACAACTTGAACATCGTCCAGTTCTCCGTCAAAAATCTGTTCGTTAAGAAGTCTAAAAATCTTTTTAAGATATTGCTGAGCTCGTTGGACATTGTTAAGTTGCTTTGCCATTTTCAAATTCCTTTCTTTGTTGGTGTGCATGGGGGATTGCCATTCCCCCATGCGGTATGTTTCCTCCTTTTTGGTTGAAAACTAATTTACAATTCTGATTTTTCTTCCCCTTTCTTCTGATAGAAGTTCAAATAAACTGGCAGCGGTTAAACTGTCGTTTGCCTGTGTAACATTTGCCCTATCTGCCGAAGCGGATAGTTAGCAAGCCAAAAAATGTATATTTCATTCTATGTTTTTACAAAAAGTTTATAACTGCAGCAAAAAAGAAGCATCCCCCAAGACGGGGGATGCCCTAAAAAAATGAAAATTTATAAACGAGGAGGAAATACCTCGACCTTAGTAAATAATAGGATTGTACACTCCTATTTCCTGTGAACATATGCAAAAGCATTCCTAAAATTCGCTATCATGGTGTAGATTTTTAGCCTTTCAGTTTTCGATAGGAATTTTTTATTAAGGAGACTATGATGTCCACGACCCCGTCGGGTCGCTTACTATAGTATACAAAAACACAAGTCAAAATATTCCATAATAGCAAAAAAGTCTGGTCATACGACCAGACTTTTTAATGGAATTATTGATTTTCGGGTGTGTCGAAGATGCCTTTGCTTGTAAGTATCTCTACAAATCGCTCGGCAAAGCTTGACTTTTTAGGAATTAGTGCATTGGTGTGTTCAATTACATAATCAATGTCATTGCCCGAATAAGCAGAATTAAAAATAATCTCAACGACTTGGTTTAGCTTTTCTTTGCTGTCCTTATAGGTATTGACTGTGATGTAACGAACGGTTGTAGGTTCATCATCATCTTTGGTTCTGCGGATTGCTATTGAGATAGCACCCGATTTATGGGAGTGTTGCAATGCAATGCTACCCGTGCCGCAAGCAAACTCATATGTAAGAGTATCGCAATCAATACCCGTGTATAAATCAAGACAATTATCCAAACATTCGATATGAAACCCACGGGATAATTCTTCGATAGCTTCTTTTAATGCTGACTTGGAATTTTTGGGCATAGTATCACCTGTTTCCTTTCGCTCTGTTGTGTGTTTTGCAAAGCATTTGGCAGTTTTCGATACTTGTTGCACCGCCGTTACTCCATGCGGTTACATGGTCGGCATCCATTTCGTTCTGCTTCCAGATACGGGCATGGTTGCTGTCGCTACCCATGGCACACAGGGGACAGTTAGAAATGCCCTTGCCCTTGACCGCATTGGTCTGGGTGAGGTAAACACTCTTTTTAGTCGGCTCGTCAAAGACCCGAACATTCAGTAGCTTCTTATCGGTGCAACCGCCGAGGATGTACTCATAAATGCCCTTGTTGTCCTTAACATAGAAGTCTGCAAGCAGTTCTTGAACGAGAGCAGACACCGCCTGGGGGTCGTAAGCATTGTGGTGGTACTTCTCGTAGAGCTCGCCCCAGTTCAGACCGCACATGGTGCTGTCAACATCGGAGAACACAGAAGAAACCCAATCAATGACGGAATTGAAATAAGTTTTCAGTTCGTTGATGTTGGTGTCATAGCGGTGCTGGCTCATGTAGGTATCAATGTTGCCCTTGCTGACCCACTCCAATGCCGTTCGCAGATAATCCTGTCGCAGCACATTACCCGAAATGTAAGCACTCCACTTTTGGATGTTGGCATTTTGGCTGTTACTGAACTCTGCCTTTGCCAAGGTTACGAACGGTCCCGAGTGTACGGCATTTGCCCGTTCCTGGTCGTTCAGCGGAACACCCACAATATTGATAGTTTTGAACCATTCCTTGATTTTGGTTTCCGTACCCTCGCACTCATAAATTGTAAGTGCAGTTTCAAGAATTTTCTTCTTTTGGTCATCGGGGAGGCCGCTGAAATAACGGGGAATGCCGTTGGCATCCTTGATTGCAAACTTGCCCGTCAGAAATCTACCGATGGATGTAATTCTCTGCTGACCGTCAAGAACCTCAAATTTATCGTCTGCGACTTTGTTAAAGTAAATCAGGCCAAGAGGATAACCCTTCAGCAAAGAATCAATAACGGCAACATCCTTTTTGCCGTCGGCATAGATGTAGTTTCGCTGATACTCTGGCTGAATGACCAGTTTGCCCGACAGACCGAACAGACCTTTGCCCTCGTATTCGTTGTAAACGAAACCTTTGCAGATTTCCTCAACTGTAATATCAATCCGTAATGTCGTAATCATTTTGTTTCTCCCAATGCCTTAATAAGTATTCTCTTATACGGAATTTTTGCATTACCTTCAGCATCAATAAAACAAGCCAATCGATTACCTGCAGTATACTGACCTGTATTTCCTTGCTCGTAGTACAAATCAACAAAATCTTGTGGGGCACCTACCCAACCATCGGGCAGCACATCTGCATCAGCACACCCTACGATTTGGAATTGCTCTGGACAATATTTGGCAACAAATGTAACAGGCACACCCATTAAGCTGTCATAATCGGATGGGATAGCATCAACAAACGGAACTTCAATGCATCCCGCATAATTACAATATTCCGAATACCCCAAAGACAAAATGGTTTTATGCTTGCTGAATTTTAAATTGTCAGCCATTGTCATAAGCGGAATTGACTGGTGTCTGCGACCATGGTCAAGATTAGTAAACCAACAAGCATTACCCAAGCGGGTATAGTTTCCAACATAACCCATCTTTGCAGCCTTATCCCTGTCGGATTGCTTGACATCGGCATTCTCAGGCACTTCAAAGACCATATCGCTATCGTTGCAAGTTACACCCAACCAAAGGCGGTTGGCACAAATCAACGGAAAAACTTCCTTGTATGTGATTGCATTTTGTGAGCCAATAATGAGCAAGGATTTTTCTTTTTCAAGGGCCCAAGCGACAAACTCACGGAAAAGGCTAAAAGGAGGATTGGTTACAATAATGTCTGCCTGGTCTCTCAATGCGGTTACTTCTACACTTCGGAAGTCGCCATCACCATCGAGATACGACCATTCCAAATCATCAATGTCTATGCTTTTCGACTTTTTCCGTGTTAAGGTGAAAATTTTACCGTTGCTACGGGTTTTGTTCTCATCGTACTGCGGATTATCCGTTTCAAAAAAAGTAAGCTGATACGGAATTGTAGACGGCTTACTATCTGCGGCGAAACTGGTGCTAATCAACTTTTTTAGTCCGAGGGTTTCAAAGTTCTGTGCAAAGAACCGAGTGAAATTGGACCATTCGGGGTCATCACAAGGGAGCAGTACTGTTTTATCGCGGAAAACATCGGGGTCGTATTCCAAATAGGCATTGACTTCTTTTTGGATAAAGTCATAGACCGTATAGAATTCATCGTTTTTGTTTCTTCTTGCACTTGTCAAACTACTATTGTTTGCCATAAAAACAACCCCTTGATTGCAAACTTTTTAACATTATATCACAATCGGCATTTTTTCTCAATCCGTGTTATTGAAATTAAGTTGACAAAAGTATTATTCCAAAATGCCTTGAATAATAATGTTCACCTTTCCTGGCTCAATTTCTTTGGCGGTAATTTCGTAGCAGCGGAGAACCATAGACAGGTCGCTGCCTATGGGGATAAGTGTTTTTTCTTCCTTGTCGTACAAATCTGCCAACACATACCGTCCCACAATCAGACCTCCTAACTGCTTTCTGCAGCTTTTACATAGTGCTGGATTTGTTGTTTTCTCAGAAACGGGAATATCCAGTTCTATGATTTTGCTATCGGTCAGCTTTGTGCCTTTGACATTCCCAAGGATGACAAAAGAGAAAGTTCCCATTTCGGGTTGGGGGTCTGCTAATTCTGCAACTTTCGTTTCATGGGGGAAATATAAATCCAGTTCAATTATTTCGCCTGTTTCAAGGTCAATCAAACAAGGGGCATGGAAACGGAAGCTGCTGCACAGGCAGCATTCTTTTTGTTCTCGATTGAGGACAAGAACTGCTGCAACGATAAGAACAAGAACCAACACGACACTAACAACTTTCTGCCACATTTTCAATATGAACACCATCCTTTTTTCGCTTTAGGGCATATTCCAGTAGTTTTCTTGTGTTTCCAACATGGCACACATAACAAATTATAGCATCTGCTGTGTTGACCATATACCTATTTGCTTTGACAATTGTGTATTGCCGTGGAGTTCTCTCCAACGGGGGATAATATGAGCCATCGAAGCCACCCCACAAGTCAACAGGTCGCTCTCCTGGGTGATATGCAAGGAGCAGATACATCCGAATATCGGGATGCCGCAGTTTTGCCCGTTTGACGGCTGATGCCGCCAGACTGTCAAACCGCCCACGATTACCAACATAAAAATAGGTAATGCCACTTGAATAACAATTTTCAATAGCTTCATCAAGTTTGGACATAATGGTATCGGGGGCATCGGCATGACCAAACAGAAAACATGATTTCATTTGTTCACCCTCGTTCTGTGCTGTTAGCACATCTGTATTATTATGTCATTTTAACATTTTGAAACTGTACTTACAATACAGTTGTACAAAAATGCAGAGGGTGAGAATATGGCAATCGACTATAAAGATATTGGACAACGGATTAAAGAAAAACGAATTGAAAAAGGTCTTACACAAGAAAAGCTATCCGAAATTGTCAACATCGGCCCCTCACACATGAGCCACATTGAGAGCGGCAGCACCGTTCCGTCTTTTGAAGTATTTATTTCAATTTTGAATGCTCTTGGCTGCTCCGCTGATGAATTACTTTGTCGGGAAGTGACAGCTTCCAAGCCGCTTCTGAATAGTTGGCTTTCCGATATTATCGCAGATTGCGACCCCACAGAAACCAAAATTCTCTCTGATATAGTTATCTCTGCAAAGCAGACCCTTAGAAAGAATAAGACAACCGACTAAAAAGAGTGTGCCGTGATTGGCACACTCTTTTCGTTTGGACAAAT
This sequence comes from Faecousia sp., assembly GCA_045612985.1. Lineage (GTDB taxonomy): Bacteria > Bacillota > Clostridia > Oscillospirales > Oscillospiraceae > Faecousia. Next base: position 18,511 of record JAZLAB010000083.1, read on the forward strand.
AAAATTATTCGATTACATTGAAATACCGCAAAGCATCCATGATGGCAGCTTCTTTCTCAGGACTTACCTGGGGTGCAGGGCGGCTTTTTTCTGACCACGGCTGATTATAGTTTTCCCGCAGATTAAGACCCAGCTTTCGCTTCACCTGTGCGATATACAGACTGGGAACTTTGTAGCCGTGGTTGTCTAACACATACTGCTTAATCTCGGGATAAGTAGGGGGGACTCGGTCAACGACCTCCTCCAGTTCCAACGGGTCAATTTCCAGCTCGATATGGTCATCTGCGAGTTTGGACAAAGTTACAACAGATTCGACGTGGGCGCAGCGGGGGAAGAGGTCGGCTGCCATTGCGTTTTTCAGCCGGTAGCCCTTTTCTTTCAGCAGCGCCACATCTCTTGCCATGGTTGCCGGGTCGCAGGACACATAGACCACGCGGCGGGGAGACATTTTCCCGATGGCCTCAATGGCGTCGGTATTTAAGCCCTTGCGGGGCGGGTCTACCACCACCACATCCGGACGAATTCCTTTCGCCTCCAGTTCCAAAGCCGCTGGGCCTGCATCGCCGCAGAAAAACTCTACATTTTCGATGCCGTTTCTGGCGGCATTTTCCTTTGCATCCTGCACTGCCTGCTCCACCACCTCCACGCCGATGACCTTGCCGGCGGCTTTGGCCATTGCCAAAGTAATCGTACCGACGCCGCAGTAAAGATCCAGCACCAGATCGTCCTTTGTGATCTGGGCCTGGGCGATGGCCGCTTCATAAAGCCGCTGGGCCTGGTGGTGATTGACCTGGTAAAATGAATGGGGCGATAGCCGAAAATGCAGTCCGCACAAAGTATCTTCAATGTATCCCGGACCGTAAAGGGTGATAAATTCCTCTCCCAAAACGGTGTTGCCCGGTTTGGTATTCACAGAAAGCACCAAGCTGGTAAAGCCGGGTATTTTCTTTAATCGCTGTATTAAATCCTCGGTATGGGGCAGCTTTCTGCCGTTGACCACCAGACACACCAGAACCTGTCCGGACACTGCGCCCCGGCGGACATAAATGTGCCGCAAAAGGCCTTTGCCGGTAGTTTCATCGTAGGCAGAGATCCGATAGTGGTTTACATAATCCACCACTTGCTTTTTGACCATATCCGCCTCCGGGGGCAGGATCAAACAGCGCTCGTTTTCCACCACGCTGTGGGTGCCTGCCCGGAAAAAGCCGGCGTACACCCGACCCTTTTGGCTGGAAACCGGATACTGGGCCTTGTTGCGGTAGCCATAGCAGGTGGGCGCGGAAAGAATGGGCAGCTCGTCCACTTCTTCCCCTGCCAAACGGGCAAGGGCCTGGCGCACCCGGTCCGCTTTCAGCCGGGTTTCTTCCTCATAGTCCATATGCCAGTAGTCGCTGCCGCCACAGAGCTTGGCAACCGGGCATTCCCGACTCACCCGGTGGGAGGATTTGTGAAGAATTTCCGTAATTTTGCCGGCAGCCCAGGTCTTTTGCGCCTTTTCAATGCGCACCAAGCACCGCTCACCGGCAACGGCATTGGGGATGAATACCGCGCAGCCTTCAATTTTGGCAACGCCTTGTCCCTGGGCGGTATAATCCGAGATCACTGCCTCGTAGACGTTTCCTTTTTCCAGCATAGGTTTCTCCCCTTTCGTTTTTTCATATGATAGCACAAAAAATGCAATGCGTAAAGAGGCGGCCTTCTAATGAAGGCCGCCTGGTATTATTCTTTTACAGGGGTTACTTTCCAGGGGTTCTTCAAGGCAAAGTTGACAGACTCAACGATCATATCCTTGATATCCTGGGTGATGATCCAGTCGCCCAGACCCCAGTTCTTCTCATAGCGCTGCTGGGCGGGTACAACATCCATATTCACAGCGGAAAGCTCGGTCTGCTCTGTGATCACAGCGTACCACAGATAGGCTGCCAACAAGCTGCCCAGATCCGTCAGGTGGGTGTAATCCCGGTACAGCTCCTCGTCGGTCTTGCCCAGCTCGTTTCTGGCATAGCAGAAGGCCGTGCCGGTGGGGATCATACCGGTAATGTCCTTCATCGGCAGCACATGCTTTTCCACCAGCTGGGTCATCTTGGTAAACATAGTGGTGTAGTCGCCGTTCCAATTCTTCTGGTAGCTGCCGGGCCAATCGCCGGGATAACCCAGGTTCCACAGCTCCTGAGAGGTGGGGTTTGCCCAGCCCAGGTTGTAGATAAACTTGGGTGCGTATACGGTCTTTTCCTTGATGTAGTCGATCAGCTTCTGGTAGTCATCGCCCTCGTAAGTAGATTCCGTTGCAGTACCGGTGTTCATCTCGTGAAGAATGATGATATCCCAGGCCTGCTCCTTCAGTGCATCCTCCAGGGTCTTGTTCCTATGCTGCTCCCAACCGGCGCCGGTATTTTTGTAGTAAACATAGACCGGTTGGTTGTTTTCAAAATGGTCTACATGCTGGCCCACCGAGCAACCGCTGAAGTACATATTGCCCAGCATAACCTTCTGGTTGGGCATTTCCTTGCGGAACACGCCATACAGCAGCAGGTTTGCGTCCACGGTATGGCTATTGCCGATGGTAAGGACACGCAAAAACTCCTGCTCCTCCGGGGGCTGCTCGGGCTTTTTGGGCTCGGTTTCCTGGGTGGTGGTCTGGTCAGGGGTTTCCTTGTTTTGGCAGCCGGCAAGCATGCCCAGCACCATCAGCGCTGCCAAAAAAATCGCTAAAAACTTTTTCATACTATTTTCTCCTTTATTGATTATCTGGAATGGTCATAGGGTTTTTCAGCGCGTAATTGACTGCTTGTAGCAGGATATTTTTCATATCCTGGGTAACGGGAAGATCCGCATCTCTGTCCGCAGGCTTTTCCCGCAGGGCTGCGGGGATCCGGTCTACCTTCACCTCTTGGATTTCCCTCTGGCCGGTCAGGGTTGCGTACCAAATATACGCGATCACCAAACGGCCAAAATCGGTGGCGTGGGTATAGTCCCGGTAGATCAGCTTTTCGTCCTGCTTGAGAATGTTGCGGATGTAATAGAAGGCTGTGCCGGTGGGGGCGGTGCCTGCGAAAGGATACCTGCCCTCCACAAGCTTTTGGTTAAATTCCACCAGCTGGTTTGCCATAACCTCATAGTTGAAATCCGAACAAAGCGTATACCAGATCTGCCAACCGTGAGGCGCGCTGTAGGGCGGCTCAAACAGTTCCGGTTGGGTGGGGTTTGCCCAGCTGAAATTCCAGAAATAAGTAGGCTCCTTGCCGTTTTGGACATTAACATAGTCCATCAAGTCCCGGATGAAATCCTTCGAATTCATTTCGTGGAATCTCACCACTGCCGAACCGTTCATCTCGTGAAGCATCACCACATCCCACTGCCCATCTTCAAAGGGCGTTTTGAGCGGGACGACCTTTTGAATGTTCCAATTGCCGTCGGTATTTTTGCAGTACCAATATTCCGGGGCATCTTCCGCAGCATATTGCAGGTGCTGGGAAATGCTGCAGCCGCTGTGGTACATACTGCCGATTTCCACCTTCTGCTCCGGCATCTCCTTATGGAACACCTCCCACAAAAGGTGGGTAGCATCTATGGTATGGCTGTTGCCGATGACCAAGAAGCGCAGGGTTTCGTTGTTGGGGTATTTCTGTTGCATTTTGTTTCCTCCCGGAGCTGCCCGCTGGCAGACCCAAAAAACATACCTCTAGTATAGTTTCCGAAGGCCGGATAGTCAAGCCTTTTTGCCCCTTTTCCGGAAGAAAAAACCGGGCGTTTTGCCCGGTTTTTAATCTTACTTTTTCTCGTTTTTGCGGTTGACCAGCGCGCCGATGGCCAGAACCACAGCAACAACAATGGCAAACCACAAGCAACTGATCTTATGGGAAACGATGCAGGCAACCACCATAAAGATACTGCCGCACATAGCCAGACCCGGCAGCACAAACCGCCGCAGCACCGTCTGGTCCTTTTCCTTGCGCATCCACTGGATCAGCATTGGCAGATAGGCCAGGTAAATGGCAATGATCGGTAGCTCCGAGGAGTCAAACACAAAGATTCCTTTCCAGGTCTGGGCCAAATTGGACAGGTAGAAATACAAAAACCAGGCGCCGGTAACCAGCAGCGCAAACACAGAGGAATTGTGGGGCGCATTGGTTTGGCTGTCCACCTGGGAAAACACCTCCGGCTTTACCCCCTCTTTGCGCATTGCCAGGGAATACATACACCGGCTGCAGCCCAGCATCAAGCCATTGGTCGTACCCAAACAGGAAATGGCAATGAATAGCTTCAAGACATTTCCCAGGAAGACACCAAAGATGTTGGTAAAGGCAGTGGGCGCGCCCTCTTCGATCAGCTGCTTGTTGGTAGCGCCACCGGCAACGCCGATGTAATAGAACAGATACACCGCGATAATAATGATGCCGCCGATGGTCAACGCCTTGGGCAGATTCTTCTTGGAGTCCTTAATCTCGGAGTTGATGGAGGTGGCGATGATCCAGCCTTCGTAGGCAAAGGCGGTGGCGCAGACAGCGCCGAACAGCGGGTTGCCGGAAACAGCAACGGAGGGAACGGTGGTAACCATATTTTCCTGGAGCATACCGTTTATCAAGCCGTAGATCGTGCCAACCACAGCCATCAGCGCCAGAGGGATCATTTTGATCACGGTGGTGCTGGTCTGGAACTTGCCTGCCAGCTTGGGAGACAGCACATTCAGCGCATAAATGGCGCAAAGATAGAAAAGTGTCAGCGCAATGCACTCCGGCCCCACCACGCAGCCGCCCTGGGCAGCCGGGATCAGCAGCGGAAATTGGGGATTGACGGAAACAATAAATTCCATCGTGTAGCGGGCAGAAACCCAGGCCAGCACGGAGGTCATACCGGGGAAATACACCGTGGCAGAGAACCAGCCCATATAGTAGCCGTACTTTGGACCGACGGTGGCCTCCGCATAATCCACAAGGCCGTTGACCCTCTCATATTTCTGACCCATAAAGGAAAAGGTCAGCAAACACACCAGCATGATCGCGCCGCCGATAAGCCACGCCAAAATGCCCATCGGCATATTGCCACCGGTAAGTGTCAGAATGTTCTGGGCCTTGAAGAACACGCCGGAGCCGATGACGATGCCCACCACCATACAAATGGCGGTGAACAGGCCGTATTTTCTTTCCAATTTATTGTTCATAATCATTCCTCTTAAAGCTGTTTTTTCTTTATGGTATCATTTTTTCGGTGAAAAGCAAGAAAAACTTTCGCCCTGCAAGCATCTGCAGGGCGAAAGTACGGTTTACACCTTTTTATTAAACTGGCGGCGGCGCTCGGTGGAAAGGCGCATCATACTGCGCATTTCTTCCCGGTCCTCGTTTTTAATGCACTCATACAGCCGGTCAAAGGTGGCCCGGTAGCTGTCCATCACGCCCAGCAGCGCGGAGCGGTTGGCCAGAAACAGCTCGCTCCACATTTCGTCGTTAATGTTGGCGATCCGGGTCAGATCCCGGAAGGAGTCGCCGGTGTAGCGCTCCAGGTTGGCTGCGTCGTTGGCGCACATCAGCGCCACCGCGATACAGTGGGTCAGCTGGGAAAGAAAGGCGATCATCTCATCGTGCCGCTCCGGGGTCAAAACGGAAACATCTGCAAAGCCAAGGGTCTGTCCCAGGCTTTGGCACAGCTCGATGGCGCCAAAGGTATTCTTTTCTGTAGGAACAACAATGTAGTTCGCGCCCTTAAAAATACTGTCATCACTGTTTTCCACGCCATAGACCTCGCGGCCAGCCATAGGGTGGGCGGCGATAAATTCCACGCCGGGCTTTAGCATTGACTGGATCTTTTGCACCAAGCCGCTTTTGACACCGGTTACATCCGTAAGGATCGTGCCCTCCTTCAAGAGGTGGCCGTTATCCCGGATCCACTCCACAAAAACGTGGGGATACAATGCAAAGACGATCACATCTGCCTTTTGGAGCAGTGTTTCGTCCACATTGGCCGCGCCCTCGTCGATGATCTTGTTTTCCAGGGCGTAATCAATGGATCTTTGGCTGCGGGTAATGGCGTTGACAGTAAAGCCTTGCTTTTTCAGTGCTTTTGCGTAGCTGCCGCCCAAAAGGCCCAGACCTACGATCAAAATGTTGTGTTTCTTTTCCAGTTTCATTGCTCTGATACCTCAATTTGTAATGCCCGAAGCTTCTCAAAGAAGTCCGGGAAGCTTTTGCGCACCGCCTCCGCGCCCTCAATGGCGCCGCCGGTCAATGTGCAAAGCAGTGAAAGGGCCATCACGATCCGGTGGTCGTTGTGTCCAAAAAGGGGCTGCTTCGGCGCTTGCAAAGCACCCGGGCAAACGGTAACGGTGTTTTCTTCCACGATCACCGTAATGCCAAACTTTTTCAGCTCCCGGGCCATTGCAGCGCCCCGATCGCTTTCCTTCAGCCGCAGCCGGGCTGTGCCGGTAAAGACCGCGCCGCCTTTTGCCGCGGCCATAGCAAACATCACCGGACCAAGATCCGGACAATCGGACAGGTCAAAGGCTTTTTCGCCCTGTTCCAGCTGCCGGTACATCTGCTGATACACCCGGTCGCCTTGTAAGGTATCCGGGGCAACGCCCTGCACCTGCACCTGTCCACCCAGCAGATTTAAGCCTTCCAAAAATGCTGCGTTGGAGCAGTCTGCCTCCACAGTATAGGTCCGGTTTTTAGGTTTTTGACCCCCGGGGATACGGAAGACCCGGCCCTCCCGGTAAATGGTAATGCCGAATTCCTGCAGCGCCGCCAGTGTCAGGTCAATATAGGAAGCGCTTTCAAAATTACCGGTGATTTCCACCGTGCTGCTGCCTTCCAGCAGTGGCAGGGCGTACAGCAGGCCCGTAATAAACTGGCTGGAAACATCTCCCGGTACACTGTAAGTGCCGCTTTGCAGCGTGCCGCAGACGGTGATGCTGTTTTCGGTCTGCTCCCAAAAAATTCCCTGCTGCCGGGCAATTTGCTCATAAATGCCCAGTGGCCGCTGAAACAGCCGGTTGCTGCCGGTTAAGGTAATGGGCTTTCCCCGGAGCATACACAGCGGCAGTAAAAACCGCAGGGTGCTGCCGCTTTCATCGCAGAAAAGGGTAGCATTTTCCGGCGCAGAAAAGGGGTCTAAACCGCCCAAACGGACTGCGTTTTCCGTCTTTTCTGCCTTCGCACCCAACGCCTGCAAGCAGTGGGTGGTGGCCGCAATATCCTTAGACCAGGCCACATTTTGGACAGTACTGCCTTCCGACAGCGCACCGCACAGCAGCGCCCGGTGGGCCATACTCTTGGAGGGGGGCGCAACAACCGTTCCTGCTGCTTTTGACGGCGCAATTTTCACGATCATTGCACATTCGCCGCCTTTCCAAGCAGGATGTTGATGGCCTCCAGATAGCCGTTAAAGCCGTGGCCGATGATGTGGCGCATACAGTACTGGCGCACATAACTGATCTGCCGGAAATCCTCCCGCTGGGACACATCGGAAATGTGCACCTCCACCGTGGGGATCTGCACCGCCTTCAGCGCATCCAAAATCGCCACGCTGGTGTGGGTGTAGGCCGCCGGATTGATCACAATGCCGTCGACCTCGCCGTAAGCCTGCTGGATTTTGGTAACCAAGTCCCCCTCGTAGTTGGACTGGTACAGCTCCACCTCTATGCCCTGCTTGTCAGCATAGTTTTGAATCATATCACACAGACCCATATAAGTACCCGAGCCGTAGATAGCCGGCTCCCGAATACCCAGCATATTAATATTAGGTCCGTTGATCACCAAAATTTTCATCTTCAAAATCCTCTTTTATCCTTTGCACAACATGCGCCGCCACACTATCCGACGGGATATGCTTATCGCAGCTGGCAAGGTAAATATCATAGCGCTCCCGATACCGGCGCTCCAGCTCCTGCCGGTTGCAGGACAGGGGACGGTCCGGGGTGCTTTCCAGGTCCTCCAGCGGGCGGTCGATAAAGTAGATCCGTCCGTTCTGCCGCAAAAGGCGCATGTTTTCCTTGCGTAAGATCGCGCCGCCGCCGGTGGAGATCACCGCGTGCTGCTGGGCTGCCACCTGCCGGATAGCTGCCGTTTCCAGATCCCGGAAGCGCTGCTCGCCCTCCTGGGCAAAAATCTGGGGAATGGTGCGACCATCTTGCCGCACAATTCCTTCGTCCGTATCGATAAATTCCGCGCCCAAAGCCTGCGCCAGGGCCTTGCCTACGGTGCTTTTTCCGCAGCCGGGCATACCGATAAGCACGATGTTTTCCTTTTGGGCCATCATTTGCCGATAAATTTCCTGGATTTTTTCCTGGGCTACCTCTTGGTTTACAAACTTTTCTGCCGCATAGGCCGCCTGGGCCACCAGCATATACAGTCCGCCCACAGCCGCAATGCCCTTTTCCAGCGCATCGCATACCAGCTTGCTGCGCAAGGGGTTATACACCGCATCCACAACGCCTTCCAAAGCCGGATAGTCCGTTATTTCCACCGGGCTTGCGTCAATGTTGGGATACATGCCGCAGGGAGTGGTGTTAATGAGGATCTGGGCATCGTTATGGTCTTTCCGGGCAGCTTCATAAGTAATGCAGCCCTCCCGACCGGTGCGGGAGACCCGATAGACTTCCCTGCAGCCCAAATGGTTTGCCACCGCTTTGGCGGTTTTGGACGTGCCGCCGCTGCCCAGCACCAGCACCTTTTTGTCTTTTAAAATGATACCTGCCCGGTTGATCAGCGCCACCATACCGGAAAAATCCGTGTTGTCGCCGTAAAGCTTACCGCTGCGGTTGACGATGGTGTTCACCGCGCCGATAGATCGGGCCGTATCGCTGATCTCATCTAGGTAGGGGATCACCGTTTCTTTATAAGGAAGGGTAACATTGATGGCGGCAAATTCTCTTTGCTCCATAAAGCGAGCCACATCCTCCGGGGCAAGCTCCCGTAGCTGATATTCATAATCAAAAAGCTTTCCGTGGATCTCCCTGGAAAAGCTGTGGGACAGCTTTTGGGCAATTAATCCGTATTTCATTTTGTAGTCCACCAATCTGCGCCATAGCGGCCCGTCAAAAGATCACATACTGTCAGCGCGCATACGCAGTCGATCACCGTAGCCACCCGATGGACGATACAGGGGTCATGGCGACCCTTGGCAACCAAAAGGGCATTTTCCTTCTTTTGCATATCCACCGTTTCCTGCTCCCGGCTGATGGTGGGCGTAGGCCGCACCGCGCAGCGCAGCACCACAGGCATACCGTTGGTGATGCCGCCGTTGATGCCGCCGGCGTTGTTGGTTTTTGTCTGCACCCGGCCGTCTTTCATACAGAAGGGATCATTGGCCTGGGAGCCGGTCATATCCGCAACAGCAAAGCCTGCGCCAAATTCCACACCCTTTACAGCGGGAACGGCAAACAGCATATGGCTCAGTACGCTTTCAACGGTGTCGAACCAGGGCTCACCCAAACCGGCCTCCAGACCGGTAATGGCCGTTTCCAGAACGCCGCCGACGCTATCGCTGGCAGCCTTTGCCTGCAAGATCGCCTGCTGCATCTTTTCGCCGGCCTTTTGATCCAAAACAGCAAAGTCCAGACCCTTTAAATATGTAATATCCTCTTGGTAATTTTCAAATTCCCGGTCTGCGATTCCGGCGCAGCGGCGGATATGGGTGCCAATGCAGATACCCTTCTTCTCCAAAGCAGGCAGCACCAGCGCGCCGGCTGCTACCAGCGCTGCGGTAATGCGACCGCTGAAATGGCCGCCGCCCCGGTAATCTTCAAAACCGTGATATTTCTCATTTGCAGTAAAATCTGCGTGAGACGGACGGGCAAGATTCCGGGTCTGACTATAGTCCCTGGAACGGGTGTCCTCATTGGGAATGCGGATGCAGATGGGCGTTCCGGTGGTGTATCCTTCAAAAACGCCGCTTTCGATCACAAAACGATCCGCTTCCTGCCGGGCGGTGGAAATTGCACCGGCTGCCCGGCGGCGCTGCAGCAGCTTTGCGATATATGCTTCATCCACCGGGATTCCCGGCGCCAATCCGTCGATCACCACACCGATGGAAGGACCGTGGCTTTCTCCAAACAAAGTTACCGCCACATTGCTGCCGATGGTGTTTTTCATATTACCTTCACTCCATTTCCGGAATCAGATCTTAACCTCTTTTTCAAAGCTGCCCAGCACCTTAATATGGCTGCAGTACTGCCGCAGCTCGTTAAGCATAGCCTTGCCTTCCTTGCTGCCGATGTTGCCTTCGCCCTCGGCATAGAAATAGTACTCCCAGATCAGCTCCTTGGTGGGACGGCTCTTCAGCGCCCGCAGGTTAAAGCCGTACTCGCCGATGATGGAGATGGCCTGACCCAGAGAACCGGCAATATTCTTAACGGTAAACAGCAGAATGAAATGATTGTCCTTTCTGCTGGGAGCTTTTTCGGAGCGGGCAAACATCGCAAACCGGGTGGTGTTGTTGCTGCTTTCGTTGATGTGGCTGTCCAGCTTTACAAGGCCGAACTTTGCCGCAGCTTCCTCGCTGCCGATGGCAGCCACTTCCTTTTGGCCCAGCTGCGCCACCTGCTTGGCGGCAACCGCAGTATTTGCTGCATCTTCCGTTTCAAAGCCGTTCTGGGAAATGTAGGCAGCGCACTGACCCAGCGCCTGGGGATGGCTGATAACCTTCTTCACATCTGCCACGGTAGCGCCGGGCACACCCAGCAAGTTCTGCACGATCTCTACATCGTACACACCGGTAACATACAGCGGGCCGAAAAATGCCAGGTCCAAGACCTTTCCCACATCGCCGTTGAAGCTGTTTTCCACCGGCAGCATCGCGCAGTCGCACTGACCGCTGACAACGGCTTCATAGGCAGCTCTAAAGCTGCTGCAGGGCACGCAGGTGGCCTGGGGCAGGATCCGCTTGGCTGCGATGGAGGCAAATGCGCCTTCCACGCCGCTGTAAGCCACACGCATACCGTCCAGCATCCGGTGCTGCAAATTCTTGGATACATTCACCACAGACTGCAGAAAGTTTACATAGTAGGGCCGGTATTCTTCGTTTACCACACCGGGGGTGTTGTTTTTGACCATTTCCTTTTCCCGGGACAGATCTTCCACCGGAAGACCGTGCTCCTTTTTGTAGGCAGCGACCATTTTCACGGCATCCATCCGCTGCTCAAAGAGGCGGGCCATTTCTTTATCGGTTTCGTTGATCAGCTGTCTTGCTTTTTCCAAATCCGTCATATCTTAAATCTCCTTTTTATAATTGTCATATAATTTACGGAAGGCCGGTAAGGATCGCTCGATCTGCTCGTAGCTGACGCAGTAAGCGATTCGAACATAGCCCGGTACTCCAAAATCATCACTGGGTACTAACAACAGCTCAAAATCCTTTGCCCTTTGGTAAAAGGCATTGGCATCCGGCTCCAGAGCCTTCATAAACAGGTAGAAGGCGCCTTGGGGATAAACCACCTCATAGCCAATTTGGGTAAGCGCTTCGTATAAGCGCCTGCGGTTTTTGTCATAGGCGCTGATCTCCGGGGGTGTGCCATCGCAGGCCGCCACCGTATGCTGCAGCAGGCTGGGGGCGCAGATATAACCCATTGCGCGGCCTGCGCCGCAAATGGCGGCGTAAACATCCTTTGCCATAGGTGCCGCGGAAGGCACAAATATGTAACCGATCCGCTCACCGGGGAGCGACAATGACTTGCTGTAAGAATAGCAAACGATGGTATCATCGTAATACTTTGGGATGTAGGGCACCTGCACATCTGCGTACACCAGCTCCCGATAGGGCTCGTCGGCGATGATGGTGATGGGGTGTCCAAATTCCGCCGCCTTTTTGCGCAGCAGATCGCTTAAGCTTTGGATGCTCTGCGCCCCATACACAACGCCGGAGGGATTGTTGGGAGAGTTCAGAAGGATCGCCCGGGTCTTTTCATTGATCGCGCTTTCCAGCGCCTCCAGGTCCAGTTCAAAATCCCCCGGGCGGCAGGGGACGACCACCGGGCAGGCGCCTGCGTTTTCCACAAACACCGGATACTCCGTAAAGAAGGGCGCCAGCAAAATTACCTCATCCCCGGGGTTTGTGATCGCCTTCAGGGAGATGGTCAAAGATGCCGCTGCGCCGCAGGTCATATAGATCAGCGCCGGGTCCGCCGGAACACCGAAACGGGCGGTGATATTCTGCGCCAACCTTTGCCGCACGGCCGGATCTCCGGCAGCCGCGGTATAGCCGTGCAAAGCCACCGGATCGCTGCTTTCCAGCAGCTTCAGCATTGTCTGTCGCACCACCGCCGGGGCAGGAATGCTGGGGTTTCCTATGCTGAAATCAAACACATTTTCCTCTCCGATCTGGGCGCGCCGCTCCTGGCAATAGGCGGCGATCTCTCGAATCACACAGCCGCTCATTCCCAACTGCTTCATTTCCTGGGATATCATACTGTCATCTCCTGAGAAGTAACCTCTGATTAAATCGACAAGTGATAGCGGCGAGAGGTTTTGCCTCAAATTAAAGTTTGAAAATGCAGGAATACTTTGTGTATTTCAAGTTTTTCAAACTGAAAAGTTGGGGCAAAAGATCCGCCGGTAACCGCAGACGATTTAATCAGCGGTTGCTAAAATAACAAAAAATTCCGCAGACCTTCTATGCCTTTTCGGCACATGCGGCTGCGGACTGTCCGTTAACGATTAAGATTGGATGAAACAAATTTCATCTGCTCTTAAGAGAGAACGGGCAGCCCTGGATAAAGAAATAATAATAAGAACCGTTAAAGAACATTCCGTTCGCTCCTTTCGTCTTTGATGCTACGATACTAACCCATTTATAGTGGATTGTCAAGGAAAAATTGCAAAAAAATGCCGCTTTTTCAAAGGAAAAACGGGAGGCCGCTCCTCCCGTCTTCTTATTTGTGCAGCGCCTTATTCAGTAGGGGCGCGATGATCAACGCAACTGTGCCGCCGATCAGAGCGGTAAACAGCTGTGGCCAGGTAAACATTGCCGGCAGCATTTTCAGCATGGTTGGCGCCAGCACCACGATGCTTCCCAGCTTCTGGCCCAGCAGCGCGCCGGAGGCTACGCCGCAGATGACCTTGACCACCAGCAGATACAACACGCCAAACTTCACCGTTGCCGCAGCCAACAGACCCACCGGTTGCCGCCAGAAGGGTCTTCCGGTTTTGGTGCAGATCCATTTCAGCAAAACCACAAAGCAGGTGTTACCCAGCATAATAGGCAGCACCGTTACGAAATTGGGGGCGATCCCCAACAAAAACGCACACACCGGGCTGATCAGCGCCACCGTAATGCCGCTGCCTAGACCCACCACCAGTACGGTAAGGGCTAAAACGGCATTGACTACAGAGCCGGTTACCAGCTGCCCTAAAGGCTTGGTCAGCGCCTGCAGCGCCACCAAAAGGGCCAGCATCACCGCCGTCTGGGTGATTGCCCGAATTTTCTTGTCCATAATCAACACCCTCTTTATCCCTGGCGCAGCTGCTTGCGGGCCTGGCGCCGTTTTTGCGCAGCCTCCCATTCCTGCCGCTGCTGCTCTGTTTCAATGACAATTTGGGGGACTTCCATAGGTCTTCCCTTACAGTCAATGGCCACCATATCGATATACGCCCGGTTGATCAGCTCCCGGCAGCCGTCCAGCGCCTCCCGGTAGGTGTCCACCCGGACCTCCATAGAAGTCCTTCCCACGCAGGTTACCCACCCGCGCAACACGATCATATCCCCGGTATAGGCAGGGGCCCGGAACTGCAGGTTGTCAATGGCGGCGGTAGTTACCGTGCCGCCGCAGTGGCGAATGGCCACGATCCCGGCCAGCTCGTCGATCCATTTGAGCAGCTGTCCGCCAAAAAGCCGCCCATAGTGATTGATATGGGCCGGGCAGATCAGATACTGCTGCTCCGTCAAAGATTCTTCAATTTTCTTTGTCTTTGTCATGGTCTTGCTCCTTTATATCTGTTTGCGGCATTTTTTCTTTACATATTTAATATTATAGCACAAACAGTCCTCTTTTACAATTATTCTTCCGACCCCTTTTGGAAAAGCAGCAATGTCAAAATGAACATATTTGGTCAAAATGTACAAATCTTCTTTAGGAAAATTATACAAAAAGTGGAACTTTTAATTTTTTACAAGAAGTTATTGAAAATTTATGAACAGTAGGGTATTATGGTGTTAGAGAAACGTTGGAATCGTTTCCAAAAATCAACCGGGTGATCCCCGGAAAACAAAAATCAGGAGGAAATCAAAATGAAAAAGCTTTTGGCAATGCTGCTGGCTATCGTTATGGTTCTGGGCCTGTGCGCCGGTCTGACTGGCTGCAGTAAGGATGAGGCTTCTGTTTACTGGCTGAACTTCAAGCCCGAATCCGACGAAGCACTGAAGGAAATCGCTGCAATGTACACCGAGGAGACCGGCATCCCCGTACAGATCGTTACCGCCGCTTCCGGTACATACAACGAGACCCTGACCGCCGAGATGGACAAGGAAAATGCTCCCACCATGTTCGTGGTTGGCAACCAGGCCGCTGTTGAGACCTGGGGTGAGTACTGCCTGGATCTGTCCGACACCGACATCGCAAAGGAACTGAGCACCGATGCTTACCAGCTGTTCGACAAGGACGGCAAGCTGTGCTCCATCGGCTACTGCTACGAGTGCTACGGCATCATCGTAAACACCAAGCTGCTGGAAAAGGCTGGCTACAAGGCTGACTACATCAAAAACTTTGCTACTTTGAAGGAAGTTGCTGAAGACGTTCACGCGCGCGCTGCAGAGCTGGGCTTCGACGCATTCTCCTCCGCCGGTATGGATGACTCCTCTTCCTGGCGTTTCACCGGCCACCTGATCAACCTGGACTACTACTATGAGTCCGTTGATGCTCCCGAAAAGTGGAATGCTTGCCCCTCCGAGCTGACCGGCAAGTATATGGACAACTACAAGAACCTGTATGACCTGATGGTCGTTAACTCCGCAACACCTCGCGCTGATCTGGCTAACGGCGGCTTCGACGCTGCTGCAGAGTTCGCTGGCGAGAAGGCTCTGTTCTACTTCAACGGTAACTGGGAGTGGTCCGGCCTGTCCGAAAAGGGCATGAAGGCTGAAGACCTGACCATGATCCCCTACTACTGCGGTGTTGAGGGTGAAGAGAAGGCTGGCCTGAACTGCGGTACTGAGAACTACTGGGCTGTTAACGCAGAGGCTTCCGAGGAAGACATCAAGGCTACTCTGGATTTTATGAAGTGGCTGGTTACCGATGCTGAAGCATCCGCTAAGGCTGTTGCTACCTTCGGTGTTATGCCTTACAAGAACGCTGCTGCCTCCACCAACCCCTTCCTGGCACAGGCTAACGCATACCTGGCTGACGGCTGCTACAACATGTGGTGGGCAACCAACTATCAGCCCAACGTGGATGCATACCGCGCTGCTGCTGTGTCCGCTCTGAACGACTACAACGCTGACCCCACTGATGACAACTGGGCAAAGGTTGTAACCGCATTCGTTGATGGCTGGGCAACACAGTATAAGGCTGCTAACGAGTAATTTTCACATATTCCCTATTGGCGGGGCGAGCAATACGCTCGCCCCGCATTCTAAATCACGGCTGCAGCCGCAGGAGGCCAAAGCCGTGCCCACGTTATTATTTCATTCCAGGGAGTTGATCGACATATGAAAAAGAAAAAAATCGGCAACCGCAACCTGATCCAGAATAACATCCGGAGATGGGCGCCGGTGTTTTTGTGGCCTATGCTGATTGCCTTCATCATCGGCTTTGTATGGCCCTTCTGTCAGGGACTTTTCCTGTCGCTGACAAAATTTAAAACCACCAGCAAATGGGATTTTGTTGGCTTTGAAAACTATGTAAAAGCCTTCCGGGACGAAAGCTTTATGTACTCCTTTGGCTACACTGCCCTGTACGCCATCGTCTCCCTTTTGCTGATCAACATTCTGGCCTTTGCCATTGCCTACGCGCTGACCCAGAAGATCAAGGGCGCGAATCTGTTCCGTACCGTTTTCTTTATGCCCAACCTGATCGGCGGTATTGTTCTGGGCTACATCTGGAGTATGATCTTCGACGGCATTCTGAGCGCTTACGGCACATCCATTCTCACCAACAGCACCTGGGGCTTTTGGGGCCTGATCATTTTGATGTGCTGGCAGCAGATCGGCTATATGATGATCATTTACATTGCCGGCTTGCAAGCAGTTCCGGGGGATATGCTGGAAGCAGCCCGGATCGACGGCGCCAGCGGCTGGCAGACGCTGATCAATGTTACCATCCCCAATGTGATGCCCTCCATCACCATTTGTATGTTCCTTTCTCTGACCAACGGCTTCAAGCTTTTCGACCAGAACCTGGCGCTGACCGGCGGCCTGCCCTACATCATTAATCCCGATGGCAGCACCGTCCACACCACAGAAATGCTTGCGCTGAACATTTACAATACTTTCTACGGTCAAAACATCAATTCCCGCGGCACAGCGCAAGCCAAGGCCGTTCTGTTCTTTATTTTGGTAGCTACGATCGGTTTGATCCAGCTTACCTCTACCCGTAAAAAGGAGGTGCAGCAGTAATGAAAAAAGCAAGTGATCTGCGCACAGAAAAGCGCAACAAAATGCTCTTTACCGTACTGTTTACTTTCATCAGCCTTGTTTATGTGTTCCCTGTTTTGATTGTGCTGCTGAACTCTTTCAAGGGCAACACCTTCGTCAAGACCGAAACCTTTGCCTGGTTTACCAAGGAAAGCTTCGTAGGCTTTGATAACTTTATCAAGGGTATGACCTTCGGCGGCTATGAATTCTGGAAATCCGCCCTTTACAGTCTGGTCATTACGCTGCTTTCCACTTTCCTGATCCTGCTGTTTACCTCTATGGCCGCCTGGTACATTTCCCGGGTAGACTCCAAGTTCTGCCGGGCTGTGTACTATACCTGCGTGTTCTCTATGGTGGTCCCCTTCCAGATGGTCATGTTCACCCTGTCCAAGACCGCAGATACGCTGAATCTGGACACCCCCTGGACCATTCCCGTAATTTATCTGGGCTTTGGCGCAGGCTTGGCTGTGTTTATGTTCGTGGGCTTCGTAAAGAGCATTCCTCTGGACATTGAGGAGGCCGCCGCCATTGACGGCTGCAACCCCCTGCGCACCTACTTCAGTGTGGTGCTTCCTATGATGAAGCCCACTATGATCTCCGTTGCGATTTTGGAGATTATGTGGGTCTGGAACGACTATCTGCTTCCCTACCTGGTTCTGGACCGCACCAAGTATATGACCATTCCCATCCACATTCAGTACCTCAAGGGCAGCTACGGCACGGTTGACCTGGGCGCCACGATGGCGCTGATCCTGCTGAGCATCATTCCCGTGAACGCATTCTATCTGACCCGCCAGAAGCACATCATCAAGGGTGTTGCCGCAGGCGCAGTCAAGGGCTGATCGCACCCCGCTAAAGAAAAAGGAGTTCCCTATGACCATTAAAGACCTGGCCAAAAAAACCGGCTACGGCGTGGCAACGGTTTCCCGCGTGCTTAACAACCACCCCAATGTCAGTAAAAAGGCCCGTCAGACCATTCTGCAAGCGGTGCAGGAAAGCAATTTTGAGATCAACGCCAATGCCAAGCACCTGAAGCAGCAGCATGCCACCTCCATTTTGGTTGTGGTCAAGGGTACTTCCAACGAGATGTTTTCGGAAATGGTGGAGATCATTCAGTCCATCATTGCAAAAACCGACTATCCTCTGATCGTGGACTATCAGGATGAAGACGAAGACGAGGTGCACCGGGCAGCCCAGCTGTGCCGGGAGAAGAAGCCCCGGGGCATCCTGTTTCTGGGCGGCAACCGTCAGAACTTCCTTCGTTCCTTCCACAAGATCGATATTCCCTGCGTGCTGGTGTCCAATGACGCATCCCAGTTTCCCTTTGAGAATCTGTCCAGCGTCTCTACGGATGACCGGCAGGCTGCCTGCAGCGCCACAGACGCACTGATCGCCCTGGGCCACAAGAAATTTGTGATGATCGGCGGCGACCGGGCCGTGTCCGACACCGGCCGGCTGCGTTATGAAGGCCACCTGCAGTCTTTGAAGAACCACAATATTTGCTTTGACGAAGAACTGGATTATCAAGGCACCCGTTTCTCTTACCAGGCAGGCTACGACGCCACCAAAAAGCTCCTGGACAATGGCCGGGAGTTTACCGCCCTGTTTGCAGCGGCAGATGTTATGGCCATCGGCGCCATCCGGGCATTGCGGGACGGCGGTCTGCGGGTGCCGGAGGATGTGTCTGTGGTGGGCTTTGACGGTCTGCCCCTGGGCGGCTATCTTGTTCCCCAACTGAGCACGGTGCAACAGTCTGTAAAGCCTATGACCGAGCGCAGTGTGCAGCTCCTTTTGCAGAATCTGGAGCAAGGCGGTGTTGCCCGCCACGAAACCGTCCCCTTTACCATCTGTCTGCGTGAAAGCACCCGAAGAATGGACGAACTATGAGAAAAAGCGGTATTCTGATGCATATTACCTCTCTGCCCGGTCCTTACGGCATCGGCAGTATGGGAAAAAGCGCTTTTGATTTTGTTGATTTTCTTGCCGACGCCGGCCAGTCTTATTGGCAAATTCTGCCTTTGAGTCCTACCGGCTACGGCGATTCCCCCTACCAGGCCTTTTCCACCTTTGCCGGCAACCACTACCTGATCGATCTGGATCTGCTCATTTGGGAAGGCTTGCTTACCCAAGAGGAGGCAGACAGCATCTGCTGGGAAAAGGATGCCTCCCGGGTGGATTTCGGCGCTCTTTACGCCCACCGCACCAAGGTTTTGCGATTGGCCTTTGACCGGTTTGAAGAGACAGACGATTACCGGCAATTCGTTGCCGAAAACGAAAATTGGCTGGAAGACTACGCGCTATTTATGGCCTTAAAAGAAGCCTATCCCCAGAAGACCTGGCAAAACTGGTCCTTAAGCCTGATGATGCGCCTGCCGGCGATCCTGGAATCCTACCGCCAGAATTATAAAGATGCCATCGCCTTCCAGTATTTTCTGCAATATCAGTTTTACCAGCAGTGGTCCTGCCTGCGCCGCTACGCCAACAGCAAGGGCATTCGCATTATCGGTGATGTGCCGATCTATGTGCCTCTGGACAGCGCAGATGTGTGGGCAAACACCCAGCTGTTCCAGCTGGACAAAAACTGCCGCCCGGTAAAAGTGGCAGGCTGCCCGCCGGATTCCTTCAGCGAAGACGGTCAGCTATGGGGCAACCCCCTTTACGATTGGGAAAAAATGAAACAATCGGGCTACCGCTGGTGGATCAACCGGCTTAAGGCTGCCCAGCGGATGTATGATGTGGTGCGCCTGGATCATTTCCGGGGCTTTGAAAGCTATTGGGCGATCCCGGCAGCAGACGATACCGCCAAAAACGGTGCTTGGGAAAAAGGTCCGGGTATGGACTTTATCAACGCCGTCCGGCAGGCGATCCCGGAGCTGGAGCTGATCGCAGAAGACCTGGGCTTCGTAACGGATGAGGTCCGAAAGCTCCAGGAGGATTCCGGCGCGCCGGGTATGAAGGTGCTGCAATTTGCCTTTGACTCCCGGGAAGCCGGGGATTACCTGCCTCACCGCTATCCGGTCAACTCCGTTTGCTACTGCGGCACCCACGATAACCCCGCGCTGAAGCAGTGGTTGGAGGAAGCCGACCCGGCAGACATTGCCTACGCCAAGTCCTATTTGGGACTGACGGAAGAAGAAGGCTATATTAAAGGTATGATCCGCAGCTGTATGGCCTCTGTCAGCAAGCTGTGCATCATCCAAATGCAAGACTATCTGGAGCTGGGGAGGGAAGGTCGTATGAACCACCCCGGCACTCTCTCCTGCCTGAACTGGACCTGGCGGGCCCAACCGGGCTTTGCAAGCAAAGCCCTTGCAGAGCGCATCCTGGCGCTCACCTGCCAAACCAAAAGGCAATCACTTGAATAAAAGAAAGCACCCCAATCGGGGTGCTTTCTTTTTGGTACGGGTTGCAACGTTGCATTGAACTGCCCCCAAAAGGGGGGCATGGCGATACACTTATTGTATGTAGACTTATTGTGTTCTATTATCTAAAATGTAAATATCAAAAACGAGGTGATTGTAATGGATATTATTAAAGTATTTGGGAGTAACGTCCGTAGATATCGCACAGAAAAAGGAGTATCGCAAGAAAAATTCGCCGAGCTTTGCGGTTTGCATAGAACTTATATTAGCGATATTGAATGTTTTCGGCGTAGTATTTCTTTAGACAATATTCAAAAAATTGCTGACGCACTTAATCTTGAGACATACAAATTATTTGTGGAGGAATAAATGTATGGCAACAAAAAACGAACTGTTTTTACAGTTGGCACAGCCAGATAAGCACGGCTGTACAAGATGGGTGAGTACAGACGAATTTGTAGGAAAATATGCCGCTCTTAAGTTTGGAAACGGTGCTTCTTGGGCAAGAAAAGAATCCACACTCGCAAAGCAGTATGTAATTGAATTTGACAAATCAATCACTCCCGGAAACGGAATCGACCGTGTCCGATTAAACGGACTGAACAATGGCGATTATTCTCAACATATTCGTACTGATATCAAACGCCAAATCCGTTCTCGTCGTTGCGTCGTGTTAGGCACCTCTAATCCCGAAGTTGATCATAAGAATGGTATGAAAAACGAAGACCGCGTTATGCGCAATGAGGATCAGAAATTATCCGATTTCCAGCCTTTGAGTAAAGCTGCTAACGACGCCAAACGTCAGTTCTGCAAAGAATGCCTCAGATCCGGCATCCGATATGATGCCAAGAAGTTGGGCTATCCGATGTCCTATTACGCAGGCGGCCCAACACATAACAACGAAGAAAACGCGTGCGAGGGCTGTTATTGGTATGACCCAATGGAATACAAAAGACATTTGGTGCCAAAAAAGTAAGGAGAAATTGAAATGTCATTATTAAACGGAATAACCCCACAAGAGATAAAAAAGATTTTTTACAATACAACAAATAAACAAGCATATCTCGACCTTCTATCCGAACATATAGGAGAAGATTTTAGCAAGCTCCGTACTAATAGAGCTATCGATGATGCTATTATTAGAACTTGGGAGTATAAATTGTCAAAAAGAATAATTAGAGGATTATTTTTTGACTCGGAAAAATGTATTGAAGGTAGAATTGGTAGGGATAGAATCAATGATTTAATTTATGATTGGAAAACTTTGAAGCTCGGAAAACTTGACTGGCCTTTCCTTCCAAAATTGTTTGATAATCATGTTAATTTTGTAAATAGAAGTGATTTAACTGAGCGAGAAAAAGACGATCGAATTGCTTTAGATGCAATCAGATTTAGACGAATAAAAGAAATTAACACGCTTCGCAATGACTATATTGAATATTTGATTTTTGCAAATAACGATGAAGTGATCCCGACTTTTGGAAATTGTAGAGGGGTTGATTTCTATATTAATGGACAGCCGTTCGATCAAAAGGTCGGTAGAAGTATCGGTAGAGCATTCATCGAACAATACGGGGATGACTACCGCAAAATTGCTATAGAAAACCCCGATTTGGTTGCAATAAGTTTGTATGAAAACCAAGACGAAGAGCGCTTTGGATATGAGCCCAGATTGTTAATTGCTTATTTAGATTCAGATTTGACAACCGAAGATGTTGAAAATTCGCTAGCTAATGTTGACTTTAGTTCTCCTTTAAATATAGAATTTGAATACCTGTTTTCCAACGGTAATGTTCAAATTTTCGAAACATACTGCTATGTTATATTATTACATAAATAAACTTAAAAAGGAGAAGTGTTTCACTTCTCCTTTTTGAATAAGAAAATATATTCGTGTTTGAATAGATATAAACCATTTTGCAAAGCTCTTTGTCTCCAAAGAGCTTTTTGATTTGCTTTGCCCTTAGTTTCTTCAAAATTCTTTACAATTGTGGCTTTAAGAGTTAGCTCTTCCTGTTGCATTGCTTGCATACAGTAGAAGCCTAGCGGGACTAGTTGGCTGTTTGCATATTTATCTCCGATTACTACGGCACAATATCTTCCTTTTTCCAGTATTGCCACCGTGTTTTTGACAACGAGTCGAAAATTTTCTATAAATGACTCTAGCGTTTTTGTGTTCGATAAATCATTTGCATCTTCGCTGAATTTTATTATATCCCAATAGGGGGGGTGATAAATTATGAATTGAACATTGTTAATGCTATACGCGTTCAATATTCTTTTCGTATCAAATGTCCTGCTATCACCTACAAAGGTATCTGCCACAATTCCTTCTCTTTGTTCTGAGTGAATTCTTTTTGCCGCTTCCTTTGCTACATCAAGTTGTAATTCAATACCAATCGAGTTTCTTCCCATTCGCTGCGCTTCTATTAACGTAGTTCCACTTCCTGCAAAAGGGTCTAAAACAAAATCTCCGGCTTTCGTGTATCGTGTCAAAAGCTGATGCGGTATTTGAGGAACAAAATTCCCATGGTAATGACCGTCATGAGCCCCGGAATTATCTCTTTGTGGGATTATCCAAAGGCTATCTAGCCAGACATCGTTAATTTCTTTCCATCTTGACATATCAAGGTCGTTTATTTTCCCCATAATCAAAAATTAACCTCTCTGCTTTTTCATCGATTTTGCTTAAAGTGTTATTAAGCAACGCGTTTATTGCGGTTTTTCAATTTCAAAAGCTTCCCTCAGGTTCGGGCTTCCTGCGTGTTCACTTTTTCAATGATTTACTGTTTTATCAAACAGTGTAAATATTCAATTGTCGAATCAGATTTACTGTCTCTGGTATTGTCCGCTTTAAAACGACGATATTGCCGCATATAGACCTTATACTTTCCATATTTTTTCATTATTTTTTCGATAGTGTCAAAAGACATCAACCCTTCGTTGTTATAACTTAAAAATATGTATTTAAATTTTGCGCTTTTGATCAATTCAGCAAAAGCGCTTTCGACTTTATTCTTCATACAAAATACGCTTTTTTGATCTTCATAATTTCTCAATCCCGTTTTCCCTCTAATTTCGGGATTATCATATTTGGCAATCGTTTCAAGCATATGATAATTTGAGCAATACTGACGAGCATTGTAAGGAGGATCCAGATAAAGGATATCACCGGAAACATTATTAATTAACTCGCTGATATCTTCATTATATACTTTGCATTCAACAGAGCCTTGCATAATTGGAAGGGGGGCCATTTCCATTTCTTTCAATGCAGATTTCTTTAGTCTTTTCAAGAATGCTCCATATACTGATGCGGTATTAGCGCATTTATCAATGCTATTGATTAAAGACCCAAGCAAGAAAAAGTATTCGTTTTCATTTATTCTACCATTAACAAGCCACTCTTCAATAGTGGTTCTTATTGCATCGCACTTTTTGGCATTATGCTCCGAAAAATACATTCTTCTAAATTCTTGATCTGCTGTTCCTTCATAGGAATAATTTTTATAAATGAAGCCTTCTATTCCATCTAAACTGTTTAATTCATCTATAAGTTCTTTACAACGCTTTTTATCCAAATTCCCATTATTCTCAATCATATGCTTTGTCATAACATAACTATAATATTGAATATCGTTTGCTATTATAGAATAACCCCTTTTTTTAAATGAACCGCTAACTACGCCAGTTCCTGCAAACAAATCAGCAAAGACCATTTCAGATGGTTTTCTGTCCTCGCCGCACAATTCCAGAGTTTTATCTATGGACTGTTGCAAAAAATCTATTAAGGAGTATTTGGAACCAATATAATTCATAGTATCCTCACAACATTGTCAAAATTAAAAGTTCACGTGCTTTTTCTCGTTGAATTTTGTCAATTTTAATAATATTGTAGCACATAAATAACCGTCTTGCAATAATCCAATTAGCTATTTGCTGAATAGCTAAATAAAAGTGTAGCAAGGGTTTTTGTGTGGGCGACAGGACTTGATGCGCATTTTTGCCAACGGCAAAAATTACGGTAGCCACCAGTGTTTGCACTGGTGGCAGCAAGTGTCCACCGGACACTTGCATTTAGATGGGTTCAAGTCCGTCGCGCCTTTGACCAACAGAAAAAGGGAGGCTTTTGCCTCCCTTTTTCTGTTGGTGCGGATGACAGGACTCGAACCTGCACGTCGAAGACAGAGGAACCTAAATCCACCGAGTCTACCAATTCCACCACATCCGCATATTCAATTTGTTCGTTGTTCGTCCTGTTGCGGTGCCCGGCATCTTCGTCGCCGTCAGCGCGGCTTCCTCATCTGCCGACCGCGGCCACGCCCGCATATTTACTTTTGTCCGCATTGCAAGCTGGGGTTATTTTAGCACGGAAGCAAATCCTTGTCAACGGAAAAGCCGCGTACCAGGTGGAAAATTATGTAAACTTTCCCTTGGTTTTTCCGCATTTGACCTTGACATTCCCCTCTTGGGCAGGTACAATAGATTCGGTATAGTGTACGCACCGGGCGATCGCCCACGCGTTTCATTTTAACTGGCATTAACCGAGGTATGCGTGTCGCGCCTCATGTCCGTTATTGATATTACAATTTCACACATGGGGCAATTGCGCTCACCTCTTTGGTATGTCTATTTCAAAAAAGGAGGTGTGCAACGATTTTATGGAATTTATTCAATATCTGAAACCGTTAGATTATGTAATTCTTGCCGCTGCCGGCGTAGTATTTCTGGTCATTGGTATGATCATTGGCAGCGCTGTACGCAAGCGCGTTGCGGAACGGGAGATCGGCTCTGCGGAGCAGGAGGCTACCCGCCTGATCAACGATGCTATTCGCAGTGGTGAAAGCCGCAAGAAAGAAATGCTTTTGGAAGCAAAAGATGAAATCCATAGATCCCGCACAGAGTACGAAAAAGAAGTTAAAGAACGTCGCGCTGAGCTGAGTAAACAAGAAAACCGGCTGCAGCAGAAGGAAGAGACCCTGGACAAGAAGGCCGACGCCTTTGAAAAGAAGGAAGAAGAGCTGGCCCGGAAGATGACCGAGGTGGCTGCTGCCAAGGAAGAGGCCGAGGCTGTTAAGAAAGCCCATCTGGCCACCCTGGAGCAGATCTCCGGACTTTCCCAGGAGCAGGCCAAGAAGATCCTGCTGGAGAGTGTGGAGGAGGAAGTCCGCCACGACACTGCTATGAAGATCAAGCAGATCGAGCAGGAGATCAAGGATGAGGCAGACGAGAAGGCACGGGAGATCCTCTCCATCGCTATTCAGCGCTGCGCCGCCGACCATGCCGCAGAGGCCACCGTTTCCGTTGTTCCTCTGCCCAACGACGAGATGAAGGGCCGCATCATTGGCCGCGAGGGTCGCAACATCCGCACCCTGGAGACCATCACCGGTGTTGACCTGATCATCGACGATACCCCCGAAGCCATTACCGTTTCCAGCTTTGACCCGGTCCGTCGGGAAATTGCTCGTCTGTCCCTGGAGAAGCTGATTGCCGACGGCCGCATCCACCCCACCCGTATCGAGGATATGGTGGAGAAGGCCCGTAAGGATGTGGACCGCACCATTCGGGAAGAAGGCGAGCGCGCCTGCTACGAAACCGGTGTCCACGGTCTGAATCCGGAGCTGGTGAAGATCCTGGGCCGCCAGAAGTACCGTACTTCCTACGGCCAGAATGTGCTGAACCACTCTATGGAGGTGGCCCACATTGCCGGTCTGATGGCCGCAGAGCTGGGCGTAGATGTAACGCTGGCAAAGCGGGCAGGCCTGCTGCACGATCTGGGAAAGTCCATTGACCACGAGGTGGAAGGCAGCCACGTGCAGCTGGGCGCAGAGCTGGCCCGGAAGTATAAGGAAAATCCTGTTGTGGTCAACGCCATCGAGGCCCACCACGGTGATGTAGAGCCCAAGACGGTGACGGCCGTCCTGGTGCAGGCTGCAGATGCCGTGTCCGCTGCTCGTCCCGGCGCCCGCCGTGAGAATGTGGAAAACTACATCCGCCGTCTGCAGAAGCTGGAGGAGCTGACCGGCTCTTACCCCGGCGTAGAGAAGGCATTCGCCATCCAGGCAGGCCGTGAAGTCCGCATTATGGTCAAGCCCGAGGAGGTTACCGAGGACAATATGATCCTCCTGGCACGGGATGTTGCCAAGAAGATCGAGGCCGAGCTGGAATACCCCGGCCAGATCAAGGTCAATGTCATCCGGGAGACCAAGGCAGTAGAATACGCAAAATAAGCACAAAACCCCGAGGCAGCTGCCTCGGGGTTTTTATTTGCCCATAGCGTCCAGTTTTTCATAAAGAACCATCGCGCCGATACTCACTGGGATCCACGCCAGGCAAAAGGGCAAACAGATCTGGCCGTGAAAATTTGCCGGCATCTGCCGGTAATCCCAAACGCTGTAATCCCGGTTGGCAAGCAGCCCCGTCAGCAGCTCCACAGAGGTGATCACCCCCGCGCCGGCCACGCCCCGCCAAAACAGTGGCAGCCTCGGTTCAGTGCGATTGAGCTTGCCCAGCAGCAAAAAACAGCTGCCTCCGGCAAGGAACATACTCCCGTGTGTCCAGCCCCGCCAAAGCAGCTCCAGCGCCATATATCCGCACCCTCCGGCAGCAAACAGCAGCGTCTTTTTCCAAATATTCACAACCCATCACCTCTTTATCAGCATTTCCCGAAAAAACATAAAAAATACAAACTTTCCCTTGACAAATACCGTTCCTGCTTATATAATAACAAAGCTGATTTCGGCGATGCTGAAATATGGCGGCGTAACTCAGTTGGTAGAGTAGCCGGTTCATACCCGGTATGTCACCTGTTCGAATCAGGTCGCCGCTACCAGGCCCGTTGGTCAAGCGGTTAAGACACCGCCCTTTCACGGCGGTAACATGGGTTCGATTCCCG